>DASSRO010000025.1:0-2698 GCA_035701745.1 Candidatus Sulfotelmatobacter sp. | reverse complement strand
ATAGCCCTTCGGGCTGAGGCCTCCTCCGCCTAAATACAGTACTCAGCTTGAATGTACATCGCCAACCCGCCTTTTTGTTTGCCGCATGCCTTGTCGATAGTGGCTGCCATGTTCGCGAAAAACGAAATGCATTCTGACAATGAAGGGCCTCAGGGTGTTCGCAAACGTCTCTCAAAAACGACTATCTAAGGTAAGCGGCTTGTAAACCCCAATGGCGGACTGGTGCGAGAAGCTGGATATTGGATGGATGAACAGCGAAGGGCCTGCACGTAGGCGGGAAGATTGGCAGCAGCTGATTTCGGAGCAAAAGCAAAGCGGGCTCACGGTGAAGGCGTTTTGCGCGAAGCATGGAGTTGGCGAGGCATTGTTTTACGCCTGGCGGAAACGCGTCGTAGCTGAAGATCAGCCGGCGCGATTCGCGTTAGTGGCGACGAAGGGGGTGGTGCCTGGCGCACCCATGCAACAACCACTACAACTGGTGTTGGCCGGCGGCGAACGTCTGGAGATTCCGTCGGGTACCGATGAAGCGACGCTGCGGACTGTGCTTGGGCTGTTGCGGCAACGTGTGTGATTCACCTGCCGGCCAGTGTGCGGGTCTATCTTTGCCTGACGGCATGCGACATGCGCAAGAGCTTTGATAGTTTGGCGTCGCTGGTTCGGAGCCAAATGGATCTGGACCCATTGGGCGGCCACTTGTATGTTTTCTGGAGCCGAAGAAAAGACCGGGTGAAGATCCTATATTGGGATCGCGATGGCTTTGCGGTTTGGGCGAAGCGATTGGAGGAAGGTACCTACGCGTTGCCGTTTTGCGAATCTGGCGAGGTGCGGCGTGAGATCACAGCGCAAGAATTAGCGGCACTGTTGTCGGGCATTGATCTTAATCGGACCAAACGACGCAAACGGTATAACCGGGTTGCATAAATAGTCGCAGGGTGTTGGCTTATTGACTTGGCATCGAGTAAGTAGGCCGGTAGAATAGCAATATTCACTTACTCATTCGTGGCCATCGATCCTAAACATCTCCCGGACGATCCCAAGGCCCTGCAGCAAATGGTGCTCGACCTGATGGCGCAGCTGGACCGCGAGTTCACCGAACGCGGCAAAGTGGAGACCTTGCTACGTGAGTTGCTGGATGCCAAGCGCAACCGCAAGAGCGAACAACTTTCCAACGAGCAGCTGGCGTTGTTCGCAGCGCTCTGGCAGGCTCGGCAAACCGAACGGGAAGCGGCGAACGCTGCCGGCACAGAAGATGACGATGACGACGAAACCGGGCGCCCCGGCGCCAGTTCGACAACTCCTGGGAAGAAGCCCGGCGGCCGCCAGGCGTTGCCGCGACATCTCAAGCGCGAGCGTATCGTGCGTGATCTGCCGGAAGCGGAAAAGCATTGTGCCAAGTGTGCGCAAGATTTACGTCCTATTGGTGAGGAAACGTGCGAACGTTACGAATACGTTCCCGCTTCACTCACGGTCATCGAAGAGGCTTGTTTGAAGTATGCCTGCGCGTGCACGGTGCGGACGGCGGGCAAGCCGCCACAGCCGATTGAAAAGAGCATCGCCGGAGCCAGCCTGCTGGCGCAGGTGATCGTGAGCAAATGGGCCGACCATTTGCCGTTGCACCGGCAGGAACAGATCTTTGCACGGTCCGGCGTCGTTCTTTCGCGTAAGAGCATGGGTGGCTGGATGGCACAATGCGCCGCTCTCTTGAATCCGCTGTATGCGACGGCGAAGAAGGTTCTGTTCGAATCGAAAGTGATCGGCACCGACGATACCGGAGTGAAAGTTCTTGACCGGAAGCTGCCCTTTGCTCGTACCGGCCGCATCTGGCCCTATTACGGCGACCCGGATCATCCGGTGACCCTCTATGACTACACACCGACTCGAGAGCGTGCCGGGCCGGAGAAATTCCTGGCCGGCTATCGCGGTTACTTACAAGCGGATGCCTACGGCGGCTATGATGCCTTCTTCAAGGATCCGGCACGCGGCTTGACGGAGGTCTCCTGCTGGGCTCATTCGCGGCGCTACTTTTACAAGGCGCTCGAATCGGATCGAGCCCGTATGGGTCCAGCCCTGCTGTTGATCGCACAGTTATATCGAGTGGAGAAACAGGCGCGGCCACTGACCGTGAAAGACCGGCTGCGATTGCGGCAAACCCATGCCCGGCCGATTCTGGACAAGTTGCATCAGTACTTACTGGAGATTCAGACTGAGGTGTTGCCCAAGAGTCCGGAGGGACGCGCCGTGCGCTACGCCCTCAAAAACTGGGTCGCTCTAAATCGCTACTCGCAAGACGGCGATCTGGAAATCGACAATACAGGCACGGAGCGCAGCATTCGCGGTCTAGCGGTGGGTCGCGCCAACTGGACGTTTTTTGGCAGTGATGGCGGCGGTCAGACGGCTGCGGTGCTGCGCAGTTTCATAGCCTCGTGCCAACGCGTGAATGTGGAGCCGTTCTCCTGGTTTAAAGACGTCCTCGCCCGAATCCCCAGCCATCCCATCAACCGCATCGCTGAGCTTCTGCCGCATAACTGGGCTTCCGCTCAGGCTTAGTTCCAGGCTCGTTTCGAAAGAACAACAGCCCCTGCCGGTGATTCTCAGCCGCTTACGTTCTTCTGCAATCTTGGCCGGTAGAATATTGAGCAGCAGCGTCTCCGTCTTTTGCTCTTGGGTCTTGATGTCATCGTGCTGAGCTTTGATCTCA
>DASSRO010000024.1:0-25607 GCA_035701745.1 Candidatus Sulfotelmatobacter sp. | reverse complement strand
GCGTCAGGTTTGGGCTGTCTTCATGCCAGGCCGTTACCGTGTAATTCCCCGGCGGCACGTTGTTAATGGTGTAGTTGCCGCTCGAGTCGGTCGTTGCGTAAGGGCCCTTTACGACTACGTGCCAGCCGTGCATCCAGGGGTGGATGTTGCATTGGACCGGGATCACTTCCGGGTTCTTCCAGCTCTTCTCGATGGGAGAGGCTCCGGGTGGCTGCGACTGGTTCCACGGAATGTTGCCAGTCATCGGATTCGGCAGCGGGTGGATGTTGTGGGTGGTTTGATCGCTAGTCGTCACCTTGAAATTCTGGCCGGCGTCCACTGCCAGCACGTGCGGTGTGTACATGCAGTTCTTCTGGTCAAACACCGGCACTTCGGTTGACGCTGTCGCAGGGCCAGTCCAGCCTTCGGAAATGTACAGCACCACGTTTTCCAGCCCGTTATTCTGCCCTACTTCTACAGTTTGCAGGTGCGCAGGCGAGGCGGTATTCGCCTTTACGCAGTACGGGTCCTTGGACATATCGATCCCCCTCATATGGGGAACCGCTCCATCCAACTTAACCGTACCGGTAATCTTGCCTTCTCCAGCCGCGCTGACTCTCTGATTCAGGATCACCGCGCCACAGGAAACCAGCACCACTGCCGCTAGTACAGCGGTAAATCTGTTTTGCATTGTCATTGAAAATATCTCCTTCCCGAATTGCAAAGTTAACCTTGCTTGCGATGCCAAGCCGACCTACTGTTGGCCCGCAGGCGCGTTGGGGTTGACGGGCTTCAGGTCAAGTTTCTTCGCCATCTCTTTTTCCTTGCTGTTCTGCGACATCAGGGTTCGGAGATAGAAGACCAAGTCCCAAGCCTCGTCGGGCTTAATGTTATCCGCAAAGGAGGGCATAGGAGTGCCATCCAAGCCGGTCATAAAAATTCTGTAGATGTCGCGGTCCGTGTCGCCGCACTTTGGCCGGGCGCCTTCGCTGAAGTTGAAGGGCGCAATGGGCCTGCCCAGATCGTCGGTCAGAGTCGCCGCGGAAGGACCGTCGGCTTGACCCAGAACGCCGTGACACTTCCAGCATTGCACGCGGGCAAAGACTTCGCGTCCGGCCTTGATTCGGTCGGCGGTGACCTCTGGCTCCGCTGGAATCTCGATTGGCGTCCCCGGCTTCTCGCTGGCAAAGCGCGGGGAGTAGTGCTTCACCCAAGCGACTAAATCGGCACGCTCCTGCTTGGTAAAGGTACTCCACTGCGGCATATTCGAACGGTCGAGCCCGCGAGCGATCGTATCAAAAAGATCCTGATCGGTAGGCAAGGTTCCGGTCGGGGTTGAACGGCACTTGAAAACTCCTAATTGGAAATTGCGGGGCTTGGGATCCACCCAGGGAAAATTCTCGCCATTTCCATCGCCCAGTTCGCCATGGCAACCCACGCAATAGCGGCGGTAATCATCCTTGCCCGCACTGGCGTGACCCGTGATATTTCCGACATGGCTTTCTGTATTGATGCGTGCTTGTAAGTCCTGTTTAGTAAGCTGGGCCTGGGAGGGCATCGGTAAAATCGAAATAGCAGCTGCGCCCACCATCAGCGTCCACATCCGCAAACTTATCCGCATATCCAATCCCCTCTAGAAGTCGAAATCAAAACCGGTTAAGAATTCGCTTGTGTTGATATTGGTGGTGTTCAAGCCGACCATTGGTCCAGTCCCGTCCTGATGCAGCCAGTTGTACTCGTTATGCCAGGCAAAGCCTGCCCGGCTAGTCATGAATGGGTTATAACGAATCCCAAGCGTGTAGGTGGAAATGTTACCCAGATTGCCAGGAGTTCCGGGTGTGGATTGACGCGACATCTGGATGTTCTCGTAACGTCCGAGGAACAGGAGTTGCGGACTGTAGACATAGTGAGCTTCACCCAGAACGCCGTTCCAAGATGGCGCCTGCGAGCCCGCGGGCAACACCGTGCCTGGAGTGTTGTTGCCGGAGACAGTACCTCCGATCAAGTCGCCGTATCCTTGCCCGAACCAGGCGCTATCGGAACCGTGCTGGGTTACCACCTGCAGGTCAAAGTGTTCGCCGAAATAGAACTGTCCGACAAAACCTTCGCGGCTAAAACCCTGGTTGCTGAGCCCGGTTCCAGGAAGTGCTGCGCCTCCAGAGGTAAGATAATAAGTAGGCGCTTGGCCAATCATTGCATAAGCGCCGACTCGATCCACTCCCAACTTCCCGACGTCAAACGCCTGGCTGGCCGTAAAGAAACCGGTGTAAGCATTTCCATACTGGAGGCCTGGAGTACCATCCGTGGAACTGAGCAAGGCCGCCGAGTATCGGGTGCGATCGTTCCACGAATGGCCCATGACTTCGACGCCGAGCTGGTTATCTCCCATTTGCCCGAAGACGTTGCCGTCACCAACCGGCCGGAAGTGATAGAGCTGATAAATTCCGCCGTTACCGGTGAGAGTCAGAATTCGCTTCTCGGAAAGCAGGTTATCGAGCTCGAATTTTCCCAGCTTAATGTTGAGCCAGGGGCTTCCGAACAGATTGTCCAATCGGGCCATGACGGTCTCGAAGTGGAAGGAGGCGGTGTTGTCGGAGGAGGGCAAGACGTAGAACGAAAAATTCTTTTCCAGAGTGCCGCCGGTGTGGAAGTCTAATCCGCTAAGGTCAAAACCGGAGGAAGTAACCCGCTGGATAGTGGTTCCGGAAACGGCGCCGCCCGAATAGGTATCGACCGCCACCTTTCCCGTGCTCACCCGGTGCCAGATTGGCGTGATGCGAAAAGTGACCGGCCAATACCCCGGATTCTGCCAGATCGGGGCATCGCGGTCGTTCATCAATTGATAGCCGTTGTCTTTGAACTTCTGGCCAAAGTAATTCAGCATGGGCCAGGACTCGTGACAAGCTGAGCAGCGCAAGCCGTACTTCCTGGCAAACGCCGGAAGTGCGTTGGCGTTCTGGCTGCCACTCAGGATCAGCAAGATCAAAACCAGAACCGCCGCCATGAAATGCTGTTTCCACAGCGCGGCCTTAAGAAGGCGAGACCTCGTCCCCATACGCATGCCAAACTCCTAGCAGTTTTTCTTCGGTTCCACAGCGTTCCCACAAACGCAAGGCAAGCTACAGCGCATGGAGAACCCCTTCTCACATGCGCTTTGATCAGAACTCAAAATATTTTGCTAAAGGTCCTACCACTGTACCGGCCCGAATCCTACAATGTCTGTGCAATGTTTTGCAAGTGCCTAATCGAAATTTTTTTTACATTCTTTTTACAAGGTAAAATCGGTCCAATTGCTCGATTGGCGAAAATGTCGGCGGATTTGAGCTTAAGTTGACAGAGCTGGCTATAGTTGAGAATCTTGCCAGAGGCAAATTATTCGTGGCAATGTTACGAGCGATGGCGGGAGGGGTTTTCGTTTGATCCCCTGGGTGGGTGGTTGCGGTTTGCGCAAGCTCCATACAATTTTGCTCCTGTCATTGGTCGCCTTACCCTTGGCCGCCCGCGAAAAGGACGCGACGACCTATGGCATGGGCCTTATCGTAAATGTCCCTTTTCCCGAGGCTGAGGTTGAGCGCGTCGTAGAGGAAGTAGTCCAGAATGGACTGATTCGGGGATCCAAGGAATACAACAAAGACGAGTACATCAGCGGGGCGACCCCGGCGACATCGACCCGGGTTTTTCCCGCCTGGACCGAAGGTGGCAAGGTTTTTTATAAAGTGCGCCTGAAAGCGCTGGATCCGCGGAATTTCAAAGACAGCGCCGATGTCGGGACCTTGGCTGTCCGCTACGTAGTTCAACCCCAGGGCGAAAAGAACACTGTGCTGCATATTGACGCGCGTTTTGTGGAGGATTTTCGGCACTCCAGTCATCCATCGAATGGATCGGTTGAAAGCGCCGAGTACAAAGACATCCACGACCACCTGGAAGCTTTGGAGTTAATGAACGCGCAGACTGCAGAGGCGCAAAGGGAGAAGCAGGAGCGGTCCACTAAGCGGCAAGACCAGGCGCCGGCCCAGTCGTCAAGCCAAGATACAGCCCAGCCATCATCTGTGGCACCTGCCACAACGGTAGCAGCAGCCACAACGAACACCGACGCGACAGATGTTTCATCGGCGCCCGACGCACATCCCGCTCCCCAGACTTTGGAACAGCGGGTTCGCGATCTCAAGCATCAGGTTCAGCGGCTCGTGAAAGCGCCCGGAGCTCCCTTGCAGTCCGCACCGTTCCATTCCGCGACCACCCTGCAGTCCTTGCCTGCGGGAACCGAGGTCTTGGTTGTAGTCTCCACTCCGTATTGGTATGGAGTGGAAACGCATGAGGGCCAGCACGGATGGATCTTGCGAGATGAACTGGAGCAGATCCCATGAGGCTTGTTCTGAATCTGTCCAGCCTGGGACGGGTCTTGGCCGGTACGGTGCTCTTTGTTGTTGCTTCGAGGGCGCCCGCGCAAACGAATCCTAACGAGCGCGTGTTCCCGCAATCCAAAGCCGCGATTGAAAAAGCCTTGAGCACGATGGAATCGGGTCTGGCGGGTCGGCTGCCGGGACTGGAGGGGTTCGCCAAGCCCGGAGAGCACCCCCTCGACAGCTACCAACGTGCTTACTTTCAAAGCACCGTTCGCGTAAGTTCAACCCCGTCGGGCGGGTCGCTGGTGCGTGTCACCACGAAGGTGACGGCATGGTACGCCGATCCGGTGGCTACGCGTTCCGGATATCAATTGCTGATTTCCAATGGACGGATTGAATCCGATCTGTTGGACCAGTTGGCGGACCAACTCGCCAAGAGCTCGACCGAAGGCGGCAGCCAAACAGCTTCAGTTTCGGCTCGTAAACCTGCTACCGAGCCTGCTACCAGAATAGAGCCCGGGAAAACAAAACCGGCGTCCCCGCAAGCCACAATCTCGGCCCCTGCTCTCAAGTTCCCCGAACCTGATCGGACGTTTTCGTCGTCGGTAAGCCAAGGCTTGGCTGCGCAGGCGAACGAACACCCGGACAGTGCCGCCGCTTCTATCAAACCCGACAGCGCACTGCAAGCCGAGGCGGAAAGCCTGCAGGAAGTTCTCAAAAAACAAGCTTATCCGAAGGACCTGGTGGCAGTGAAGAAGTCTGGCACGCCCGTAGTTGCCACTCCCAGCCTGAATGCCAAGCCGGAATTTCTGGCGAGCATGCACGATGAGTTCGAACTGCTCGACTTCAACGCGGATTGGGTGCATGTTCGTATTTCCGGTTTGTCGCGGGGATGGATCTGGCGGAACAGTGTCGAGATGCCGAATGGCATTCGAGACACGGACGCGAAGCCAGCCTCCGCTCTGACGCCGGTCGCGGACTTGTTTCACGTGATCCGCGAAGAGACTTCGACGTTTCCCGGAGACTGGGATGAGCTACGGAACAAGAACGTGAAGATTCTTACTGTGCAGAAGGTCGACGAGAACGCAAAAGATGCCGGAGCTAAGGCGCGATTAGAGTACGCAAAATTCCTGCTTGAAAAAGATTACAACGAATTAGCCAAGACTCCCGCAGCGGCGGCGGGCATTGTGGTGATCTTCGATTCGGCGGACGGCGGAATGGTGGCTGCCACTATGGCCACGCTCAAGGAGTGGCGCGCCGGCTCCCTTTCGGACTCAGCGCTCTGGCACAAATGCTTCTTCGATCCTCCGGAGACGTTCGATTCCTCCGGAACCTCAGGCCAGTAATTGCAGACTAGCGTCGGCTGTTTTCTTCTCTTTCGCGCCATTTGGCCGCTTCCACTTGTGTCGTAGAATGCCGCAAGGCCTGAATTTGAATCTCACCGAAGATCCTCATCGCCGGCTGAATGCTCTGACGAATGAATGGGTCCTGGTGTCGCCGCATCGTGCCGCGCGGCCCTGGCAAGGAGAGGTTGCACAACTCCGAGCGGCATTCGAACCCGCCTATGACCCGACTTGCTATTTGTGTCCCGGCAATACGCGCGCTGGAGGGATTCGCAATCCTACTTATGCCTCGACGTTTGTCTTCGACAATGATTTTGCCGCGTTGAAGCCGCAAACCATGCAAGCGCGGCTCGACGTAAACAACAAAGGCCTGCTAGTTGCCGAGGCGGAGCACGGGATCTGCCGCGTGATTTGCTTTTCTCCGCGCCACGATCTCACCCTGGCCACTATGTCGGTCGACCAGATAGAACCGGTCATACATACATGGGTCGAACAATTTCGGGAATTTGCAGGGATGGAAGACATTCGGCACGTCCAGATTTTTGAAAACCGCGGGGCCATGATGGGCGCCAGCAATCCGCATCCCCACTGCCAGGTCTGGGCGACTTCCTCGATTCCCGAAGCGCCGTCGAAGGAACTTGCCGCGCAAGACGCTTACCTGAAGTCGCACGATAGCTGCCTCCTGTGTGACTACGTCGCACTGGAACAACGGGAACAAGTGCGAATGGTTTGGCAGAACGAAGGTTTTGTTGCGCTGGTTCCCTTCTGGGCGGTTTGGCCGTTCGAGATTTTGCTTTGCAGCCGGCGGCACTTTGCCAGCATGAGCGAATTAACGAGGGAAGAAATCCGATCATTAAGTGACATTTTGCAGCGCGTGACGTCCACGTACGACAAAGTGTTCGGAGTTCCCTTCCCTTACTCGATGGGCTTTCACCAGTCGCCGACGGATGACCGGGATCATCCTGAGTGTCATTTTCATGCTCATTTTTATCCGCCGCTTCTGCGCTCAGCGACGATCCGCAAGTTTATGGTCGGCTTCGAAATGCTGGGCACGCCGCAGCGCGACATCACAGCCGAGAACGCGGCCGAGCGACTGCGCGAACTGGCCAACCGTTAGCGGCGTAGCTGAACAGACGACCTTGCGGATGACCTCCTGTTGACTTCGGTATATTCTTGGGGTGGGAACGAAAATTCCGGCCCGGAAAAACAAAAATGAAGATGGCTCGTCGCTACTCCTGTCTCGCCGCTCTCCTCGCGGCGGTGACCGCTCTCACAATTGCTCAAGCGGCGTCCCAAGCGACGACGATACCGAAGAACCGGCTTATCAATCCCGAGGATCTGGTGAAACTCTTGCAAACTTCGGAAAAAGAAAAGCCGCTGATGATTCAAGTTGGATCGCACGTGCTATTCTCGCAGGCCCACATTCCCGCCTCCGAATACATCGGCCCGGCCTCGAGCGCGAATGGATTGCAGCAACTTCGCAAACGTGTGGCATCTTTCCCCCGGACAACGTTCATAGTTCTTTATTGCGGATGCTGCCCATGGGGCCATTGTCCTAACGTGAAGCCCGCTGACGATGCCCTGCAAGCATTAGGATTTACCAACGTGAAGGTGCTCTACATTGCTGACAATTTCGGCACGAACTGGGTAGACAAAGGCTATCCAGTCGCCAAAGGAGACTAGCCCTTGAACCCTGCGGCGAGAATGCTGTTTATCGCCGTCGCCATATTTGGCATCGCAGCAGCGCTGTACTCGGTGCGACATAACCATGTTCCACACACTGCAACTTCCACCACATTCGAGACCTTTGCACCCGACTTCACGCTTCCGCAATTAAATGGGCAAGAGCTTCGCCTGTCTGCTTACCGCGGCAAAGTGGTGCTCCTCGACTTTTGGGCTAGCTGGTGCGAGCCGTGCCGAGTGGAGACGCCTCATCTTATCGAACTCCAGCAAAAATATGGCGAGAGAGGCCTGCAGATTATTGGCGTCTCCATGGACGACAGTTCCGATCCCGCTCGCGCCTTCTACCAGCAGTTCCATATGAACTATCCGGTCGTGATGGGCAATGCAAAAACCGGAGAACTATATGGCGGAGTTCTAGGATTGCCAATCGCCTTTCTGATCGACCGCGAGGGCCGCGTAAAAGCGAAGCATATCGGGGCAACTGAGCCAGCCATTTTCGAGAGGGAAATAACGAGCCTTTTGCCGACTTCGTAGGCCCCGAACATTCTTCTAAATTTGAATTTTCTTTCCAAATTCTAGGTGGGAAACTCCCAGCCCTCTTCTTTCATTTTTCGATTGGTCCAATGCTGGAGTTGTTCGAAAAGGGCGGGCTCGATTACGACGAAGCGGATTCCGACGCGGCCTTCCTCGCCGATCCACATGAGGCGAGCTTTCGCCTGGAATAGGATTTCACTCTCCGGCAGCATAAAACTGACGTCGAGCAATCCCGCAAAACGCAGCGGCTCTTTGATTCCATCGAGGCCCATGCCACCGGTGCTCAAGTTGACCCCGTGCACGCGGGCTTCTTCTCCCCGCGAGTTCCGAATGGTGACCGTGGTCTCGACGCGCGCGCGGAAAAACTTCTGCTGCTCATTGCTGATGAAGCCGAGCGAGGCCGTGGTTTCTCCCGGCGCGAAGTTGATGTTGTATTCCTTAAGCTTGCGGCTCAGGGTTCGGCGCGAAATGCCAAGTTGCTCGGCGGCAAGGGTGCGCTGGCCGCCGGTGCGTTCCAGGGCCTTGATGATCATTTGCTCTTCCATGCTGTCGAGATTGCTTACCGGCAAGGAGGCCGTTTGCCGGAGCGCAGCCGGCTCTCCGGTCAACGCGGCGCTCAGGCTGGAGAAGTCAATCTCGGAACCGGCGGATTCCATCGCCATTCGAGCCACTAAGTTGCGTAATTCCCGAATGTTCCCCGGCCAGGAATGTGACAGCAAAGCGGAAATGGCACGAGAAGAGAAGTTCTTGCGCGAAGCCTTGAGGTGGAGGAAATGTTCGGCGAGAGCAACAATGTCCTCGGGTCGCTCGCGCAGGGGGGGAACGCGGAGTTGAAACTGGCCGAGACGATGAAACAGGTCTTGCCGGAAGCGTCCGTTCTTGACCGCGGCTTCGAGATCCTGGTTGGTAGCAGCTACGATGCGGACATCGACGTGGATCTTGCGATGACCGCCGAGACGGTAGAAGGGCTGGCCGTCGAGGACGCGCAGCAGTTTTACTTGCGTCTGTAGTTGCAGTTCGCCGATCTCGTCGAGGAAAAGCGTGCCTTTGTCGGCCAATTCGAAAAGGCCTGGCTTCGACGCGTCGGCGCCGCTGAAAGCTCCTTTTTCATATCCGAAAAGTTCGCTCTCGACCAGGTTTTCAGGAAGCGCGGCGCAGTTAATGTCGACCCACGGACGACCGCGGCGCTGGGAAGACTCATGAACGGTGCGGGCAATTAGTTCCTTGCCGGTTCCCGTCTCGCCGGTGATGAGCACAGTCTCTGTGTGCCCCGCGACGCGGTCGACCAGGCCCATAAATTTGTGCATGATCGGGCTCGCCAGAATGAAGACCGTGTCGTCTATTTTGCGGGACACTATGCTAGGCGCTTCCCCCAAAACATTCGCAGACGGGCTGGCGTTGGCGAGCGGCGTGATCATCGCAATCACCGCGGTTGGTGAAGCAGAGGAATCGCGCAGCAGCGTAGCTGAGAACTGAACGGGAATGCTGCACCCCGCCTTTGGATGAGCGAATAGCCGAGAGTGAAAGTCGCCCTGTTCGCCGGCGTCGGCGAGAATTGTGCGCGACAAGGATCGATCGCCGTTCAACTTTTCCGTCCGAGCAAAAATCGTAGCCAAGTCGCGGCCCCGAAGTTCCTCAGGCGAGTAGCCTAGAAGTCCGCTGAAGGCCGCGTTGCACCCTCGGAATCCTCCTTGTAAATCGGTGGAGAAAACCGCGATTTCGGGTTGGACGCCCGCGTCAGGTTCGGCAACACTCCTCCTGGCACTTGCGACGGAGTCATGCGAATCTGAACTGCGGTTTGAAGTTGACATAGATAGGGTTGGGATGATGGTGACACAGCAAGTGAGAATGGCCGAGAAGCGTGTTATGCAAAGGATTACGAAGGTAACGGACTTTTCGTGCGCGGATCGGTCTCGCTCGCGACTTTTCCCGCCCCGAAGATCACCGAGCCGATTCGGAAACTCTCGGGATTGTTACCAAAGTAAGCTTCTGAAGTCCCAATGCTTGCAATAGGATCGGGCAGGGCTGGAAGTGGGATGAAGGTGTGTCCTATGCGCGCCGCCGTGTAATTTGCGCGCCGTTACAAATGGTCGTGTTTGCTTAGGTTTCAAGAGGGATTCACGAGAACGCGGGTCTCGAAGTCAGGCAGTGGCGTTGGGTTCTCGATGAGAGCTGAAACAGAAGGATTGTCGATTCAGACGAAGCTGTTTGTCGGTGTCACTGCGTCGTTGGGCGTGGTGGTGCTGGGCTTCGCCTTACTGCATTTCCAGTCGCACGATCCATTGCGCTTTTTGTGCTACCTGGCGGTGGCCGTGCTGGCCTCGGGTCTGAAGGTGCAATTGCCCGGGATCGATGGCACGATGTCGGTGAATTTCCTTTTTATCTTGCTCGGCGTGTTGGAACTGAGCCTGCCGGAGACGCTGCTGATCGGCTGCACGGCCACCCTGGTGCAAAGCGTTTGGCAATCGCGTAACGGACGAGATCCAGTCAAAATACTATTCAATGTGGCTGGAATGATGGCCAATGCCAGCGGGCTTACATACCTCACCTATCATTCGTTGGCAGAACGTTTCGGATCGAACAAGCCAATTCTTCTGATGGTCGCTGCGCTGGTATTTTTCTTCGCGAATACGCTGCCGATCTCGATCGTAATTGCGCTGACAGAGCACAAATCGAGCCGCCGAGTCTGGTCGGAATGCTACTTCTGGTCATTCCCGTATTACCTGGTCGGAGCGGCGGCGGTGGGTCTTGTAGGAATCGTGAATCGGTCAGCGGGGTGGGAAACGTCGCTCCTGGTATTGCCTCTTATCTACTGGGTATACCGGTCTTACCGGCTGTATCTGGGGCGATTGGAAGCGGAGAAAGAGCGGGTAGAAATCGAGAAGCGCCATGTGGAACAGATCGCGTCACTGAACATGAGGACGATCGAGGCTTTGGCGCTGGCGATCGAGGCCAAGGATCACACGACCCACACGCACCTCCAGCGCGTGCGAACCTATGCCGTGGCCGTCGCAGCGCAATTGAATCTGCCCGAAGACCAGATCGAAGCGCTGCGCGCGGCCGCACTGCTCCACGACATCGGAAAACTCGCGGTGCCGGAACAGATCATCAACAAGCCCGGCAAATTGACCGCGGAAGAATTCGAAAAGATGAAGGTCCACCCGATCGTGGGCGCGGAGATTTTGGAGCGGGTGGCATTTCCCTATCCCGTAGCACCGATTGTCCGGTCACACCACGAGCGCTGGGACGGTTCGGGATATCCGGAGGGATTACGCGGCGAGACAATTCCCATTGGCGCGCGAATTTTAGCCGCGGTCGATTGCCTGGACGCGCTCGCTTCCCACCGTCAATACCGCCCGGCCCTGCCCCTCGCCGAGGCCATGGCAAAAGTAAGAGAGATGGCAGGGAAATGGTTCGATCCCCAAGTAGTCGAGATCCTGGGAAGCCGCTACGTGGAATTGGAGCGCATGGCCCAGATGTATGTGGCGCAGATGGCGGAGGACACGATTGTTAGCCGCGGGCTCTCGAAGACGGTGAGGGTGGAACGAGGTCTGGCGCCGGCCACGGGATTCGAACGGGAACCCACCGCCGGCATGGCGGATAGTGCAGACTTCCTCACGTCGATTGCGTCGGCCCGGCAGGAAGCGCAAACCATGTTTGAGCTGAGCCAGGATCTCGGCGTGTCGTTGAGTTTGAGCGAGACGCTGTCGGTGTTGTCGATGCGGCTGCGGCGAATGATTCCCTATGACTCCATCGCGGTATTTGTAAATCGAAACGGATGGCTGCTGCCGGAATTGGTGAGCGGCGAAAACTTCCGCATGTTGTCGTCGCTGAAAATCAAGTTGGGTGAGGGCCTGTGCGGATGGGTGGCGGCGAATTGCAAGCCGATTGTGAACGGCAATCCGCAGGTGGAAGCAGGATATGTGGTGGACCCCGGAAAACACATAGCTCTGCAATCCGCGTTGGTCGTGCCTCTCGAAGGGCTGAATGGTGTGGTTGGGGTGCTGGCGATGTATCAGGCGAACCGGGACGCGTTCACACCGGATCACTTGAGAATTCTGCTGGCGGTAGCGTCGAAGGTCGCGTTGTCGGTGGAAAATGCGTTGAAGTACCAGCAGGCAGAAAGCTCGGCGACTACCGATTATTTGACGGGACTGCCCAACGCGCGGTCGCTGTTTATGCATCTGGCGCAGGAAGTGGCCCGCTGCCGGCGCATGAAAACGGCACTGGCGGTCATGGTTTGCGACATCGACGGATTCAAGCAGATTAACGATTCCTACGGACACCTGGAAGGCGACAAGTTGCTGCGCGAGTTCACCGCGCGGCTGAAGGACGTGTGCCGCGGATACGACTATGTGGCGCGCATGGGCGGCGACGAATTTGTGATCACGGCGCCCGGGCTCACGCCAGAAGCGGCAACGGAAAAAGCGGAGCGGCTCAACCAGGCTGCGATCGAGGCTGGGCGGCATGTTTGCGGCCGCGACCTGATTACGCTCAGCGTGGGAATCGCGTTTTGCCCGGAGGACGGGTTCGACGTGGAACGACTATTGGCCGAGGCGGACCGCCGCATGTATTCCATGAAGCAAATCCATCATGCGGCGGCTGAGCGCGATACCAAGACTGCCGGAGCGGCGGCGAATTAGGAGACCGGGACCATGCTGGGACGGAAAATCGCGCGGCATGGGCTGACCATCCTTGCCACCGTTCTGTTGGGAGGATTCCTCGCCACCGCGCTGGTACGGCTCGCGCCTGGATTCGATGTCGATGAAGCGCAACTGGATCCCCGTCTCAATTCTGACAGTGTTCGGGCGTTGCGCGAAGCACGGCTGGAACAGCACAACATTTTTCGTTTCTATGGGCATTCGTTACAACGTGCGTTCCATGGAGACCTGGGGACCTCGCTTTCGTTGGGGCAACCGGTGAGCGTGCTGCTGCGCGAGCGAGCCCCCCTCACGCTGCGGCTGGTGGGGATCGGCCTGTTGCTGAGCTGGGTAGCCGCCATGACTTTAGCGTTGAGTGCAGCTTGGCTGCGGTTGTCGGCCTATGACACGCTCACGACGCTGGTCAGCGGAACATTTCTGTGTATTCCGGCGGCCGTGCTGGCGCTGCTGTCGGTTTTGTGGAACGTCCCTGGGGCGCTGGCAATTGCACTCATCGTGTTTCCGCGAGTGTATCGCTACGCGCGGAATTTGCTGGCGAGAGCGTATTCCCTGCCTCACATCGTGACGGCGCGAGCCAAAGGTTTGAGCGAGTTGCGAATCTTGTTCTGGCATGTGGTGCCGGTCGCAGGCCCGCAGTTGCTGGCAGTGGCCGGAGTTTCGGTGAGTATCGCGGTGGGCGCGGCCATTCCGGTGGAAGCTTTGTGCGGATTGGCGGGAGTGGGGCAGTTAGCCTGGCAGGCGGCGCTGGCTCGTGATCTGCCCTTGCTGATGAATCTGACAATTCTCGTGACGCTGGTGACCTTGCTGGCCAACTCCGGCGCCGATGTAATCGGACATATGCTTCGAGGTCAGGAAGCATGAAAACCCGGCGCACGAATTTCTGGCGAAGCCTGGCGTGTGCAGTTTTACTGCTGGTCGTCGGCGTGTCGCTTGCCGCGAACTGGCTGGCGCCGGCGGGTTATGCGAAGCAGTATCGCGACGCGGCCGACGCTCGTCCCACCCGGCAACATTGGCTGGGAACGGATGAGATTGGGCGGGATCGATTTGCGCGCGTGTTGTATGGGACGCGGATTTCTCTGCTGCTGGCGCCTGCGGCGGCATTGCTGTCGACGCTGATGGCGGCACTGGTCGGCGGCCTTGGCGGATATCTGGGCGGCCGGTGGGCGCGGGGAGCGATGGCGGTGACGGATTTGTTTCTGTCGTTACCGTGGCTGTTCCTGCTGATTACCGTTCGCGCCATCATGCCATTGAATGTTTCGCCCTTGGCGTCGGTGCTGGTGACGTTTCTCATGTTGGGTCTGCTCGGATGGACGAGCGCCGCACGCGTATTATGCTCGACGGCAGGATCGCTGCGGGAATCGGATTTTGTGCGGCAGGCCAGAGCTTCAGGAATTCGCGGAGCAAGGCTGTTCTGGATTCACGTGGTGCCCAACTTGAAGCCTGTCCTTTATGCACAGTTCTGGATTTCAATTCCGGCTTTCATTTTGAGCGAGGCCAATCTGGGGATTCTCGGATTGGGAGTTGCCGAGCCCATGCCTTCCTGGGGAAGTCTGCTGAAAGAATTGGAAGGGTTGGTGTCGGTGGGCGAGGAGCCCTGGAAATTTGTGCCCCTGATTTTGCTGGTGGTCGTGGTGACGTCGTTTCAACTTGTGCTTTCGAAGCAAGAGGAGGTGCCGGCATGATGCGCCTCCGGGGAAGGTTCGCTGTGATGAAAACGATGGGCAGGAGAGTAATTGCAGTCTTGATCGTCTCCCTGTGGCTTCTGGCGGCGTCGGCAATGGCGCAAGGCGAGTTGAGGTTTTGCCTGCACTCGGAACCGAAAACGTTCGATCCGCTGAAGGTGGAGGATGACGCGTCGGTCGCGATTCGTTACCTGACCGGAGGCGTGCTGGTCCGCATGAACCGCCAAACGCTGGCTCTGGAGCCGGAACTGGCGCAGTCGTGGAAGGTGTCAAAAGACAGCAGGGGAATCACGTTCAAGCTGCGCAGCGGTGTTTCGTTTTCGGACGGCACGCCCTTCTCCGCGGAAGATGTGGCTTTCACGATCCGGCAGTTGATGGACCCGGCCTTGCATTCGCCCACGGGCGATGCGTTCCGCTCCGGACCGGGCGAGGTGGAGACGAAAATCATTTCGCCGACTCAGATTTCGATTACTTTTCCCGCTCCGGTAGCTGAACTCGACCGGCAGTTCGACCAGGTCGCGATGCTCTCGGCGCACTCCGCCAAAAAGGAGATGGCGGTGCTTGGCCCGTTCATGGTGTCGGACTACAAGCCGGGAGCAACTGTACTTTTGAAACGGAATCCGAATTACTGGAAGACCGATGCGCAGGGCCATAAGCTGCCTTATCTGGACTCGATCCAGCTCGATATCCAGCGCAACCGAGACCTGGAAATGCTGCGCTTCAAGCGCGGGGAAATCGATCTCATCAATTCGCTGGACAGCGATTATTTCGACAAGTTGGTGACGACCTCGCCGCAACTGGTGCATGATGCGGGAACGTCCCTCGATAGCGAGCAGATGTGGTTCAACGAAGTGGCGAAGGCTCCTCTGCCCGAGTACAAGAAGAATTGGTTCCGCTCCGCAAAATTCCGGAGGGCGATTTCCCAAGCAATCAATCGCGACGACTTAAGCCGGGTCGTTTTTCGAGGGCACGCTCAGGCCGCGGTGGGGCCGGTTTCTCCCGCAAATAAATTCTGGTTTAACTCCAAGCTGACAGCCGAGACCTATGCGCCAGACGTGGCACTGAAGGCGCTGCAAAGCGACGGTTTCCGCATGGAAAATGGAACCCTGAAAGACAAAGACGGAAATGCGGTCGTGTTTTCCATTATCACCAACTCGGGAAGCAAGTATCGCGAGCGCATGGCGACCATGATCCAGGAGGACCTCCAGAAGATTGGGATTCATGTGAATGTCGTGACGCTCGACTTCCCTTCCCTGATCGAGCGGATGACGCAGACATTCGATTACGAGGCGATTCTGCTGGGGCTGACGAACGTAGGACTGGATCCCAATGAGCAGATGAACGTATGGCTGAGTTCGTCCGAAAATCACCAATGGAACCCTCAGGAGAAGTCTCCGGAAACCGCATGGGAAGCCGAGATCGACCGCTTGATGCAGGCGCAGGCATCTTCGGCTGACGCCAAGAAGCGAAAGGAAAGTTTCGACCGAGTGCAGGAGATCGCCGTCGAGCAGGCACCGTTCATTTACCTGGTCAATCGGAACGCTCTATCGGCGGTGGCGGCTCGGGTTCGGGGCTCCAATCCGGTGATTTTGGTCCCCCAGACTTACTGGAATGCCGAACTGCTTTCGGTGAAGTAAATCGAAATCTTCGCCACGGATTTACGCGGATTCGCACGGATCGAAGAAGTTTTGACCACTAGCACCGTCACAACAGAATGAAGAGCAACTCTCAATCCGACGTTCTCTTGGCGGCTCATGTTTCGGTGCAATACGGCGATCGGGTTCCTGTGCTCCGCGACATTTCAGTGGAAATCCGGCGTGGCGAAGTGCTCGGCCTGGTCGGGCAAAGCGGATCGGGCAAGAGCACGCTGGCGATGGCGATTCTTGGTCTGCTCGACAGGAAGCACGCGCGGGCCGAAGGAAGAATCGACTTCGACGGTCGGGATCTGCTGGCTCTTGGCGAGCGGGAGTTGCGCGGACTGCGCGGGCAAAAAATAGCACTGGTGCTGCAAAGTCCGTTGTCTTCTTTGAATCCCGCATTGAAGATTCGAACGCAGTTGCGGGAGGCGTGGCGAGCCCACGCTCAAGGGTCCAGTGCCGAGTGTGAGAGAGCAATCCAGGCCGCCCTGGAGAGCGTTAGCCTGCCCTCCAACGACGAATTTCTCCGCAAGTATCCAGCACAGATGAGTGTGGGCCAGGCGCAGCGTGTGCTGATTGCGATGGCGGTGATGCATCGCCCGGCTTTTTTGATTGCCGATGAAGCCACCAGCGCCCTCGACGTGATCACGCAGTCCGAAATCCTCGCGCTCTTTCGCGAACTGAACCGCAATTTCGGAATGGCAATTCTCTATATCTCGCACGATCTCGCATCCGTAGCGGGCATCTGCGACCGGATTGCGATCCTGCACGAAGGACAAATCGTGGAGACAGGCACGACTGAGCAGGTCTTGACCAGCCCTCGTCACGAATATACTCAGCGGCTGATGGCCGCGATGCCGAAGATGCCGCAGCGCATCGCAACCGGCAAAGCAGCCGCAATCTAGAGTTTCCTTAACTTGCTTTTCATTCACCCCTGCCGGTCCGCGTCGTTCGACTTTCCGCCCTTCTGAGCGGCGCGCACATTTCGTAATCCCTTCGCACTCTCTGAAGTCACGGCATTCCAAACAGGACGGGACAAACTGTCCCACGTCCATGCTCGCGGGACACTGTGGCCCAACACAGACCAGAAAAGTTGCTGGATCTTCAATAAAAACAATCACTTACAAAACCTCGATTGGCCGGTGCCGTGCAACATGGGAGTGGGTGAAAGCGCGATCGTTCCCCCTATCAAGAAAGAAGGGTTAGATTCATGGAGCGTAAACAGAAGCTGCGGAAACCGACGGGGCGCAATGAACGGCACAGCGCCGCCTGGGGCAAACGCCTGAGCATGGTTCTGGTTTTGGCAGTTTTGGCCACCAGTTCGGCGTTCGGACAGGGCCGTGGCAATTCCGGCCGGCTGTCTCCGGAACTGAACGGCTTGTTCTCGCAATCTGTTCACGGAAAGGCAAATGGCCAGACGGTCAACGTCATTGTGCAGTACAAGCAAGTGCCCACAGCTGCTCACTACTCCACCATGCACAGCCGCGGGGGAGTGTTGAAGTCGAAGCTGCACATGATTAAGGGGGCGGCGTTTACGATTCCAGCCAGCGCCCTGGTGGCGTTGAACGGTGATCCCGAAATCGTTTCCGTGAGCATTGACCATCCGATGAATGTTGCGGACGATCTCACTAACGATGCCACGGGCGTGCCCTCAGCCTGGAACGCCGGATTCAATGGCGCCGGCGTGGGCGTTGCCGTGATCGACAGCGGCATCAACGACAGCCATCCTGACCTTCGCAATCCCGACGGAAGCTCGCGCGTGGTTTACCACCAGGACTTCACGGGAACTCCCACCACCAACGCCGGCGGAGCGCAATATGACCTGTACGGTCATGGCACACACGTCGCCGGAATCATTGGCGGCAACGGCTCCTTATCCGGTGGCCATTACGCAGGCGTTGCGCCAGGTGTCACCCTGATCGACCTTCGAGCTCTGGACGCTAACGGCGCGGGCACCGACAGTACGGTGATCGCAGCCATCCAGCAGGCTATCGCGTTGCAGAACACCTACAACATTCGCGTAATCAACTTGTCGCTGGGTCGCGGAATTCCGGTCAGCTACACGCAGGACCCGCTCTGCCAGGCCGTTGAAGCAGCCTGGAATAGCGGGATGCTGGTAGTAGTAGCAGCCGGCAACTACGGCCGCTTGAGCGTCTATGGAAGCAACGGTTATGGAACGGTAACCGCTCCTGGCAACGATCCTCTCGTTCTGACCGTGGGCGCGACCAAAAGCAACGGCTCGACTTCTCAAGCCGCAGAGACGGTGGCGAGCTTCAGTTCCAAGGGGCCCACAACCTACGATCACGTTGTGAAGCCCGATATTATGGCGCCCGGCAATGCCATCGTTTCGCTGTCCGCCCCGGGAGCTACGCTGGAGGCTTCTTATCCTGCGGAACTGGTCTCCGGTACTGACGGCAAAGGCGACTATTTCACTCTGAGCGGCACTAGCATGGCGACGCCAGCTGTGACCGGCGCTGCCGCGTTGCTGCTGCAGGAGCAGAGCACTCTTACTCCGGACCAGGTCAAGGCGCGGCTGATGAAAACCGCCTACAAGATGGGGATGTTCTCTACTTCGGCGTATGTTCCCCACCTCTTCATGTCGTTCCTGTCTTTCTACGACATGTTCTCCGTCGGCTCGGGATTGTTGAATGTACAGGCCGCGATTGCTAACAACGATCTGGCTCCGGCGACGATTGGGTCCGCGCTTTCTCCGTCGGTTGTCTATAACCCGCTTACCCACACGGTTTCCCTCGTGGAGGGCAACTCGACCATAGCCTCAACCTCGGTCGTTTGGGGATCGTCGGTGGTCTGGGGAACTTCAGTGGTTTGGGGAGCTTCGTTAGTGAACGGAAGCTCGGTGGTGTGGGGAGCCTCTGTCCCCTGGAACGACAATACCTTAAGCGCCTTCAGCGTGGTCTGGGGAGCGAGCACTGGAACCACATCCGCCACGAGCGTGGTTTGGGGAGCTTCAGTGTCGAGCACCAACAGCGCCTTTACCGATGCCGGGGACGACGAGCAATAACTGCCGTGTGAATCCACGGAAAGGAGACGAGTCTATGAACAACACACGGCAAATCAAGACCTTCATCGGCGCGATGATAGCAGCAGCCGTAGTCACCGCAGGATATGCGGGATTGGTCAGCCACGGCCTGCATACTTACTTCGGCCTCGCAGTTCTGATATTGGCCGCGGTAACGTCGCGAATGAAAGTCAAGCTGCCGGGCATTAACGGCAATATGTCGGTGAACCTGCCCTTCTTGTTGACTGCGGTGGTAAGTCTGAGCGCGGCTGAAGCGGTTTTGATCACGTGCGTTTCCACTGCGGTGCAATGCTGGCCGAGGAAAACCACCAAGTTCAACCCGCAACAGATGGCGTTCAACCTCAGCATGATGGCCTTCGCCACCTGCATGGCGAGCCTGATGTTCCATGCTGAATGGTTGCGCGGCATGCACTGGAGTTCCAGCACGCTAGGCCTGGTGCTGGCGACTGCAACCTTATTCCTGGGACAAACCGCTCCGGTGGCCGCGATCGTGGCCGTCAGCGAGGGCAAAGCGGCTGGGCAGATCTGGTTGAGCCTGGCGCACCTCTCGTTCCCGTACTATGTTGTCAGCGCCGGAGTCACCACCATGGTGCAAGCCGTGAGTTCGCACTTGGGGTGGGGCTTGGCCTTGGCGGTATTCCCGGTGATGTACGGAATTCACCGTTCTTACCGGACTTACTTCGGAAGGATGGCGCAAAAGTCTCCGGACGCTCTGGTCAAGTCGATGGCGGCGGGAGCGTAAGAGTTCAAGCAAACTGCAACCCAAGGTGGCATGCGGACTCCGATCGCGTGCCACCTTTTTATTTTGAAACCAAACTTCCGGAAAAAGTCTTCTACTATCTCGGTCTAGGTGGCAGCGCCTGATCTTTGAACTGCTGCTCGCTTCCAACGAAAAACTCCTCGTAAGTTCGCTTGCCCGTCGGGCCTTGCAGTTCGCCCGTGATTTTTCCCCAAACACGTTTTTGCGGACCCGAATCAGCTAACGGTCGAACGGCGTCGTTCGAATAGGAAGCATAATCGTCGTTAGCTGGCCCGTACTGTTCGGTAGAGGATGTCTTCAGCGTTCCCGAAGGTGGAATCTTTATCAAGGTGCGCCCTGACTGCGTCGGCAATGGCGGTGCGCCTGCAATCTCAAACTCGATTCGGACCCAACCGGTATAGCCGTCAGGAATCAGGAAGTGAAAAGCACGCGGAGCGGAACGAGTGTGCGAGTTAGAGACGTTAAGCTTGATCCAGGCAACGGCCGCGATCACCAAAACGAGAGTCGTGAAGCCGATGATCAATCGAACCAGCCTCTTCGGGGAGTTGGGAAAAAACCAACTCGGCACCGCGCCTTCAGCCTCCTGGCGGAAGCTTCCGACCGCCGAGTACGTCGTAACCAGAATCAGAAGAGCGATTGCTAAATACGCAACCATCATCGCGGTTTAGAACCTAGCACTTTCGAGAATCGGCCCCGCCACCCATACCGCACATGCGCGAGGCGATATGAGTTTAGACATCGAAGCAGACTTGTGCATACGCGCACGCACGTAATTCGCGATAGCCGGAGCGTAAAAGCACCACAGAGCCAAACAGGCGATCAATGCGATACGCGCTGCGGCACGAGGCCGGAACAGACTTACGTAGGCGGCAATCAGCAAAACGAGCGAACCTAAGAAGGCAAGCAGTTGCAGAGGATTCACCGGGACACCGTATACAACCAGCGACATAAGTACGTACAGATGGTAGCCGGTGAATATGGCAGTAACGAAATAGAGAACGAAAGGCAACACCCTAGCCTCCCCGGAAGCGATGACTATTGTAGCGACTTCTGCATGGGCAAAACGTAAACGTAATACACCAGCAGGAAAATGAGGGCCACGAAAGCACCTATGTAAATCGAGAGCAAAAGTCCACGACGTGTCGTAAATGAGGAGCCTTGGTTCTTCTTGTTACTTCTCTTCATGAACTGCTGCCCAGGATTGCCTTGCACTCTTCAGGGCTGCACTCCAATCTCGAAGTTCAGAGTTGCAAGAGCCAAGCGGTACTGGTATTGAGCGTTGACATATCCAATGGCAGCGTCGGTCTGCTGCAACTGCGCCTGGCTGAGTTCGACGATGGAGCCCAGGCCGAGGTGATAACGCCCTTGGGCAAGATTGAGACTCAAGTCGGCCTGTTTCGCCAGTTCGGCAGTCACCCCAACTCGCTGGAAGGCCGTATTCGCGGCCAGCCACGCAGTCCGCACATCACGAACCACTTGGTCGCGGAGGTCCCGTGTATTCTCCGTCGCGGCTTGTGCGCGATATTTAGCCTCCGACGCCTGCGCAGAAAGCAGAAAGCCGTTGAAAATGGGCACGTTCATGTTCACGCCAATAGCGCCGTACCAGCTGGAAATAAAATAGCTGGGGAAACAGCCGCCAAAGCAGTCAGGGCGCACCGGTGTTGCACCTGCAATGCCGAGCGCGCTGATAGTGGGAAAGAGCAGGTCGCGCTGCGCACGCCGGAATTTTTCGGCGGCCTGTTGATTGAAGTTCAACGCTTGCAGGTCCGGACGCTGCTGAATCGCGGTATGGATGAGCACCTCAACATCGGGAGGCGGGGACGGCAGTGCGCTGTTCTCTTCACTCAATTCGTAGTCCACCTGCTTATCGAAGCCCAGCACGGCGGTCAGAGCGGCCAGTGTGGAATCGACATTGTTTTGAGCGTCGAGTTCCAGCAGCTTCGCCTGCGACAGATTCACGTCGGCAAACGACAAATCCAGCCCCGACTTCAACTTGCTCTTAGTCAGTTCGTCGATCTGGTGTTGCACCGAACCGCGGGTTGCGACGGTCTGCTGAGCGACCTTGAGCAGAGCCTGGGCCTGCAGCGCGTTGTAAAAAGCCTGGTCGGTAGCGAGCACAATGTCCTCGGCGGTAGCCAGACCGTTTGCGTTCTGCGCCTTTTCCAGAAGTTTGGAATACGAAACCAGGTTGGTGGTGCGGCCGAAATCGGTGACGAGCTGACTGAGCGTTACACCCGCTCCTGCGTGCTCGAGCAGGCGCGGCGCATTCAGCGCCCCTGCGCCAATACGGCTGCCTTCATTGGCATCGACCGCCGTGATTGCGCCGTTAAAGTTAGGAAGTTCGGCGGCTCGGCTCTCACGATAAACCTGATGTTGCGCCAGCGAGAGTAGACGTCCCACGCTGATCCTAGGATTGTTCTTGAGCGCCATTTGTTCCGCATCGGAGCGCGTTAGCCGAACCGTGATGCTTCCCGCCTGCCGCGCCTGCGTCGTTGTTGACTCAACCGAAGCACCCGTCTGCGATCCATGGCCGGATTGGCGTCCCGTCACAAGTGCCACTTGAGCTAGAACTGGAGCGCTCCGGACCGGAGTTTGCGCGAATTGCGGCTGAGGGGCGGAGGGCAAAGCTTCGGGGCTGCCCGGTTTATCGGAGCTTTGCGCCCAGCCAATGGACAGCGGAGCCAACGCCAGTAACAGCGGCAGGCACAAATTCAAAGACCCACTAAATTTCAGATTCATTGTGCCGCCTCCGTCGGCGGAACCGCGGCGGCCTGTTGATTCCGTTTCCCATACACCAGCAGGTATGCCGCGGGAACGATGAAAATGGTGAGCAGAACGGAAGAACTCAAGCCGCCGATAATGGCTTTCGCCATGGGAGCGTACTGTTCCGCACCGGTTCCCAATTTCAGCGCCATCGGAATCATTCCGATAATCGTCGCTAGCGAGGTCATCAGAATGGGCCGCAGGCGGACGCGGCACGCAGTGATGACCGCGTCCGCCGGAGACATACCCTGCCGCTCCAGGTTGTGCGCGAAGTCCACAATCAGAATGCTGTTGGAATCCGCGATGCCCACGAGCATCAGAACGCCCATCAGCGACATCACGTTCAACGTGGCTCCTGTGAGCGGGAGAATGATCAGCACACCGACAAATCCCATTGGAATGGCCAGCATGATCAGGAATGGATCGATGAACGATTTGAATTGTGCTGTCAGAATCAGGTAAAGCAGGAGAAAGGAAATCAGAAAGCCGAAGGCGAAGCTCTTAAACGATGCCTCCATGCCCTCGACCATGCCACGCAGATTCACGCGCACATTGCTGGGAATTTTGGTCTTTCCCAGGATACCGCGAATCGAACTGGTCACGCGCTGCAGATCTTCCCCGGCAGGCGTTACATAAATGTCGACCACGCGTTGTATCTGGTAGTGGTCAACCTCAGTCGGTGTCTGAACCTGCTTCACGCTGACGACGTTGTTAAGAACAGTAGTCGGACGCCCCGCGGCGCAGGACCATGCCGACTTTCCAGCGGACGAACCGGGCCCGCAATTCAAATCTCCGGCCTCGCTCGGATTCCGCAGCGGAATCTGCCCGAGATCGGTCATGTCGTGAATCGCGGCCTGTCCTTTTTCAAAAAATTGCACCGTGAGGTAATAATCGTTGCCGCTCTTGCGATCGACCCAATAATTGGGTGCGATCATATAGTTTGAGTTGAGGGCGGTGATGACATTGTCGACCACATCCTTCTGCGTAAGTCCCATCTCGCCGGCGTGCACGCGATCTACATCCAGGCGCAACGCGGGATAGTTCATATCCTGCGGAACGTACACCTGGCCAACGCCGTGCAACTGACGAATCTCTGCGGCCAGGTTCTGTGCAATCCCGTTAATCTGCTCGAGACTCGAACTGCTCACTTGCACGTCAATCGGAGCCGGCATGCCCGAGTTCAGAATGGCGTCGACCATCGACCCGCTGGAGAAAAAGGTGCGGATGTCGGGAAACTGGCTGGCCATTTTCTTCTGCACGCGATCCATATACTCGAAACTGCTCACGTGGTGCGATTCGTTTAATTGCACCTGGACCGTCGCGGTATAAGAGCCGGAATTAGTGGTGTAAAGCGAGGAGAAATCTGGTACGACGCCGATGTTAGAGACAATCCTGCGCAAATCCTTGGCATCGATCGTGTTCTTGATCAAGTCTTCGACTTTTGCGACGTACTGATCGGTAACCTCGATGCGCGTGCCGGTCGGAGCTTTTAGATTAATGGTGAACTGTCCGGCATCGGTCTTGGGAAAAAACGCAAGACCAAGCAATGGATAAATCGCCAAACTGGCCAGGAACACGCCACTCAGAGCCAGCACCGTGAGCCCTGGACGCTGCACCGCCCGCCGCACCCAATATTCGTAATAATCCAAAACTTTGTTAAACATTCGGTTAAAGCGCGCGTTGAACCGCTCCATCCAAGACTTACTCTTGGTTGCAGTGGGTTCGATTTCATAATCGTTGTGCCCGTGTCCGGGGGTGTGAGGCACGGCCTTTAAAAAGCGCGAGCAGAACAAGGGAATCACCGTCATGGCGACGACAAAGGAAGCCAGCAACGAAAGACAGAACGCCAGCGCCAAGGCGGAAAACAGGAACTTCGCAACGCCATAGAGAAAAACGACCGGAAAAAAATCGACGACATCCACCAGAGTCGCCGCCAGGACTGCCAGATTCACTTCCGCGCCGCCAGCCTCAGCGGCAACCATGGGCGTCGCTCCCATTTCCAGATGACGGTATATGTTCTCCAGCGAGATAACCGAGTTGTCGATGACGCGCGAGAAAGCCAGCGCCATTCCTCCCAGGATCATCGTGTTAATCGTGCCCCCCATCAGGGCGAGCACCACGAAGGCCGCCAGCGCCGACAGTGGAATCGACAGCAGCACAGCAGAGGTCGCGCGGAAGTTGCCAAGAAAAATCAGGATCATCAGGCTGGTCAGAATCAAGCCCAGGAACCCCTCGTGCAGCACCGTATCGATGGCGTTCTTCACATACACCGACTGGTCGAACACGATGCTGGTCTTCATCTGTTCCGGGATCCCGTAGAGATGTTTGATGAGTTCACGCACCCCGTTAACCACGGCGATGGTGTTGGTATCGCCGCCTTGTTTCATGATGGGAATGTATGCGGATTTCTGACCATCAATGCGCACGATATTGGTTTGGATTCCGTGAGCGTCTTCCGCTTTTCCAACGTCATTCACCGTTACCCAGGAATTTCCGTTGACTTTCAGCGGAACCTCGCCCAGTTGCTGCATGTTGTCGACGAGGCTGTTGGAATAAACAAAGTAATCGTAGGGCCCCATCTTGACGTCGCCGGCGGGCAGAATCAGATTTGCGCTGTTTACGGCCCGCACCACATCCATCAAGCTGAGCTGGCGCGAAGATAATTTGTAGGGATCCACGTAAACCATGATCTGCCGGTAGATTCCACCGAACACGCCCGGAATAGACGAGCCGGGCACGACCGTGATTTGATTGCGGATCTGAAACTGGGCGTAGTCGTGAAGCTGAGTCTCGTTAAGACCTTCACCTTTTACAGTGACCAGCGCCACGGGCAAGCTGGACGCGTCAAACTTGAGCACGACGGGAGGCAGCGTACCGGGAGGCAGCCGCTTCAAGTCGGCCAGCGCCAGATTGGAAAGCTCGGTGACGTCGGCGTCGGGACTCGTCCCCGGCTGGAAGTAGACTTTGATTATGCTCACGCCCAGCAGCGATCGCGATTCAAAATGGTCGACGCCGGCCGCAAGAGTAAAAAAACGTTCGAGCGGGTCAGTGATATCAGTCTCGATATCCTCAGGCGGCATGCCGGAATAGAACGTCGCCACCACAACCTCCGGTAGATTGATCGGTGGAAATAAGTCGACCGGCATGCGCGCAATGCTGGTGACGCCAATGACGAGAAG
>DASSRO010000023.1:0-45880 GCA_035701745.1 Candidatus Sulfotelmatobacter sp. | reverse complement strand
GTTGTCCCGTGGGCGTCTCGCCTGCGGTTCAAGCTTGCAGCTAATAGCCAGGAGCTGATTTATGGGACTCAAAACTCACGGAACCATGGCGGTCGACTGGGAGAATCGCATCGACTTCGATCGTCTCCGCCGCGAACGTCTGCAAAAGGCAAAAGATCTTCTTAAGCAGTCCTCCATGGGCTCGTTGCTCTGCTTCGACATGAACAATG
The DNA here is from genome assembly GCA_035701745.1 of Candidatus Sulfotelmatobacter sp. Taxonomy (GTDB): domain Bacteria; phylum Acidobacteriota; class Terriglobia; order Terriglobales; family Acidobacteriaceae; genus Sulfotelmatobacter. Next base: position 45,671 of record DASSRO010000023.1, on the reverse strand, counting down.
TCCGCTACCTGACGGCCACACACATCGGCACGTGGGCACAGGACAAGGCCAACCGCTTTACGCTGCTCCCGCAAAATGACGAGCCCATCCTGTGGGATTTCGGATCGGCGGCGAAGCATCATGCGCTGAATTGCCCCTGGCTCGGCCCGGAGCGTTCGCGTCCCGGAATTTCGATGCTGCGGGGCGCGATGACGCCGGAGATGGGCCGCGCCGAAGACGTCGCCAAAAAAATTCGCATTGAACTGGAAATGCGCGGGCTGCACAAAGAGCCAGTAGGCATCGACATCATTGAATTGCCCGTGCTTTTTGCGCTACAGCGAGAAGGGATTGAGGTGGTCGACGGGCAGCAGTTGATGTCGGAGTGCCGCGTCATCAAGACACAGGACGAAATCTCGCTGCTGAATACTTCCGCGATGATGGTGGACGCGGCTTACGACGAGCTCTACCGTGCGATGAAGCCGGGACTGCGCGAGAACGAAGCAGTGGGACTGGTCAGCAAAGTTCTCTACGACCTGGGCTCAGAATACGTCGAGGCGGTGAACGCGATTTCCGGCGAGCGCTGCAATCCGCATCCGCATGTGTTTTCCGACCGCGTGCTGCGGCCGGGCGATCCGGTGTACTACGACATTCTGCATTCCTACATGGGATATCGCACCTGCTATTACCGCTGTTTCACAATCGGCTACGCATCGCATGCCATGGTAGACGCCTACAAGCGCTGCCGCGACTATCTTGACGCGGCGATTGAGTTGGTGCGGCCCGGCCGCACCACGGCAGAGATTGCCGCGGTGTGGCCGAAGGCAACAGACTTCGGCTTCCCCAACGAAGAAGCTGCTTTCGCGCTGCAGTATGGCCACGGGATCGGGCTCGCAATCTGGGAGAAGCCGGTGATCAGCCGGCTGGTTTCATTCGAGCATCCGGTCGAGATCAAGCCGGGGATGGTGTTTGCGCTGGAAACTTTCTGGCCTTCGACCGACGGCTGGAGCGCGGCGCGCATTGAAGAAGAAATCGTGGTTACTCCGACGGGACACGAAGTCATCACGCGCTTCCCCGCGGAACAGCTTCTGGTGGCGGGCGCGCACTACCACACGGTGAATGGGCCGTTGCCGACCACGCGCGAGAGTGAATCTTCACCCAGCGAGCGCGTGCTGGAGATGATCGAGACCAGCGCGAAAACAGAGCGGGTAGAAGTTTCAAGGCGATAGTTAAGAAAAGAGATTCCACGGTTAATTCACTATGGCCTTCAGCGTTGTGATGCCCGCACTTGAAATGGCGCAGGAAACCGGCAAGCTCATCGCCTGGCGAAAGAAGGAAGGCGACCCCGTCAGCAAGGGCGAGCCGCTGCTAGAGATCGAAACCGATAAAGCGGTGGTCGAAGTGGAAGCGCCCGCCGACGGCATTCTGGCGGGCATCAAAGCCGCCGAGGGCGCCGATATTCCGGTGGGGCAGACGATTGCCTGGATTGTCGCGCCGGGCGAAGCGCCTCCGACGGAAAGCGCGGCGGTGGCGCCGGCGGCCCGTGCTTCGTCGCACGCTAAGACTGAAACTTTTCGCGCCGCAGAACCAGGCAGCGGTTCGCCTCAACCCACTTCCTCGAGCGCGAAGATTTCTCCCAAGGCTCGGCGCTTGGCCAAAGAATTGGGCGTGGACTTGGCCGCGGTGCACGGGTCGGGGCCGGGTGGAGAGATTCTTGCGTCCGATGTGCAGGCTGCGGGTTCGGCGCCCACGGCCGCGGCCAGCAAGAAATCCGGGAATGTGGAAGTCCTCAGTTCGCTGGGCCGGATCATGGCGGAGCGGACGACGCAGAGTTGGACGACGGTCCCGCACTTTTTTGTGAGCCGCGAAATTGACGCGACGGAGCTGAATCAATATCGCGATCAAGTTGCGGCCGAGATCGAACGGTCGCGGCAGGTTCGCATCACGCACACCGACCTGCTGGTCGCACTGGTGGCGCGAGTGCTGCTGAAGCACCCGCGGTTGAATGCGAGCTGGGGCGCTGACGGAATTCGGCTGCACGACCACGTGAACATGGGCATCGCGATTGCGGTCAGCGACGGCGTAGTCGCCGCAGTGATTCCCAGTGCCCACAACGCCAGCCTCGCGGAAATTTCGGTACACAGGAGCGAAGTGGCCCAGCGCGCGCGGGCGGGGAAATTGCGCCCCGCCGACATCGCGGATGCGACTTTTACTATTAGCAATCTTGGCATGTACCAGGTTGACCAATTCAGCGCGATCATCACGCCGCCGCAGGCCGCGATTCTTGCGGTAGGCCGCATCGCCGACCGGGTGGTGGCCGTCAAAGGTCAACCCGCAGTCCGGCCCATGATGACGGTTACTCTGTCCTGCGATCACCGCGTGGCGGATGGCGCCAAGGCCGCGCAGTTTCTCGGCGATTTGGCCCAGGCGATGCTAGAGCCGGCGAAGCTTCTGCAATAAAACTTCACCATTCAAGCTCGCCGGTCGTAACTTTCGGTACCTTGGACCCATGACTGCGGTTACCTGTGTTTCGCCTGGTTTGCCCTCTACTATCCCCAAAGTCCCACGAGGTAGCGAGCAGGCATGGACCGGCGCCGCCAACAGCGAGTTTCTGTCGAACTTCCAGTAGTGATCTGGGGGATGGACCTTCACGGCCGCCCCTTCACGCAACCCGCGACCGTTCGCGCCGTGAGCAGCCGCGGCGGAACGCTTCAGGGCGTTTGCGTGCAGCTCAAACCGGGCGACGTCTTTGACTTGCAATACCAAGGCGTCAAGACGCAATTTCGGGTGGTCTGGCTGGGCAAGCACGGCAGCGACATGGAAGGCGAGGTCGGCATCGAGACCCTGGCCAGCGGCGTCCATGTATGGGACTTCGATCCGCTGCGCTGCACCGCTGCCGCGGGACGAGGATAATCAGCCGGATTTCACAGCGAAGTGCGGGGGCCAATGGCTGATGCGCGCCAAATCGCGGCAAACTCTACCAGCGCACGCCGACAGTAATAGGCCGAAGATCAGTGGTGATGCCGCTATGAGTCCCGTGCAGGTAGCGAAACTCGGCATAAATCTCGGCGCTGCCCCCGACTTTTCTTGCGACGCCTCCGCCGAAGTTTTCTCCACCTTCATTCTGATGGGCGGAGAGAAAATTCCGGTTCAAAGGCAGGCTGGCATTGAAGCAGTTGCCCCACCAGGTGAAAAATCCGTTGCAAGCCGATCCCGGCAGCGCTGTGGAAGAGTTCAATCTTCCAGAGCGATAAAAGTAGCTGGCGCCGGCCACAATATATCCACTCCAGAGTTTGGTCACTGGAACATTGATAATGGGATCGAACATGAAGGAATAGACGTGGCTGTTGGCCCCCGTGGTCTGCGCCAGTTCCAGAGCGGAAGTACGCAAGGGCAGGTTGTCGAACTGGAAATCGAAACGCAATCCAAGGTACTTGCTATAGTTGCGCGCGACGCCGGCCGCGCCGACGAGCCCACCGCCGCGAACGTAGGTACGAGTCGTGCCGTTCGTCATGCTGGCGCCGCCGCCAACGTTAAAGCTCCACTTTTTAAACTCCGGCACCTTCGGCTTGCGCCCCAGCCCGATTTCTTCCGGAGTCGCTTCTTGACTGCTGGATTGGTCAGCAGGTTGCTGGGCGGCAGGTTGCTGGCCAGCGGGCGGTTGCTGGGTGGAGGGCTGCTGATCTGGCGTCGAGGGGGGGGCGGCAGGAACTTGTTGGGCGTGGACCGTTGTGGCTCCCGCCAGAATCGTCATCCAGATGAAAACCAGAACGATTCTGAAGCTGGAACCCCTCGCGAACTTTCGACTCATTCATTCTCCTCCCGCTGCCGGGCGTGTTTGCGGACCGTCGCGCTCGGCCCATACTGCGGCCCATACCTCGGTAAAGAGAGGCGCTTGCGAAAAGATCGTATCCGCGATGCTCCCGCCGGGATTGCACATCGCAGCAGGTCAGGCACCATATTATCAACTTTGATGCTGATTCTGCCTGCCCAGCCGCCCGCGCCGTTTGCAGTTTCCGGGAAGCGCGAGTCGCACGTATGATAGGGCATCCTTTTAAGTGAGAGTGATTGGTTGGCAAAGCGCATTGTAAAACCGGCGGCGGAAGCGGACTCACCCCAACACACGGCCGCGGCCCGTGTGGCGCTAATCGGCTTTGGAACCGTGGGCCGGGCCGTGGCCAAAATTCTAAGCGAGAACGGCAGCGGGTCGGTGCGTCTCACCCACATCTGCAATCGCAACGTGGAAAGAAAAAAGCAGGCGTGGGTTTCAAGCGATGTCATCTGGACCGATGACGTCGAGTCGGTGCTGGCGTCCGACGCTGACATTGTGATCGAGTTGATCGGCGGCCTGACTCCCGCGGAGCAGATTGTGCGCGGGGCTCTGGAGTCGGGAAAGTCGGTGGTGACCGCGAACAAACAGTTGATCGCCCGCCACGGGTCGGAACTTCTGCAACTGGCGGGCAGTCACGGACGCCAGCTCGAGTTCGGCGCCTCGGTGGCAGGCGGCGTTCCCGTTCTTCCGGCGCTGCGCACCGGGTTGAGCGGAGACCGGCTGCACGGCATCGCTGGGATTCTGAATGGAACCTGCAACTACATTCTGAGCCGGATCGAAAACGCCCGCATTCCTTTCAGCGAGGCGCTGGAAGAGGCGCAGGCTCGCGGGTATGCCGAAGCCGACGCGTCGGAAGACTTGGACGGCGGCGATGCGCGCGCCAAGCTGGCCATCCTGGCTCTGGCCGGGTTGCACACACAGGTCGCGCCGGAATCGGTGCGGGCTCGCACGATCCGCGCAGTTGATGCGGTCGACTTCGACTACGCTGCGGAACTGGGTTGCACCATCCGCCAGATTTCTCGCGCCGTGCTGAAGGACAAGGTTTTATTCGCCGATGTCGGCCCGTGCCTGGTGCCCACCGACTCGCCCTTCGGACGAGTGCAGAGAAATCTCAACCTGGTGTTGACTTCTGGGCAATACGGTGGCGATATGGCGTTCCTGGGGGCGGGAGCGGGGGGTGATCCGACAGCGGTGGCGGTGGTTTCGGATTTGCTGTTTGTGGCGCAGAACCTGGCCCGAAGTGCTGGCAGGAAAGACCTGGCGCGCTCCGTTTCTACGCCGGAGATTAGCAGCGATTTCGAGACGCCGTGGTATCTGCGGTTCTTTGTGCGCGATCAGCCGGGTATCGTGGCGCGGCTGGCGCAGATCATGGCGGCGCATCACCTGAATATCGATTCGCTGCTACAGAAGCCGGGCTTCGACAAGGCCTCGCTGCCGTTTGTCATCACGCTCGAAGCGTGCCCCGATTCTATGCTGCATCCTGCGCTTCAGGAAATGGCCGGGCTGGAGTTTTCGATTCGTCCGTGCTTGTGTTTGCCGATTCTGCGGTAGCTGGAAGCCGGGCAAAGAAACAGCGCCGTCCGTTGCGGTAACTCACGCTGCAACGAACGGCGCCGGCTCAGATCAATTCCAGAAGGGATTTTTTAGACCGGCGGGCGCCAGTGCGCTGTCGGATTTCGTTTCTGTCCCCGATTCGTCCGAGATCTTCTCGTCGATGAAGCGGGAGGGCGGCGGGGCAATTAAATCGTCTCTCTTCCCCGGCGTTGCATTAGGATATTCGGATTTCATGCGGGAACCTCCATTTTTATTTATGATCCAGGTTCATTAAACACCTCAAAGCGCTTGGCGAGACGGCAAAATTTGGATAGCTCCTATCGAAAATCCGGCGCGTTCGGTTGCTGGGACGACGGAACACCCTCCAGAGCGGGCAATTTGCCGGACGCCCAGGGCTCGCCTCCCGGCGTAAAGTTCGGCTTCGATATATGCTGATCAGTTCGCCTGCGAATGTTGCAGGCGACGGATTTTCTTCTATAAGGACGCAATCATGAAATATCGCAAGCTTGGCCGTACTGGTTTCGATGTCAGCGAGATTGCCCACGGGTTGTGGGGGATGAGCGGGTGGAGCGGCTCGGACGACCAGGAATCGCTGGCCGCAATGCAACTGGCGGTGGATCTCGGCTGCAACTTTTTCGATACCGCTTGGGCTTATGGCGAGGGCAAAAGCGACGGCCTGCTGGGCGAAATCATGGCGCGCAACTCCGGAAAACGCATTTATGCGGCCTCGAAGATTCCTCCGGCGAACGATCGCTGGCCCGCTCTGCCCGAGTACAAGTACAGCGACGTCTTTGCAGCGCAGCACGTTTTCAAATACGCCGATCTCATCCGCAAGCAACTGCGGGTGGATACCATTGATCTGCTGCAGTTTCACGTTTGGGACGATAGCTGGACCAGCGAGCCCGAGTTTCGCTCGACCGTAGAAAAGCTAAAGCGCGACAACTGGATTCGTTTTTTTGGCCTGAGCATCAATCGTTGGCAGCCGGAGAACGGCATCAAGGCCTTGCGCACCGGCCTTGTCGACGTGGTGCAGGTGATCTACAACATTTTCGACCAGGCGCCGGAGGACGAGCTTTTTCCGCTCTGCAAGGAACTCAACGTAGGCGTGATTGCGCGTGTTCCGTTGGACGAAGGCAGCCTCAGCGGCAAGATGACGCTCGAAACGCGCTTCCCAAAAGACGACTGGCGGGCGGGATATTTCGGTCCCGAGAATCTTGCCAAGACGGTCAAGCGCGTCGACGAGTTGAAAAAAATTGTTCCTCCGGGGATGACCCTGCCGGAGATGGCGCTGCGTTTTATTCTCTCGCATCCAGTAGTAAGCACAACTATCGCAGGCATGCGCAAAGCGGATCACGTGCGGCAGAACGTTGCAACGAGCGACGCGGGCCCTCTCGATAAAACGCTGCTGGCAGAATTGAAGAAGCATCGCTGGGACCGGACGCCACAGCACTGGTCGGATTAGAATTGCGCGCCGTTCAATGAATTTCTTCCGACAACCATGCTTCGCCGTGCTGGCGCTGGCGATTGCCGCTAGCTTGCTCCAGGCGCAGAATCCGCGGGGGTCACTTCGCGGGACGGTTCAGGATGCAACCGGCGCCCGCATTCCTTCGGCCACCATCGTAGTAACGTCGGTCGACCCTTCGGTGCAGCGCTCCGCCACCAGCGAAGACCGTGGCGAATTTCGTGTGGACGACCTTCCTCCGGGCGCATATCGCGTTGCCGTGAGCGCGAGTGGATTCGCGCCGGCGCAGGCGAATGTAACGGTCACCGTTAGTTCGGTTCGCGAAGTGACGGTTGTTCTTAAACTGGCGGCGCCCGAAGAAACGGTTTCGGTGCAAGGCCAGAATTCGTCGATCACAACTCAACCGATGGACCTGGTCAGCGTCGTGCATCAGGGAGTGATCAGCAACCAGGATCTGCAGACGCTTCCGCTGGCCGCGCGCAGCTTCGCCAACATCGCGTATCTGGCGCCCGGAACGGAGCCCGTGGAGCCCTCCGACCCTACCAAGGCGCGCATCACGGCGGTGTCGACCGGAGGAAGTTCGGGGCTGAATAACGATCTCTCGGTGGATGGCGGCGACAATTCCGACGACTGGATTGGCGGATTCCTGCAGAATTTTTCTCCCGACGCCATTCAGGAATTTGCCGTGCGCACCGCAAACGAAGACGCCGACACCGGAGGCACTACGGCCGGGTCGGTGGTCATCACGACCAAGCGCGGAACGAACGAATGGCATGGCACAGAGGCGTTCTACGAGCGGGCAGCGGCGCTGAATGCGCGCTTTCCGATTGAAAACCCGGAGCCCAATCCCAAGCAGCCCTTCTCGCGCCAGAATTATGTGGCGACGCTGGGCGGCCCGATCCTGCGCGACCAGCTTTGGTTCTTTTCCTCGTTCGAGTACGTTCACGAAAACGCCAGCATCGCCTACAGCCCAAGCAGCCTCACGCAGTTCAATGCCCTGGCACAATTAGCGGCGGACGGGGTGATTCCCGGTGTGCCGTCAATCGCGGTCCCCCAGAACATTCCCGTTCCGTTCCGCGATTATATTGGGTCGCTGCGCTTCGACTGGGCCCAATCGCCGAAGTCGCAGTGGTTTCTGCGTGCGTCGGAAGACACGTACCTCACTCACAACGCCCTTGTGCAGCAGGCCACGCTGCCCTCGACCGGACTCACTACGCACAATATTTACTGGAATGGAGTGGTCAGCAATACCTATGCGTTCAGTAATACGTGGTTAGGAACGTTTGTGTTCGACGCGAGCTTGTTGCATCTCACGCAGGCGCGCAATTCCACTCTCGGCTTCGCGCTCGCCTTTCCCTTCAGCTCCACAACGCTGACCGTGTCGGGATTTGAGACTTATGGCGACAATCAATTCGCCACGCCCATCACGTTCTTCCCATCGCTTCGCAACCAGCAGAAATATCAGTTTCGCTACGACATTGGCCACGGAACGGGCGACCATTCATTCAAGTTCGGAGTGAACTTCATTCACGAGCCGGTGCTGGGCGGAGCATTCCCCGGGAATCAGGAAACGCTGCATTCATTTCCCAACGATCCTGCTTTCTACCTGGCCAATCCAGCGCAGTTTGCCCACGACTACGCGGACGGGGCATCCACCACTCCGGCCACTGACGGAAGTTTTTCGCAGAGCGTGCAGCGGCTGGCTTTTTACGCGCAAGATTCGTGGCGGCTCTCGCGTCATCTCACGCTGAATTATGGATTGCGTTGGCAAACGACGTTCGGATTGTTCATCGCCGAAGGCCGTGATCAGACTGCGAATCCGTCATTTTCGCTGCTGCCGTCGTTTGGCCTTGCGGAGCGTGCGCCGCACGATGATCGAAAGCAGTTCGCTCCACGCCTGGGGCTTGCCTATTCGCCGGGAAACAGCGGACACACGGTGATTCGCGCGGGTTTTGGGCTTTTTTACAACGATCTCGCGCAGAACGGCTGGGCTGCGGCGCTGCAGGCGGTGAACGGAGGTCCCAATCTTCCAGCGGCGTTGATCGATCCTGATTACAAGACTCCTTACGCTTTGCATGCGACCGGCGGCATGCAGCACGCATTCAACTCCAACTGGACTGCCAGCGCAGATTACACCCACGAAGAAGGCAATCATTCCTACCGCGCTTATTCCTTTACTGTTCCGGCTGCGGCGCAAGTTTTCCGTTCGGACAATCGATCGAGCTACAACGCGCTGATGCTGCACCTGCAGGGCAACGTCTCGAAGCGCTTCAACCTGGTCGCGAACTACACTTTTTCCAAAGCGCAAACTTGGGGATGCGTGCTGGGCGAGCTATTCGATTATGTGAACGGAGTCTGTGATCCGCTCAACCCATTTGGCCCGGGCGACTACGGTCCCTCCGGCGAGGATGTTCGTCACCGGTTCGTGCTCGCGGGCACGATTTACATTCCCGGCGGCTTCGAATTGACAACCATGACACAGGCGGAGTCAGCGCGGCCTTTTACGATTACGACGGCCGACAACAGCCAGCGCATTTCGGTCAACGGCACCCCGACTTCGCTCGATGCCTTCCGCGGCACGCCTTATATTCAACTGGATTTGCGCGTCACCCATCCGTTCAAATTCGGCGAGCGCTTAGAACTGCGGCCGTTCGCCGAATTGTTCAACCTGCTCAACCGCAGCAATCCGGGAGCGAATTACGTGGCGAATATCGGGCAACTGCCGCTTCCGGCGAGCGACATTGCCGCGGGCAATGCGACTCAAATCTGCATCGACTTCCCGACGTGCGCTCAGCTTGAGCCCGTTAGCAACTTCAAACAGTTGGAAATTCCTGCCGGAGGGTTGGGAGATTTCTTCGGTCCTGGAACTACCGTGGGGATTCCGTTTGCGGCGCAGGTGGGAGTGAGGGCGAATTTCTAGGGCAGTCGAGTTGCTTTGCTAACGTAGCGCCTCCCAGGCATTGCTCCGTGAAATGGCGGCCCCGGAGGGGCTCGAACCCCCAACCCTCAGTTCCGAAGACTGATGCTCTATCCAATTGAGCTACAGGGCCGATTCTTGTGGCGTGGAAGAAAATCGCGGGAAATCTGGGGTGGGAAACGGGAATCGAACCCGCAACCGTCGGAGCCACAGTCCGGTGCTCTGCCAGTTGAGCTATTCCCACCACCGATGTTGATTATAGCAATTGGGGGACGCACTGTCAGAGGTTCATCTGGACGCAGCTGACGGGACGAATTGAAATTCGGAACGCGAGGGCTCCAGAGGACGGTTTCGTGATGGCGTGCCCTGGCTTCGACAGCCTGGCTGCCTTACACGCGGCCTATCCCTACGTATTCGAATCCCAAGGCACGCAGGCGGGTGGAGTCGAGCAGGTTTTTGGTGTCGACAATGACGGGCTTCTTCACCAGGTGCTTGATCCTCTCGAAATCGAGAGCGCGGAACTCGGGCCAACCCGTGCCCACCACCAATGCGTCGGAACCCTCGGCGGCGGCATAGGCTGATTCGCAGTAGCGCACCGATCCGTTAAGCCGTATTTTTGCTTCGGGAATCGCGACCGGATCGTAGGCCCGAACATGCGCTCCCTTCGAAATCAAATTCTCCGCAAGCCGAACGGACGACGATCCCGCGACGGAATTTGTATTTGGCTTAAACGCAAGCCCGAGAATGCCGACTTCTTTGTTCTCGACCGAATTCAGCACCAACGAAATCTTGTCGACCAGGCGCTCGGCCAGGTACTGGTTTACATCGCGCGCCGCCCCGAGCACTTTCAGGGGCACGCCGTGCGCTTGCGCCAGTTCCACCAGCGAGTCCATGTCGGTTTCGGCGAACACGCCGCCCATGCCCGCTCCGGGCTGCAAGCAACGCGGGGCGATCTTTTTGTCGAGACCGAGGGCGAGGGCCAGGCTTACAGCATCGGCGTCAACCCGTTCGCACAGCGCTGCAACTTCGTTGATGAACGAAATTTTTGTCGCGACAAACGCAGTCGCGGCTTCCCGCACCAGTTCGGCCGTTGCCTGGTTGGTCACGATCACGGGAACCCCTCGCATCACCAGGGGATGAAAAATCTGCTTCAGCATGTGCACCGCTTCGAGCGAGGTCGATCCCAGAATGATGCGATCGGGCCAGTTGAAGTCTTCGACGGCGCAACCATCGGTGAAAAACATAGGTTGCGAAACGATGCTGGCCTGCAAGCCCGCGTCGCGAATGCTCTTCTCCAGTTTGTTCGCGGTGCCCACCGGAACCGGAGTGACAATGGTAAGAATGGGAGGCTTGGTCGCGAGGCGCGTAATGCGCAAGGCGACGTCGGCCAAGCCCTCGGGTTTGTCTTCGGCCAGAAAAATGACTTGCGTCCGGCGCGCAAAAGTTTCGATGTCGGTGGAGTAAGCCAGCCGTCCCGCCCGCACATTACGCCGGATGATTTCCTTCAGGTTCTTTTCGTAGAAGGGGACATTCCCCTGGGCCATTTCGACCATGCGCGTGCGGTCGGGATGACAGCAGGAAACGGGCGTGCCAAAATCCGCCAGGCAGGCCGAAATCACCGTTCCCAGGTACCCCGAACCATAGACCCCAATCTGCATGCGCTCTCCCGTCTCAACCGGAACCCCGCGTCGGAAGTGACATTTGACGGGATTAACGGCGACTTGGCCTACTCTTTATCTACAGCCGCGTCTCAGGCTTTTCAATGCACGGGAGGGAGATGTACTTACGCCAAGCGCCCAGGTCGGGAGTAACTGCGAGTAGTAATGAGGCGATGATTACGGCAGGTATCGCAAACAGCGTTAACGGGAAACCAGGTGACGGCCGAGCGGAACGGGGGCCAGATCCACCCAGCAATTTGCTTCAGCTTCGCGCACAAAGGTCAGCCTTTCCAAGAGGATACGCCGTGACCCCGTGTAGGCCGTCCAGCGCTCGCGCGCGACTTGAAAGGCGGCCTCGGCGGGCTGTTCACCGCTCATTTTTGCGATTGTGAGATGAGGAATATACGGCCACTCTTCCTGAAACGCCAGGGCTTCGGTATTCAATTTGCTGTGTAGTTCGATCATGTGGGCGGCGGCATCGAGCACGCGAATGTAGATTGTGGGGGTCACCGGGGCGAAGGTTCCCACATCCCCCAAGGCCACCTCAAATGGCTCTTCGTTGCCGCAAATGCGCTCCAGAATCTGCAAGGCGGAACTCTCGGTGCCCCGCAACGGACGCGGCGGCAGAATCGTCAGATGGGCCGACAGATGCGGCAGGTCGGGATGCAGCTCGCGGCGGAGCTGTTCCACAAATCCTCCAGCGGGATTATTTAGGTACGCCACCAGCGCGTAACGGGGATTCTGCATCTGGGGGGAAATTATACCCCGGCATTGTATGAGCGCTAACGGTTAATCAGGGGGCTCGGACCACACGGTAGCGAACTGTGCCGCCAAGATGCGCCGAGTACGCCCCTACCTGCGGACGTCGCGTCGAAGCTGAAGACCTGGGGAATGAACCATAACAAGGGGCCCAGCAGCGACAACGTTGTTTTCCCCGAATACGAAAATCACGAACCGTTACACGCCGATACAAACTCTTACTCGTTACCACAAACTATTACTCGCTCCCGAACAACCAATCGATTCCCAATACCTTCCCACCGTGAAATGAATTTCTCGGTGTTGGAGTGTCTGCTAATTCATTCCTTCACGTTCTTTCTTCTGGTGTTATGTCTGTCTTTTGGAAGACGCCACAAACGGATGTCGCAGTTTTGTCCAGAGATTGCAATTGCCCCCGCCAATTGCTCCGCATAGTAGCTGTCTTTTTGGCGGGATGTATCGGTTTGTTCGCCCAAGTGCCAACGAGACAATCGGCGAAGCCTGAGTCCAACGGATATATTGGGAATCAAGGGTGTGCGGGCTGCCATTCATCGATTTACAACTCGTACGAGCGGACTTCCATGGCGAAAGCCAGCGGACCCGCGCTCGACGGACCGATCCCCGCTGACTTCGTTCATCGGAAGTCCGGTGCTCACTATCGCATTTACACCGAGGATGGCAAAGTCTGGCTGAGCTTCGAGCGTCCCAATGATCCCGCAGTCCGCAGCCGGCGCCAGTTGCTGTATTACATTGGCTCGGGACGGCGCGGACGAAGCTATCTGTTCGCCATGGATGGTTTCCTTTTTGAGTCTCCCGTGAACTGGTATACGGGCCGGAACGTCTGGGACGCGGCGCCCGGATTCGGCGATGCCCGAGAGATTCCCCTGAACCTGCCGGCTTTCACCGGGTGCTTGCATTGCCATGTCAGCGGCATGCAGCCTCCTATTCAAGGAACGCAAAACCGCTACCCGAAACCTCCTTTCACTCAAGACGGCGTCGGTTGCGAACGATGCCACGGGCCGGGAGCCGCGCACGCGAAAGGCGGCGCAATTGTGAATCCCGCCAAGCTCGATCCGGCCCGGCGCGATGAGGTCTGCATGCAGTGCCATCTTGAGGGCAAAGCGGCTGTTGAACAACCCGGGCGGCACTTGTATGAATATCAGCCTGGCGAAATGCTTTCGGACTACGTCCACTATTTTGTCTTTGCCGACCAGAAACGGAATCTTGGGGCGATCAGCCAAGTGGAGGCGCTATCGCAAAGTGTATGTAAAAAGAAAACCGGCGATGCCATGTCGTGCACCACTTGCCACGATCCACATTCAGAACCGTCGGCTGCCGAGAGGGTCTCGTACTATCGGCAAAAGTGCCTGGCGTGCCACGGCGATCAGTTTGGGAGCCGGCACCATAGGGAGCAGCCCGACTGCGCCTCCTGCCACATGCCCGCGTCTTTGAGCACTGATGTGGCTCACACCGACGTCACCGACCATCGAATTCTTCGCCGGCCCCCGGTTGCTCTTCAGCCTGTGCAGTTGTCGAATTTCAGGCCCGATCCCCCGCGACTGGTTCGTTTTCCTGATTCGTTGAAAAGCGATCAGGACGCGCGTGACCTGGCGCTTGCGTGGGATTCGTTAGTGAATCGAGGCATCACCGCCGCTCCGCCTCAATTGGAAAGCCTGTTTCGCGCGGCAATCAAGAAGTCTCCTGACGATCCTGCTTTGCTTTCCGCGATCGGGTATTCCGCGCAGAAAAGAGGGCAAGCCGATCTAGCGCGAGAGTTTTATGGAAAAGCTCTCGCTGTCGATCCTACTTTGATTGAGGCCTCGGCGAACCTGGCCGCAATCGAAGCCGGGCGTGGACATTTGCGCGAAGCCGTCAGGCTCTGGGATGACGCATTCCAGCGCGCCCCAGACCAAAGCAGCATTGGAATGAATATCGCGCGGGCATATTGTGAGGCGGGGCAGGTCGATCGCGCGCGCGACTACGTCCTGCGCGTGCTGGAATTCAACCCCGATCTGACCGAGGCCAAAAAACTGTTTCAAAGTCTGAACGGCCCTTCCCCGCAGTGTCATTAATTTCGACTAAGGCTCGAAACTGCCACGCGTGGATATCCACCTTCTGCGTTAACGTATGGTCTTGCCCAACGCGGCAACGGCATGGGCGGGAGCGAGGCGGACTGCGAACTTGTCCTCGTGTCCACAGCTTATGACTGTTGTCTGATTCGGATATTCTCTGACCCAGATGACCCGCTCGGGGTTGACAAAGATTTCCATGCCGTCGACGTCTTCAAACATCACAAATTCCATGCTGCCTCCTTTTGTCGATCTCAGCAGACCGTGGCGGACTCGGGATCAGGTGATCTGCTCGACCAATATCTCGCGGCCGGCCATATCATAAAATGTCATCGTCATCCTACCCTTTTTCCGCGGTTTACTTTTCAATCCCGCTCTCTGCCACGCCCCCGCGCCACCGAGCCGGGCATGGAGGTCGTTGATTTCCCGGTGGCAACATGACGCAACATGACTGCAGCAGTGTTACGAAGAGTTCCGGATGGAAACTAAGGCCGCGACTACATCATTTCGCCTTCCGACCCATCGTCGTTCCATTCCGCGTCGCACGCACGGCAATGCCATCCCGGCTGCTGCACCGGAAGCGGTACGCGCAGAAATGCGCTCATGTAGGCAATCGGCCGGTCCAGCGGTTCGAAGTTCACGTCCAGCGATTGGCACTTAGGACAGCGCGGCTGCTCGTAGAGCCCAACGCCTTGCACGTAGAGGCCTTCCAAAATCGGTTCATCGAGGACTTGCTGCGCGTTTACGGCGTCGGCCGCCCTGACCTTGAGCTTTATGCCGCCAATGAAATTCGAAATGAACCAGTCCAGCCGGACGAGATTGTCGTCGCCCAGGAAACAATCGATCCCCACCGATTCCAGGCAGCCCTTGGCCAGCAGCGCCTCCGGCAGATCGCGAAACTGGCGGACGGTCACGAGTTCCTGTAATTCCAATTCCTGACGATCCTCGGGCGCGCGATCCTCGGGGCCTTTCAAACTCCGACGCTCCATCTCATCTTCGAGAGCTTCCCAGGCTATCTCGGTCAGCGACTCCGCATTGTGCGCCAAGCGCTGCAACTCTCCGTCGGTCATGCCGGCGTAGGTTTCCGCCAGCCGCCGGCGCTCTTTGGCCTGGAGATCGGACTCGTCTAAATACGACACTGGTTAAGCTTACTTCGATAGCCTGCCGCCGGCCAACTGCTCTTCCGCTCCCAGCGAGGCAACGCGCCGCCGCAAGATTGTGACTAATACAGAGCCGAGTTTGCAAAGGAGCTGAGTACCCGATGGCCGCGCGGGAGTCCAAGAAAGTCATCTATGCGGCGATCGTTGCCAATCTGGCGATTGCGGCCTGTAAATACGCTGCCGCCATCGGTACAGGCAGTTCCGCCATGTTTTCCGAAGCCCTGCATTCCACCGCGGACTCGGGCAATGATTTGTTGCTGTTAGTCGGAATGAAACGCAGCGCTCGGCCTCCTGACGAACTGCATCCATACGGGCACGGCAAGGCGCTTTATTTTTATTCTCTGCTGGTAGCTGTCTACATCTTCGGTGTGGGCGGCGGCCTCGCCATTCATCACGGAATCGTTCACCTGCGAAATCCGCAGATCGCGGATCATCCCGGATGGAACTATGCGGTGCTGGCATTCGCGGCCGCATTTGAGAGTTACTCCTGGCTCATTTCCTATCGCCAACTGAGGTCCCAAAAAGATCCCAACGAGAGTACCTGGGACGAAATCATTGGCAGCAAAGATCCCACCATCTTCACTGTATTTCTGGAGGATTCCGCGGGCCTGCTCGGCGCGCTCATTGCCTTTGTCGGCATTTTTCTCGGGCGCCTCCTAAAGAACCCTTACTTCGATCCTGTCGCTTCGATTGTCATCGGTCTTATGCTCGCAGCGGTCGCCATCTTCCTCGGCCGGGAGAGTGGCGCGTTGCTGATCGGAGAGAGAACGAACCGGGCGAGAATCCACCGGGTGAGAGCAATCATTAATGCGGACCCTGCAGTCGAAAAGGTTGGCGACCTGCTCACCATGCAACTTGGCCCTAACCACGTACTGCTCACGGTCAATATTCAATTTCAGCAAGGTCTTAATCTGCAACAGTTGGAATCGGCGGTGGAGCGTATCGAAGACCACGTTCGCGAGCAGGAGCCCATGATTCAGCGCATCTTCATCGAAGCCGAGTCCTTCAAGCGCGCGCCAGCGAGCTCGCCCCAAGCGGCTTGATGCGCCGCCACGACCCAGGAAATCTCCGGCGGCACAGAACCCGCGTCCCGTTCCACATCACGGCAGCGAGTTCTGCAATCCTGCGATGGGCGTGAACTGTGCCAGGTCGCTCAAGCTGCTTTTTGATCGGTTTGATTGAAGCCGGGCTCGCCCAGCAACTCTTGCCTCAGTCGCTCCATTTGTGCCGCTGTTTCCTTGAGATGTTCCGCACATTCATAGCCATGGCGTGGCAGAAACCCCCCGTATTCCTCCAATAAAAGGTGTGCGTCCGTCTCGATGTCAGCCATCTTCGAGCCGACCTGGTTGGAAAGCACGAATGTTAGCTTTTCCAGCTGGGCATCTCGCAACGCGAGTGTTCGGGTGTTCTGGACGATTTCCTGTGCAAGCGCCTGTTCGTGGTAGCGGGCGAGTACAAACAGGCATAGCGTCAACAAGAGCAAGCCTGAATTGGCAATAATGGTTTCCGACAAAGCTTTGCTTTGGCTCGAAGTCCTCTCCTTGTCGAATCTCGCGAAGCTGCTGCTTTCGGCTGAGGATAGGGAAGACGACAGCTTGCGAGCCTCGTCCATGTAGTCCCGCCCTTCGTTTGTATCGACAAGATTGAATGCGCGGCGGCGATAACCCTTCTGGCGCAACTCAATCGCCCGCCCCATCTCAGCTTGTTTGGAAGCAGCCAGAGACTCAAGCTTCGACTCGATAGACCGCTCCTCTTCCGTCCGATTGGTGAGTGCGGCGCGAAGGCTCGCAAAGTCGTTCCCGATCCGGTTCTTCCCGTCCGTGTAAGGAAGTAAGTAATCCGAGTTCCCGGTTAGCAGATATCCGCGCTGGCCTGTTTCCATATCAGTCAAAGCCTGCAACACAGCGGAGATGTGGGCTTGAATCGTAGAGCTTTCCAGCGTGAGGGCGGCAGACTTCTGAATGAGTCTGAGGCGGTTGATCGCCAGATAGGCATTCAATGCCATAAAAGCGATTAGCGTAATGGCAACTAATCGCAGTGCAATTTTTCGAATCATTTTGATTGCGCCATCCTTGCGAGTGGAAGAGACAAATGATCGTAGCAGAGCCGAGTTCTCGGCGGTTTGACTTTTGCTCGTACCGCGCTGCGATTTGAGTGGCTGCGGAATCGGTCCGAAGAGATCGGTGTGGTGTGAAAACAAACGGGGCTCAAGCCCTTGAAGGCTCAAGCCCCGTCCGGTGGACTGTTTGGGATTGACCAAGAGGTGGTCACTCTAACGTGGCCTCTACGGCAACTCCGGGTTCGTCGATTCGACGATCCTGGCCGACCTGCGCCAGGCGGATCCAATCCTTAAATCACCGGTAGTGTGCGGGCTGTAGCTTCCGGCATAGCGGGCAAGAGTGCCCGCTCCACACGAAAGCCCCGCTTAGAGCAACCGCTCTAAGTCTCAGCCACCTCACCTGGTCTTTGAGTACATCTACTACTGCCTTCAGAACTTGTCATCCGACCACCTCCTTTCCGGTGTAAGCGCAGATTATTATGAAACGCGCGTCAGCGTCAATCGGGGAAAGCCCGGTAATCGGGGAAGGCAACAGAAAAAATCGTGTGAGTAAGTTGGGTCACGGCAGGCCAAAGGCATACACCGCGCTGCCCGCCGCGATCGCCACGTATTCCTTGCCATCTACCGCAAAGGCCATGGGCGCTGCGTACACTGCCCCGCCCATCTGGAAGTGCCACAGCGGCTTGCCCGAGGCCGCATCGAAGGCAATGAAATTTCCCTCCGCGTCGCCGCTGAACACCAGCCCTCCGGCCGTTGAAAGCACTCCCGACCATGAGGGCGACGTATGTTCGAACGCCCACTTGACCTGCCCCGTCTGCGGGTCGATTGCCTTCAAGAATCCGCGGTAAGGCTCAGCCTCCTCCGACGGGAAATAGGCGCTCCCATAAAACGCATGGCCCGCTTCATAAGGCTGCGGGGCCGTGCTGAAGGTGTCACACTGATCGCGCGCCGTCACGTAGAACAGCGATGTCTGCGGATCGTAGGTCGGCGCCATGAAGTTCGTTGTCCCCAGCGCTCCCGGACAAACGGTGCGTCCCTTCAGCGTGGGCGAAGCTTGGCTGTTCGCGACAGGACGACCATCCGCGTCCTTGGTATCGCTCCACGTCGTTTTGCCGTAAGCAGTTGCCGAAATCAGTTTGCCATTGCTGCGATCGATCACATAAAAGAAGCCGTTACGGTCAGCCTGCGCGATGAGATGCTTGCCGCCCGCCTCCACCATCACCGGAACCTGCGTCGCATCCCAGTCGTGCTCGTCGTGCTTGGTGAACTGGAAATACCAATTCATCTTGCCGGTGTCGGCATTGAGCGCCAGCAGGGAATTGCTATAGAGGTTGTCGCCCGCGCGTCCCTCACCACGATTCGACGGCGCCGGATTTCCCGTCGGCCAGAAAATCTGATTCGTGGCCGGATCGTACGTCCCCGTATTCCACGCCGGAGCCCCGCCCACTTTCCACGAATCGCCTTGCCAGCTGTCATGTCCCGCCTCGCCCGGCCCCGGCACCGTATAAAACCGCCACTTGCGCTCGCCCGTCGCCGCGTCGTAGGCGTCAACGAATCCACGAACCCCGTATTCTCCGCCGGAAATGCCGATCACGATGAGATCCTTCACCGCCAGCGGGGCGACTGTAAAACTATGGCCGGTGCGATAGTCCGCCGCGACCACGTCCCACACCACATTGCCAGTCTTGGCATCGAGTGCGATCACGTGCGCGTCCAGTGTCCCCAGAAAAACTTTGTCGCCCAGAATCGCCAGCCCGCGGTTCACGTGCCCGCAGCAAGGGCGAATATCCGCCGGCAATTGCCGCTGATACATCCAGATAGGCCGTCCGGTGCGTGCATCGAGCGCGAACGCGCGATCATCCTGCGCGGTGGCATAAAGAATTCCGTCGACCACCAGCGGTGAAGTTTCCAGCTTTCCCGTCGCTCCGGTCTGGTAGACCCACTTCGCGACCAGATGTTGCGCATTCGTCAGATTGATCTGATCAAGCGAACTGAACCGTTTTCCGGAATAGTCGCCCGAGTAGGTCATCCAGTTCTGCGGCTCCTTGGCAGAATTTACCAGCCGCTCGAACGTGACCTGCGAGTGAGCGTAACCAGAGAACACACTGGCCATTAATGCGCTAGTTAGCAGCACTACAAGAACCGTGGCCCCGCCGTGGAAGAGCGGCCCTTTGAGGGCCGCGTTGCGCGTCGACGAAGCAAGGGCCGTCAGGCCCTGTGGTCCGCAGGGGCTGAAGCCCGCGCGTTTTGGCGTGGCTCGACGCGGCGCTGAAGAGCCGCTCTTCCACGGTTGTCCGATCATCAGGGTTGACTCGACGCCATTGTGCCCTATCATCAGGGTCGACTCGATGCAATCGCGGCCCGTCATTTCGCCCCCACGCTGGTCAGGTACGTCACTATGTCATCGAGGTCCTTATCGCTCAAAAGATCCGCACCATACACCGGCATCGCCGACTGCCGCGTCTTCTGAAATGATTTCAGCTGACCTTTCTCCAGCAAATGAATCTGCTCGCCGGTATCCATGATCTGCACGCTGAAGCTATCTTCATTCAGCGTGACGCCCTTGATTTCCTTCCCGTCCGCGGTGACTGCAGTGACGCTTTCATATTCCTGCGGAAACTCCTTCGTCGCCTCGGTCAATCCCCACGCCAGCCGACGGCTGGGATTGCGCACTGAATCGATGATCGCGGCCCGCGTCCGCGATCCCCCCACTCCCGTCAGATCGGGTCCCAAACGTCCGCCCTTGCCCTCGATCATGTGGCACAGCGAACAGTTCGCATCGCCATAAAACAGTTCTTTGCCGTGCGCCGCATTGCCCGCCGGATGAGCCGGCGCCTTCACTTCCTGGCTGCGAATGTAGGTAATGATCTGCCAAATCTCTTGATCCGTCATGCCAACGCCCTGCCCGTTAGTCCCATTGGCCGGCATCGCAGTCCCCGGAATCCCGTTGCTGATCACCTGAAACATCTCCGCGTCGTTGTGGGTATGTTTCTTGACCGCCCGCGTCAAGTCCGGCCCTCGCCCGCCGCCCTTGGCGCCCAGACCATGGCAAAGCGCGCAGTTGATGCGAAACTCATATTCCCCAGCTTTCGCGGCCTTGGCGCTGCCGGCCAGGGGATTCCGATCGTCGGCGGCATTGGCTCCGATCCCGAGAAGCACTATGGCAACCCATCCTGCAAACCATCGACGCATTAGCACCTTCCTGAATTTGCGCATTCTACGCCATCGAATGTAGGTCGCCCCTCTGGAAATCTCGGCGATTCGTGAAGGAAACGCATTGGTTTCCGCTCGGACATGGCCAGCGGGCATCTGCCGCCAGCACCTTTGGCTCTCTACACTGAAATCCTAGGCTTGCCGAGCCGATATTACTGATTTGGCAAAGATTTTTTACGGATGCTTCCAAGTCGTTGATTTGTCAGCCCTTCCACCTGAAGGCGGCGGGCTGTGGCAGGCCCAGATGAGCCAGCACGCGATAGGCAAATTCGCGTGCCATTTCATCTAAGGAAGCAGGACCGTAATAGAACGCCGGGATCAGCGGGAAGATCGTGGCTCCGGCGTCGGCGGCCCGATACATGTTGCGGATGTGGATTTTGTTGAGCGGCGTCTCGCGCACGCACAGTACCAGCGGACGCTTCTCCTTTAGAGAGACGTCAGCGGCGCGCTCGATTAATTGCGAGGCGACGCCGTTGGCGATACGGGCCAAAGTGCCCACGCTGCATGGGAGCACGATCATGGCGTCGGCGGGATAAGAACCGCTGGCCACATTCGCCCCGATGTCGGCGTTCGCTTGAACTTTGATTTTTCGGGAAGTGCGGCCGAGAAGTTGGCCGACCAGGTTGGACCGGCCTTTCAAGCCCAACTCCTCGGCCATCACTCGCAGGGCACCGTCGGAGGCGATGAAGTTAACCGTTTCCACGCGCCGGTCGCCTTCCACGGCCAGCAATAACTGCCGCAGGAAAATGGCTCCGCTAGCTCCGGTCGTAGCTACGGTCAAATTCTGCGGCGGATGGTTAGGCAAAAGGCCTCCGAACGAAGCAATTGAAGCATTGCCCCGACACCGGAGCATAGGTAGTAGATGAAGTGGAAGTCAAGATGAACGAGATAGGAGTTAGAAGCTAGAAGCTGATTCGCATGGCTAGCATTGCCAATCTTCGATCCCGTCGCAGCGCGGCGCAGTTGCATGCGCTGGCCGGAGTGGAGCGCGAGATTCGCGCGCAGGATTCACACCATCGCCGCAAATATCTGCGCGAGTTCAACCAGGCCTTCCGCAGCTACGATTCGCTGCTCGACTCTTCGCAGATTCAAAGCGCGCTGCACGCCGCCGACGTCGTCCTCATCGGCGACTACCACGCGTTGCCCGCGGCGCAGCGCCATGCCGCGTCGCTGCTGGAGCAGCGCGCGCTGGCGGGCGATCGTCCGGTCGTGCTCGGTGTCGAAACGATTTATGCCCGCGACCAGCACATCCTCGACGAGTGGTGGCGCCGCGAGATCGACGAGAACGAACTTCGCCAGCGCATCCGCTTCGATCTCGACTGGGGTTACGATTGGACTCCCTTTTATAACTTGCTGGTCACCGCACGCGATCATGCCGAAGCGGTTTATGGTCTCGACTGCATCTCGCGCGAAGATCTGCGCAAGATTGGCGCACGCGACCGCCATGCGGCAACCAAGCTTTCCGAGATTCGCCAGCGCCATCCCGACGCCGCCATCTTCGTTCTATTCGGCGAGTCGCATCTCGCGCCTAACCACTTGCCCCGCGAGCTGCAGCGGTTCATGCCGGATGCAAATATTCTCACCGTCCTGCAAAACATCGACGCGCTTTACTGGCGCGCAGCCGGAGAACCCGCACACAAGGTAGAAGCCGTCCGCGTGAACAACGATGTGCTGTGCGTGTTTAATGCCACTCCCCTCGAGAAATACGAGAGCTACCGCCTCTTTCTCGATCAGTGGAGCCACGCTGACGATGGCCCAGATTTTGCTCCCACGATCTACAATCTGATCGACAGCCTGGTACGCTTTCTCGAGATCAACCGCTACTCGCCGCACAACAGCACGCAGCCGAAATTTCTGGTCGACATGCTGCCGGAAGTTTATGGCGCCTCGTCCGAAGGCATGCTGCGCCGTTTGTTGTCGCGCAAGGGAATTGACGAAGCTGGGCGCGAAGCCATGCTCGCCGCCGTGGAAGAACGCGGCAGCACTTACTTGCCGAAAGTGAACGCATTCTTTGTCCGCGAATTTCAGATGAGTTACGCGGCTGAAGATGCGACCCGCTTCCTGCATCAGGCCTGCCAAGGCCTGCCCCAGCGTCTAAACGGCCAATCGGAGGACGGAAACGCCAACGGCCGGCGCCAGAATGCGATCGACATTTTCTATACGCGTATAATCGAACACGCCGTCGCCTACTTCGGCTCGCGCGTGCTCGATCCTTCGCGCCCCGCTCCGGAAGACTCGTCGCCCATCTCGCGCAACGCCTGTGAAAAATTAGCGCAGACGGCCATTCGCGCAGATCACGATAAATTGGACGCCACCGCGCAGGACTTGGGCTATCGCATCGGCAGCCAGATTTATGACGCTTATCTCGCAGGCAAAGTTCCGACCAGCGGCCTGCGCCGCCTCTTCCTTGCCCACCTCGATGAACCCGGGCTGGCGCGCAAAGTCTGCTATACCGTCATCGCCAAACTCCGCGCCATCTCGCGCCCGCTCTCACGATCGGCACGCGTCTGAACTGATATCTCCTCGAAGTGCTAATCTAGAATTTCTCGGCTGAATGCTGATGGCCGAACGCTGAGAGCTTTTTTTGAACGCCGACTCCATCCGCAAACTCTTCGAGCAGGTTCGCAAAGGCAAACTTACGCCCGACGATGCCGTCGCCCGCCTTCGCCATATGCCGTTCGAGGATCTCGGCTTCGCCAAAGTCGATCATCACCGCGCCCTGCGGAACGGCATGCCTGAAGTTATCCTCGGAGAAGGGAAGACGCCCTCGCAGGTCGCTGGAATTTTCGCGCGGCTCGCCGAACATGGCGGCAACATCCTGGCCACGCGCTCCAACGAAAAACAATTTGCTGCTGTCCGCAAAAAAGTTCGCGCCGCTGAATACCGCGACCTTGCCCGCGCCATCGTCCTTCAGCGCGATGCCAAAAAATATGGCAAGGGAATCGTCGCCGTTGTCTCCGCCGGAACCAGCGACATCCCGGTCGCCGAGGAGGCCGTCGTAACTGCCGAAGTTATGGGCAATGAAGTCCAGCATTTCTACGACGTCGGCGTTGCCGGCATTCACCGCCTGCTGGCCAATCGCGAGGCGCTGACCCGCGCCCGCGTCGTAATCGTCTGCGCCGGCATGGAAGGCGCCTTGCCCAGCGTGGTCGGAGGCCTGGTCGGCGTTCCCGTGATCGCAGTGCCCACCAGCATCGGCTATGGCGCTTCGTTCAAGGGGATGGCCGCACTGCTCGGCATGCTCAATTCCTGCGCCTCAAACGTTAGCGTAGTGAATATTGATAACGGATTTGGCGCTGGTTACGTCGCGTCCCTGATTAACCGGCTTCCCTGACTGTCCCGTGAAGAAGTGCTGCAGAACCTAACCTAGAAACCAAAACTTACGCCGCCAAAATAGCGCAAAGAAAAGAGGTGCGGCCCCCCGCCGCGCCTCTTATCACCGCACCGCTACACCAGCCTTACAGCCCCTGCTGGCCCGACTTTCCTTCGACCTGCAGTTTGTTGTCCACGCTGAAGGCGCCGAACAGCCCGTTGGCTCGGATTCCGGCAACTTCCTTGTCCATCTTGCTGTCGACCGAACCGTAGAGCGTCAGGTGCCCGTTGTCCACGATGATGCGGATGGGACGCGCTGGATCAATCGCGTACTTGCTCAACACCGAGTCACCATAAATGACCCGCATCGCCCGCAAACGCAGCCCGTCGTCGAACTGCGAGACCGGCTCCAGCGAAATGTTTTCGACTACGTCCTTCACCCCCGGCATAGTCGCGATGTCAGCCATCGCTTCGTCCCGTCCCATGCCGGTTCTGTCCTGTCCTTCCACCGTGACTACTCCATCCTTCACACCCAAAGCGAAGTAGTCGAACGTGATGTCGTAGCCCATGCGCACGTAACGCAGCTTCTTGGCGAGCTTCTGCTCAAGCTCTGCATCCGGCACATTCGGACCGGCCACGTCCACCAGGTTGCGCACTCCCTGTGCGTGCCCGGCCTTGCGCGCAACTTTCGCTGCGTCCAGCTTTCCCTGATAAAGGTCGACCGAACCGGTAAGAGTCACGATCCCTTCAGATACGCTGGCCTTCACGTTGCTGAACTCGCGCTTGGCCGCCAGTTTCTGCGTCACCGCCGTTTGAATTTGATTGTCGTACCGGGAAGCCGTGCTCGTGTCGGCCATGAGCGTTGTGCCTAACAGCCCCACTGCCAGCATTGTTCCCACTGCTTTTACTATGCTCGTCTTTGTCGCTACTGCCATAAGGTCACCTCCGACCCGTTGACAAATCCTTACGAACTAACCACTTGGTTAATTCATTCGATGCCAAGGCAGGTGCGAGAGATGCATTGTGCGGCAGACAGGCGAGTCACTTCAGCGAGAATTTGCGGCGCGCGCAACTTCTTCGCTCGGGGTGGGTTTTATGAAAGCAGTGGGCAGAATCCTGCCTTGACGGCCGGCGCACTTATTTACCGATTTCAGACCAGTTGGTCAGCAGTTCTGGCCGTCCGTTCTTCACCACCGTGGGATAAACATCGTCAAATCCCTTATGGTCCTTGGGTCCATAAGCTAGAACCAGCTTCGATCCCAAGCCGACGTTTAATTCGTGAATCGATTCGATGCCCGAAATGAATTTTTCTCGGGTCACATCTTTTCCCGCACGCTTCAGTCCTTCCACCATTACCATTGCGTCCACAAAACCTTCGAGGCTCACAAAGCTGGGAGTGGCGTCCGGATAATATTTCGTTAAGTATTTGCGATAGAGGGCTACCGTCGGATAATCGGTGCGATCGTAGGGCGGAACCACCTGCGTGATAATCGTGCCTTCCGCGTCTGGCCCGGCCTCTTTAATAAATTCCTCGGTTCCCACGAAAGAAACGGTCAGAAATTGCGGCCGCCATCCCGCCGCATGTGCCTGCTTTACGATTGCTGCAACTGGAGAATAAGGTCCCACGACTACCACGGCCTGAGGCCGCGCCGCCATTACGCTCTTCAGCCCTTCCACCACATCGAGCGTATTACGCGGGAATGCGCCGGTCGCAGCCGGAGCGGAGTTATGTTTCTGCAGCGCCAGCTTCATCCCATCGAGCACGGTCTTGCCGAACGCATCGTCCTGATAGATCACGCCAATCTTGCGGATATTCGCTTCCCAGAGCTTATCCACCTGTTCTCTGGTTTCATCGTAGTAAGAAGCGCGTACATTCACCACGTAATGTTTCAGCGGTTCATAGAGCATTTGCGCCCCGGTGAAGAGTCCCACCACGGGGATCTTCTCCTCTTGGGCCATAGGAACGTAGACCTTGGCTGTCGGAGTGCCGACAAAAAAGCCCAGCGCAAACACACCCTCCTTGGTCATGCGCTTGAAGCACGCCGGCGCCTTATCGGGATCGTACCCGTCATCGAAGGCCAGCAGTTGTACCTTGCGGCCAAATATCCCACCTTCGTCGTTGATGGAATGCAAATAAGTCGTCGCACCCAATACTGTCTGATTGCCGAGGAATCTCGCAGGCCCGTCCAACGCCGAGCACGATCCGATCAACACACTGTTCTCGGTAACTCCGGGCGTTTCTGCTCCCGCCGGTAACGACGCCAGGGCGAGCAAGAAAGAAAGTACAACTCGCGCCGGAAAATTCACCGCCCAACTCTGGTTCATCTGCAAAACTCCCCCTACGTATTTTCCGCGTCTGGTTGTGCTCTAGAGGACGCAGGTGTGAGATCAGTGTGGCCACTGCGCCTAAATAAGGAAACACAAATGATCGTGGCGCGGAACGAAGGTAACTAAGGGGGATCGTCGCTTTCGAGGGCGCATTCATGAAATCCCTGCAATCGCGCCCGTTTTGGACGCTGTCCATTGTGGGATTACCCCCGTAACCTTTCGAGCTTGCCTCCCCCGTTCTACCATCCGGTTGGACTGCGCATTCAAGGGGGGAATTCGCGGATGGGTGATCGTGTCACCCAATCAAAACGGGTAGAACTTGCCCACGCTAGCCGGCTGAAAAAGGCGCTGGATAGCGGAGCTCCGCCGGCTTTCGTCCAACCCGGCGGCGATCAACCTGGAAAAGGCAAGCCTCCAAACGGCGAGAATGGCAACGGCGCCTCGTCGGCACACAGCACTTGCAACGACACGTCGTGCCCTCTGCCTCCGCTTCCCGGAGCTCTCAAAAAAGGCCGGCAAAGCGCCGAGACCCGTCTGCAATTTTTAGAGCAGATGTTTCAGGCCTCACCGGACGGATTGTGCATCGCTGACGTAAGCCACCGCGTTCTTCTCGCCAATGAAACTTTTGTCCGCATGTTCGAATACGAAGCGCGCGAGGTAGTCGGACAGCCGCTGGAAAACCTGGTGGTGCCTCCCGACCGCTTGGCCGAGTCGAAGTGGATAACCGAAGCCCTCGCCAACGGCCAACGCATCACGCTCGAAACTCAGCGCCGAAAAAAAGACGGCTCCCTGATCGACGTTTCCATGTCATGCGCACCCTTGCTCCTGGATGGAACAATGGCAGGCTTTTACGCGGGCTATCACGATATTTCCGATCGCCACCGAGTCGAGGCGCTCAGCTCGGCGCTCTACCGGGTCGCTGAAAAGAGCAGCAGCGCGCATGACCTGCAACAGTTTTTCGCCGCCGTGCACAGCATTGTCGATGAGTTGATGTACGCGCGGAACTTCTACATCGCGCTCTACGACCTGTCTACCGACGTGCTCACTTTTCCATATTTCGTCGACGAGCAGGATACCGCGCCCGCTCCGAAGAAACTGGGTCGCGGGCTCACCGACTATCTCATCCGCGCAGGTCAACCGCTACTGGCCACGCCCGAAGTGCTGCAGGCCATGGAGGAACGCGGCGAGGTCGCGCGTAATGGTTCGCGCTCGCTCGACTGGATGGGCGTTCCGCTGAAAGTCAACAACCATACCTTCGGCGCCCTGGTGGTGCAAACTTATTCCAAGAATATCCGCTACGGAGAACGCGACAAGGAAATTTTGACGTTCGTAGCCCGCCAGCTCGCCAGCGCGGTCGAAATCAAAAAGAACGAGCAGGCGTTACGCCGCTCCGAGGCGCGCTACCGATCGCTGGTGCAAAGTTCGGTCTACGGAATTTACCGGTCCAGCCTGGAAGGCCGCTTCCTAGATGTTAATCCCGCGCTCATCACAATGCTGGGCTACGGATCGGCGGAAGAAGTGCTTCTACTGGATCCGACGAAAGATGTCTTTGCGCACGCCGAAGAGTACACCCGCCTCGTCGCGGAGTTCCGCCGCAGCGGACGCCTGGATGGAATTGAGGTGAAGTGGAAGCGCATCGATGGCAAGGCGATCACCGTGCGCATCAGCGGCCGTGCCGTGAGCAGCGCCGACGAGCCAGCCGATGTGCTGGAGGCCATCGCCGAAGATGTGACTGATCGCCGCGCGCTCGAAGATCAGTTCCGCCAGGCACAAAAAATGGAAGCGGTCGGACGTCTTGCGGGCGGCGTGGCCCATGACTTCAATAATCTGTTGATGGTTATTAGCGGCTATGCCGAGGTCATGTTAGCCACCTTGGAATCGGACCACCGGCTGCGCGAGAAAGCGCTGGCCATTCAGCAAGCTTCGGACCGCGCCACCACACTGACCCGCCAGTTGCTCGCCTTTAGCCGCAAGCAGTTGCTAGAACTGAAAGTTGTCGATGTCAACGCCATTGTCGCGGACATGGAACGCCTGCTGCGCCCGCTGATTGGCGAAAACGTGGAATTCGTAACCAATCTTTCTCCCGAAGCGGCTCATACCCGCGCCGACGCCGGACAGTTGGAGCAGGTGCTCATGAATCTGGTGGTCAACGCCAAAGACGCAATGCCCACGGGCGGAGCTCTGACCCTTCAGACTGAGAAAGTTGTTGTCGACGAGAGTCACCGCCGGGGGCAGACTTTCATTCGTCCAGGCGACTACGTCATGCTTTCGGTCAGCGACACCGGAATGGGTATGGACAAGGAAACGCAGTCGCGAATCTTTGAGCCCTTCTTTACTACTAAGGAAAAAGGCAAAGGAACGGGGCTCGGCCTCTCCACCGTTTACGGCATCGTGAAGCAGAGTGGCGGATACGTCATGGTGCAAAGCGATGTGGGCCGCGGCACCACCTTCCAGATTTATCTCCCTCGGGTGGAGGGCACCGCCGAGAAGCATTCTGCTCCAACCGCTCCCACCGCCCTGGGGGGCACCGAAACCGTGCTGTTGGTCGAAGACGAAGAATCCGTTCGCCAACTCGTTCGTGAGACCCTCGCGGCCAAGGGCTACCGCGTAATGGAAGCAGCCAACGGGGAAGAGGGAGCCGCCATCGCCGCGCAGCACGATAACAAGATCGACCTGGTCATCACTGACGTGGTCATGCCCGGGATGGGCGGCCGCGAATTGGTGAAACAACTCGCCCAGACGCGTCCGCAGACGAAGGTGCTCTATCTCTCCGGCTACACCGAGGACGCCATTGTTAACGAAGGAACTTTGGAGAGTGGTGCGGCCTTTCTGCAGAAACCTTTTACCCTGCAAAACCTGGCGCGCAAGGTCAGGGAAGTCTTGGGATAAGCGGTTTACAGGCGTCCAACAATCGAGCTTCAGCCGCCAAAACAATTCTTCTGAAACTTTTTCCGCGCGCGCTCGTCCTATTTGATGGAAGATAGAAAATAGAGACAGGCACGGATCCGTCTGTGGCGAATCGGATTCGAGAACAGGGTTTCCATGCTCATCAAGAAGACGGAAGACATTCGTTCGTCGGAAATTACTCCCAAGGCTTTGTATCTGAATCGGCGCAAGTTTCTGGCTGGGGCAGCCATGGTGGGAGCCGCGGCTACTATGCGCTTGGGACTGGGCGAACTAGTCTCGCCTTCGATGCGCGCGCTCGCCGGAAACAAGATCGACGGCCTTCAGAAGAGCCCATTCAGCACCACGGAGGCCATCACTCCTTACAAAGACGTTACTACCTACAACAACTACTATGAATTTTCCACAGACAAGGACGGCCCTGCGAAACTCGCGCAAAATTTTCGTACGCACCCGTGGACGGTAAAGATCGAGGGCCAGGTCGAGAAAAAACAAGAACTCGATATCGACACGATCCGCAGGATGGCTTCTCCTGAGGAGCGCATTTACCGCCATCGTTGCGTCGAAGGCTGGTCCATCGTCGTCCCTTGGGTGGGCTTTTCGCTGAGTGAATTGATCAAGCGCGTTAATCCCACCAGCAAAGCAAAGTTTGTCGAGTTCACCACTATTTACGATCCCAAGCAAATGCCCGGCCAGCAGCGGCAAGTCCTGCAATGGCCCTATGTAGAAGGGTTGCGCATGGACGAAGCCATGCACCCGCTCGCCTTGCTGTGCTTTGGCATGTACGGGGAGGACTTGCCGAATCAGGACGGCGCGCCCATCCGCATCGTCCTGCCATGGAAGTACGGCTTTAAAAGCGCGAAAGCCATAGTGCGAATTCGCTTCACCGAGAAGCAGCCCGAGAATACCTGGAATCTTTCAGCTCCCAATGAGTATGGTTTTTATTCCAACGTGAATCCGAATGTCGACCACCCGCGCTGGAGCCAGGCCAAAGAACGCAGGCTCGGCGAATTTTTCAAGCGTCCGACCTTAATGTTTAACGGTTACGACCAGGTCGCCAGCCTGTACACCGGCATGGATCTGAAAAAGAATTTTTAGAACAGTGGCTCGTGATCAGTGCTTAGTGTCGTTGCACGCACCGAACACTGATCCCGACCACTGACCACTGGTTCTCCATGCCCCGTTGGCTCAAACCCGTAATCTTTCTGGCCTGCCTCGCGCCGCTTGCGGACCTCCTATGGCGCGGCCTGCACGCGCACCTTGGCGCCAATCCCATTGAGACGATCACACATCGAACCGGCGATTGCACACTCACTTTCCTGCTGATTACCTTGTCGGTGACGCCACTTCGCAAACTGACGCGCCAGTACTGGCTGATCGGCCTGCGCCGCATGTTCGGACTCTTTGCCTTCTTCTACGGCACACTTCACCTGATGACCTACGTGTGGCTCGATAAATTTTTCGATGTGCATGAAATGCTGGCCGATATCGCCAAGCGCCGCTTCATCACCGCAGGCATGACCGCCTTCGTGCTCATGATTCCCCTCGCGCTCACCTCCACCAAATGGTCGATCCGCAAGCTCGGCGGCAAGCGTTGGCAAGCTCTACACCGCCTGATTTATTTCAGCGCCGCTGCCGGAGTTATCCATTACATCTGGCTGGTGAAAGCAGATTTGAAAAAGCCCCTGGAATACGCGTCCGTACTCGTCGCGTTGATGCTCTATCGCATATTCGCCTGGGTGGCCTCTCGCGGCCCGCAGACGGCGAAAGTTCGCACTTCAGAAACGTGAGTAGCGCCGGCGTTCCTCCGGCACTCGATCGAGTCTTTTGTCATGCTGAGCGCAGAACGGCCGTCGCAATTGCGACGGCCGTTCGAAGTCGAATCATCCCTATCGTGCTTCTGCTTCATTCTTCTCGCACTGCGTTTAACCCCAAAGGATGCTGCGACTGCGCTGAGCACGACAACGTTCCTGATTTATTTCTTCTGCCAATGCGCGTGTGCCTGCACCGTCGGCCGCACGATGAACAGATGCGGCTTCGCAATCGCTCCCGTTGCTGTTGCCGTCGGATTTTGCAACACAAATACTCCCGCCGCGACTTGGCCGCTGTCGGTCTCTATAAAGGGAAAGGTAGCGCCATCCACCGGATAGAAAGTTAGCGCGAACCCGCCGTTCAGAGTGAAGTTCGAACTGTTTCCGGCATTCGCCACGATCTGTCCTCTGCCGTTCGAACCCGGCGCCGCAAAGGTCCCACTCAGCGCGACTCCGTACGCTGTCCCCGCGCCCGCGCTGGAATTTTCATCCACAATGCCTGTAACGGTAGTGCCACTGCTGCTGGCGCTGAACTGCGCGATGTCGTCCACCTCTGCTGCCGAGCTCAATGTCGTTCCCAAGTTCGTGCCCGAAAGATTTAAAGCATAGCCTTGCGAAGGGGAAAAGGTAGCGCCCGCGGTCTGCGGGAAAGCTGATCCGACCATGATTCCAGAGTTGTCAATCTCCAGCAGCAGCAGCCCGCCACTGGAGGGATAAGCGGCGTAACCTGATCCGTCCGAGAAACCCGTCAGCGCCAGCGTATACCGGCCCGCGTTGCCAGCCGTGTATGTGCCCGTGAAGCTGATTGGCGAAGGCGAAACCGTTCCTCCATTGTTGGCATCCACGGTGGAAGCATTCGTAATGTTCCCCGATCCGTCCGTCACCAGAAAACCACCCGCCACCGCCGCGGAAGCCGCGCTGGGGAAGGATCCCGCCAGGGTAAAGGCCAGATTGCCGGAAGGCACTGAAGTACTGCTTTGCGCGTAGGCGTCTCCCAGTAAGGTTGCAGTCCCATTCATCTGAATAAACTTCAGGTGGGTCGCGTCGATGGCGATCACATCATAGGTCTGCGCCCCAAACTGGGTTGTGCTCAGAGTGCTTGCCGGCGTCGAAGAAGGCCCTAGCACAACGTTGCCTGTCAGCGCTTGATCAGCGTAAGCAAATCCCCCATCGTTGAAGTCTTCCGTGCCTGCGGAAATCGCCCCGCCCGTTCCCAGCGTGAAATCGCCAACGGTGGCAAACAGGTTCGCAGTCCCGCTACTCACGTCCGCTCCCGAAAAAATGAAGGCATAGGACCCAGCGGCTGCCGCGCCCGAGGTTTGCGCATCAATGGTTCCGCTGCCCGTGGCGTTGCCGTCGAACTCGATAACGAGACCGTGCGAACTGTCGGCCAGCACGAAATCAAGAACGATCTTCCCCAAAGGAGTAGCCGTGTTAAGCGTCGCTCGTCCTCGTCCGTCCACCCCGACCGTGTACGTGCTGCTGCTGGCGATCGCCGCATTGGCCACTGGCAAAGAGAGTGCCGCGTCGTTCAAGTCAATGGTTCCGCCCGTAATGCTGCCAACACCGTTGCCCCCACTTCCATTCGTCGTGAATGTTCCAAGCGCCGAATATGGCGCGCCGCTCACGTCGGTGCCCGACACTGCGAATACGTATGTGCCACTCAGATTGCTGTTGTTGAACTGTCCGCTCGGCGGAGGCACGGGATTGGCTCTACTAACGCCGTTCCCGCTGCAGCCCGCCAGCAGCGCAAGGCTGGAAACAAGGATCGGCAAAACCAGATGATTGCGTGACGACATAAACTTCCCCCTGAGGTCTTGGTGCGGAGTCGAATCGCTTAGCACAGATGCCACTTAGGAGTGGCCGCTAGAATCAACCCCATCGTGGACAAAAAGTAGCGCGAGGAGTCTGGAAATTTTCTGAACTTTACATCTCTTTACGCAACTCCGAAGCGGACCAACAATTCGCCGGAAGCTGCTACTGGCGAACCTCATCCTCTTGCCCCGCCAGTTTGCGCAGTGAATCTTCGTAGGGCGCGCGCGCGATTCCTCTTTCAGTGATAATCGCGGCCACATATTTTGCCGGAGTTACGTCGAACGCCGGGTTGGCCACGCCCACTCCATTCGGCACCATCTGCTTGCCGGCAATGTGAGTGACTTCGCGCGCATTCCGCTCCTCGATCGGAATACCGCTGCCGTCGGCGCATGCCAGGTCGACTGTCGAAGTCGGTGCGGCCACGTAGAAGGGAATGCCGTGTTCCCTCGCCAGAATCGCCACCGTGTACGTTCCAATCTTGTTAGCCACGTCGCCGTTCGCCGCAATCCGGTCCGCGCCCACCACGATCGCGCCGATCTTGCCCTGCTTCATCATCGCGCCCGCCATGTTGTCGGAGATGACCGTGGTCGGAATCCCGTCTTTCATCAATTCCCATGCGGTCAGCCGGGAACCTTGCAGGAACGGCCGAGTCTCGTCCGCATACACATGAATTTTTTTCCCCTGCTCAATTGCCGCGCGGATCACGCCCAGCGCGGTTCCATATCCCGCGGTCGCGAGCGCCCCTGCATTGCAGTGCGTGAGCACCCCGCCCGAGGTCGGCATCAGCGTGGCGCCGTGGCGTCCCATGGCTTGATTCGCGGCGATGTCTTCCGCGTGCACCCGCTTCGCCTCTTCGGTCAGTTCACGCTTGATCTGCGGAACGGGGCGAAGGCGGATCTGCTCGAATTTATTCTGCATGCGCTGAATCGCCCAGAAAAGATTCACCGCCGTCGGCCTGGTCTTGCCGATGGTGTCGCATATCTGATCGAGATCGCGCTTCAGTTCGCCGGCGGATTGCGCCGAAGAATTATTCACTCCAAGTGCGATCCCCATGGCGGCCGCCACGCCAATTGCCGGCGCTCCTCGCACCACCATGTTGCGAATGACGTCGGCCACCTCGTCGTGTGTCTTGCACGTGACATACACTTCTTCGGTCGGCAGCTTCGTCTGGTCAATGAAGCGCACGCCGTCCTCGGTCCATTCCAGTGTCTGAATCATAGATTTCAGTGATTGAGCGATTAAGTCATTGAGCGATTGCGAAAGCCAATGGCTCAATCACTCAATGGCTCAATCTCTCAATTCTTATGCGCCTCACATCGGTTGCGCGGGTTGTTCGTGATTGCCGGCCGGCCGCAGACTTCACACATCGCTGCCGCGGCAAAAACGTTGGGCTGGGTGTCATCATTCTGCAAAATGTGTTCCTGCCGCACATCGTTCGCGGTGAAGATGGAAACAAACGGCACCGCCCCCGCCGCCTTTTCCACATTCGGCCGTCCTTTGGCCTCTTCGCGCTCCACCAGGCACATGACGCCGACGATTTCGAATCCGAACTCGCGCGCCGCTTCAATCGCCTGCACCGTCGACGCGCCTGTCGTGCACACATCGTCCACAATCACCACGCGCGCCCCCTTCTCGCGGAAGCCTTCAATGCGCTGCCCCGTGCCGTGCTGCTTCTCCGCCTTGCGTACCAGAAACCCGTCTACGTCTCCACTCACCACGGATACGGCCACCACAATGGGATCCGCTCCCATCGTCAACCCGCCGATGGCGCGCGCTCTCCACCCGCGCTGCTGAATCTCCGCCAGAAAAACCTCTCCGGTCAGGCGCGAGCCTTTCGCGTCGAGCGTGGTCGTGCGGCAGTCGATGTAGTAATCGCTGGTGCCGCCGGAAGAAAGCTTGAACTCTCCCAGTCGAAACGACTTTTGAGCCAGCGTGCTCAGCAATTTCTGACGCGCGGAAGACATGAAAATCTACGATAACACGCCCGCAAACTCTGCGCCCCGGCGCTCAACATCCGCAATTGATCCCCTCTGCGTGTTAACCTGAAACTTCCGCTTATAGAAGTCCGTCCGCCCGCATCGCGGCGTGATTTTGAATCGAGGTACGACATTGCACAGTTCGCATAGACTTTCCGGTTTCACGCTTGTCCTTTTCTTATCCCTGGCCGCTAGCGTTGTTGCACCGCCCCTGCTCGCCGACGGAACGCGCACCTGGGAGCAGTCCAAATTCGAAGACCTCACTAAAGGTTCTGCCACGGGGATAGCCATCCGCAGTTCCGGCGGCCTCGAATTAGCGCCCTCCTTCAAATTGCTCTACGCGACGCCGTCGACCTACGTCTGGTCGGTCGTCGCCGACGAATCGGGAAATGTTTACGCCGCTACCGGATCGCCCGCGCGCGTTTATCGCATTACACCCGACGGCGCCGCCACCATCATTTTTGAGCCCCAGGAACTCCAGGTCCAAACGCTGGAAGTCGGACCGCGCGGCGTGATTTATGCCGCGACTGCACCCGATGGCAAAGTCTACAAAATCGAACACCGGCCGCAGGAAAAAGCCGGCAAAAGCGCCAGGAACTCCGAGAAAGATGCTTCTAAATCCGCTTCGCAGGATTCCCCGAAACAAGACCCCGCCAAGCCCGCTCTCGACTCCTCCTGGACTTCCTCCGAATATTTCGCGCCAGGCACGAAATATATCTGGGATCTCATTCTCGACAAGGCAGGCAATCTCTACGTCGCCACTGGCGATCACGGCGAAATCTACAAAGTCACGCCCCGGGGAGAACACTCTCTTTTCTTCAAGAGCGACGACACCCACATCCGCGTGCTCGCTCTCGACGCTCAAGGAAACCTGATTGCGGGCACGGACGGCAGCGGCCTGGTCTACCGCATTTCTTCGACTGGCGATGGCTTCGTGTTGTACAGCGCTCCCAAGAAGGAAATCACTGCTCTGGCGCTCGATCGCCAAGGCAACATCTTTGCCGCCGGCGTGGGCGAGAAGCGCACCACTTCAACCTCGCCCGCCGGATCGTCGTCCATGCTCTCGGCGGGATCGAGTTCTTCGGAATCCTCCGGCCCCCCTCCGACTGGAATGACCCTCAGTCCCACGCCCAGCGTTTCTCACGTAGGCGGCGGATTCCCATTTCCGGGGGGCAGTTCAAACGGGGGATCCGATATATATCGCATTGCCGCCGACGGCTCTCCCTCGCGCATCTGGACCTCGCATGAAGATATTGTCTACGCCCTCGCCTTCGATTCTCACGATACGCTTCTCGCCGGTAGCGGAAATCGCGGGCATGTCTTTGCCATCCACCGCCAGGACGAATTTTCTGATCTGCTGAAAGCTCCGGCTTCGCAGGTCACCGCTTTTGCCAAAGCCCCCGGCGGCGGTCTCTACGCTGCCAGCAGTAACCTGGGAAAGATTTTCGTGTTGGGCCCGGGCCCCGAAAGCGAAGGCACTTATGAGAGCGATGTGTTCGACGCCAAGGTTTTTTCCCGGTGGGGGCGCGTCGAATTTCGCGGCGGCGGCAATGTAGACGTGCTGGCGCGCAGCGGCAACGTTGACAATCCCGACCGCAACTGGAGCCCGTGGAAGCAAGTCGACGTCGCGAAAGATTCGGGGATGGCAGTTCCGGCCGCTCGCTACGCCCAGTGGAAAGCCGTGCTGCACGCGGGCAACGCCAAGCCTGTGGTCGATACGGTCACCCTGAATTACCTGCCAAAAAACGTCGCGCCAGAAGTCGAGGATGTCTCGGTGCAGATGGGTGTGCGCTATCAGCCGCTCGCTAAATCTACCGGACTCACCTTGGGCACGGACCTCAGCGGCTCCTCCGGCGCTCACTTTGAGTCTCCCGTTCCAAGCACGCATGATCGCGATTCCATCGGCGTCAAGTGGAATGCGCACGACGATAACGACGACCAACTCACCTATGCGGTGTACTACCGTGGCGATGGCGAAACTCGCTGGCTGCTTCTGAAGGACGATTTAACCGACAAAGCCTATTCCTTTGACGCCAGCCTGCTGCCCGATGGCGGCTACACCATCAAAGTCGTCGCCTCCGATGCTCCCTCGCACTCGCCCGGAGAAGCCCTCACGGCCAGCAAGGAAAGCCGCCGCTTCGAGGTCGACACCACCCCGCCTCGCGTCGAGAACTTGACTGCAGCCCTTGAGGGGGGACAGATTCACCTGCGTTTTCGCGCGGAAGATGGATTCTCTAACATTAAGCGCGCGGAATTTTCTGTGGACGCGGGAGACTGGAAATATGTCGAACCCATGGGCCAACTCTCCGACTCCAAGGTCGAAGACTATGACTTCGCTGTCCCGTTAGAGACCGCAAAAGACGGCGGTTCCGAGCACGTGGTCGTGGTCCGCGTCTACGACAAATACGAAAATATGGCCGCCGCAAAAGCCCTCCTGAAAGGGAAGTGAGCCAGGAGCAAGTGGACCCGGGGAGCGTCGAGGAGCGAAACCACGGAGAGAAGCGCAACCGGCGGAGGTGAAGTGCAAGCAGCGGAAGTGAGTGCAAGCGGCGGGAGTGAAGTGTAAGCGGCGGAAGTGAAAGGCCCTCTAAAAGCCGCGAAGCGGCGATAGAATGCAGCCCACGGCGTAAGCCGTGGGTGCCCAGCCACATGTCTCATAGGCAGCCCCGGAGGGGCGAAAGAAATCTACGAAATCCAGCCCTACCCCGCCGCCAAATAAACGTACCGCAAAATAAACAACGCGGTCAGAATCCAAATCACGGCGCTCACTTCGCGAAACTTCCCCGCGGCTACCTTCACCAGCGTATACGAGATCAATCCTAAACTCAGCCCGGTGGCAATGCTGAACGTCAACGGCGTCGCCACCAGCGTAACGAATGCCGGAATCGCCTCGGTAAATTCCTTCCACTCCACGCGGCCGATGGATTCCGTCATCAGCGCGCCCACCAATATGAGCGCGGGTGCCGTTGCGTATCCGGGAATCGCTGCCGCCAGCGGTGCGCAGAATGCCGCCAACAGAAAAAATCCCGCCACGAAAATATTGCTCAGCCCGGTCCGCGCACCCGCGGCCACTCCTGCCGCGCTCTCAATGTAACTGGTCACAGTCGACGTTCCCGTCAGCGCTCCAAAGATAGTTCCCACCGCGTCTGAAACCAGCGCCCGCCCTACTCGCGGAATCTTGCCGTCCTTTACGAATCCGCCCTGTTCGCAGACTCCCACCAGCGTGCCCACGTTGTCGAACAGATCGACAAACAGAAAAACGAAGACAATCTCCAACAGGCCCAAATGCAGCGCGCCGCGCAGATCAAGTTGCAGCCAGGTCAATGAAGGATGAGGCCAGGAAAAAATCGCGGTCGGCCAGCTCGCCATGCCACGCAAAATCCCCACCAGCGACGTCGCGAAAATTCCGATCAGGATCGCTCCGTTGATCTTGCGCGTCATAAGAATCAGCATGACCGCCAGTCCAAGGCACGCCAGCTGCGCCTCGCGATTGGCGAAGCTGCCCAGCCCCACAAACGTCGCCGCATTCGCCACCACCAGCTTGCCATTGCGCAGCCCGACAAATGCGATGAACATCCCGATGCCGCCCGCCGTCGAATACTTCAGGCACTCAGGAATGCCGTTCACGATTTGTTCCCGCACCCGCGTGACGGTCAATATCAAAAAGAACACGCCCGAAAAAAAGATCACGCCCAGCGCCGTACGCCACGGAACATGCAATCCCAAACAAACGACATAAGTGAAATACGCGTTCAGCGACATCCCCGGCGCCAGTGCGATGGGATAGTTCGCGTAAAGTCCCATAACCAGCGTGGCGACAGCCGATGCAAGGCACGTTGCGAACAATACGCCGTCTACCGGCATCCCCGCCTGCCCCAGGATTTGCGGATTCACCACCACGATGTAAGCCATGGTGATGAAAGTAGTCGCGCCGCCAAGAAATTCCCGGCGCACCGTGGTCTGGTTTTCCGCAAGACGAAAGTAGCGTTCGATCAAGCCTGGTCCTTAATCACGCTGAACGGATCCTGTGAAATGAAAGCGACATTCTACACAGAGCGAAACGCGCAGGGACGGACGCATTCGTCCGTTCAAGGTTTTTCGGTTCTCAGTTTCGTCCCGCCGATTCTTCCGCCGCCTGCAACTCGTCGCTGCGAATCGACGTTAACTCCCCCGCATGCCGTAATTCCGGAAACAGCCACGCCCACACCGCGATCACCACCAACGTTCCAACTCCTCCCAGAATTACCGCCGGCACGGTGCCAAACCACTGGGCGGTTACGCCCGATTCGAATTGCCCGAACTCGTTGGATGTCCCAATAAAAATCATGTCCACCGCGGTGACGCGCCCGCGCATCTCGTCGGGCGTGGCCAATTGGGTCAGAGTGGCGCGAATGATCACGCTGATCATGTCGCTCGCCCCCAACAGCAGCAGCGCAATCAGCGAGACGGTCAAGCTGCGCGACACGCCAAAAATGATTGTGAAGATTCCAAATCCGGTCACCGCCCATAGCAGCGTCGATCCCGAGCGCCCACGCAACGGCCGATGCGCCAGCAACACCGCCATGATCGCGGCTCCCACCCCGGGCGCGGTGCGCAGCAATCCGAGTCCCCACGGTCCCGTATGAAGGATTTCGCGCGCGTACACCGGCAGCAGCGCCACCGCTCCTCCCAGCAGCACTGCAAACAGATCCAGGGAAATCGCACCCAGGATCAGTTTCTTTCTCCAGATGTAGTGCAGCCCCGCAAACACTGTCTTCAGCGACATCGGCTCGCGCGCCGCCGCCCGCACCTTCACTTCCGGCTTAATCTGGAAAGAGGAAATTGTCGCCCCGATCGCCGTCACCAATGCGACTACATACACGATTGAGGGACCGCGAAGAGCTGCGTACAGAATCCCTCCGAACGACGGCCCCAAAATCGTGGCCGCCTGAAAAATACTTGCATTCCACGCCACTGCATTCGGGAAGTGTTCCTCGGGAACCAGTTGCGGCAGGATCGACCGGCTGGCCGTCGCGTTGAACGATCGCACCACCCCGATCAGGATCAACACCGCATAAATCGACTCGACTGAGTGCACGCCGCGTTGCGTAATCGCCAACAGCAACGCAAAGCACACCGCATAACCCGCGTAGCAAGCCGAAAGCACATGCCGGCGTTCGAAGCGGTCCGAGACATGCCCCGAGATAGGAAATAGCAGAATCCCGGGCAAAAACTGTGCCAGCCCGACATAGCCGAGGTCGAGCGGCCGCTTCGTAAGCTCGTACACCTGCCAGCCGACCGCGACCGCCTGCATCTCGACGGCCGCTACGATTAGAAAGCGCGCGACCTGGAACAGCACGAATCCCGGATGAGTGAAGGCGGCGCGTCCGGCCCTGGCGTCGGAAGTGGCAGGCATGAACTTCTAATTTACACAGAAAGCTGAAGATGCAGCGGCGATCTTGCCAGAAGTGTGGATCAGCCTTGCGATGCCACGTTGGATTGTGCCAGGGACGGGAAGATTTCAATGCGGTTTCTGCCGTTGTTTTTCGCGGCGTACAAACTCATGTCGGCTTGGTGCAGCAGTTCGGCCACCGACCCTCCGCGCGCTGCGCAGGTGGCCGTGACTCCCATACTCACCGTGGCAAACGTTGTTCCCAAAGGCGTTTTCAGAGCATCCTTGGCTACCAGTTCGCGAATCTCGTTCGCCCGCCGCGCTCCAACCTCCAGGCCGCAGCCCGGCAGAATAATAATGAATTCCTCGCCGCCGTAGCGCCCTACCAGGTCGTAAGGCCTCAAATCCACCTTCAGCCTGGATGCAACCTGCTTCAGAACCTCGTCGCCGGCGGCATGCCCCATGGTGTCGTTGACGCGCTTGAAGTGATCGATGTCCACCAGAATCACCGTGGCCGGCTTCTCTTCACGCTCGGCGCGCGAAAATTCCCGCTCCAACGCCGCAATAATCTCTGCACGGTTTAGCAGATTGGTTAAAAAATCGTGGGTCGCGGCGAAGCGCAGTGACTGCTGCAGTTCCAGAATTCTTTTTCCCGCCATTATCCGGCTGCGCAACTCCGCCGGATCCACCGGCTTCGACAGGTAGTCATCCGCCCCGGCGGCCATCGCAGTAAGAAGATCATTCTTGCGATTCTTCGCGGTCAGCATCACCGTGTAAATATAGTTGCCCTGCGTAAGTCTGCGAATGTGCCGAAGCACGTCAATTCCGTCGTGCCCGGGCAACACCCAGTCGAGAAGTGCCATGTCAGGAGGATTGGGGGCGTCCACTAACTGAATAGCTTCCGTTCCATTGCCCAACGTCACGTACTCGAAGCCCCACTCGGTCAAATAGTCGCCGATCTTGCGCCTCTCGATGTAGGAATCTTCGACCAGCAGAATTTTCATGCCCGCCCCCGTTCCCAGATGGTGGCATCGCCAGCAGGCATGCACAAGGTTACGAGTAGGAACTAAAGAACGTGTCCGGCAGTTTGAACTTGGAGCTGGCGTGTCCTCACGCCACCACCGGCGCGTTGGCGATTCCCGCCGTTCCAAACACCTTCCTGTAGCGCTCGATCTCCCCCGCCGGGCCCAGCGCCTTGGCATAGTTGTCCGAGAGTTTCACGGCGGGCCGTCCTTCCACTCGCGAAACTTTGCAGATCAAGCTGATCGGATCAAACCCTCCACCCGCGTTCGGATTGCATCCTCGAAAATCGTTGGTCAACAGCGTGCCCCAACCTGCACTGAAGCGAATCCGCCGCCCCGGCGTCCACTTCCCGCGCTCGTCGAAATCCGCAGCGCTGAAAAAATCCCCCGGCCGAACCTCTTTCCCCAGAATTCCGCCAAAGTATGCATGCAAGCCCAGAATCTGATCCACATCCAGCGTGTCCGATGCAATCAACAGTTTCTCCGCAGGTTCTTTCCCCTTCGTCTTCAGCCACGCAATGTATTCGTCTCCCGCCGCGTAGGGATCTTTGCTGTCCACGCGCTGTCCGGTCCATTCCGCCACCCAGTCGGGCGCGCCCTGCAAGAACTGTGTTGTTCCAAATGTGTCGGGCAGCAGCACGCGCAACGCCCCTTCGTAGGTCTGCTGCCAAAGTTCCAGGACGCGATATTGCGATTCCTTCAGCGCCACGTCATCGGGCGCGAGCGCGGCCATCACCATGGGAATCTCGTGCGCATTGGTTCCAATCGCCTCCAGATCGTGCTTGTACGCCAGAAACGCGTTCGATGTCCCGATGAAATTGCTTCCCAGATTCGCGGCCATGGCTTCCACCACGTACTCCTGCCACAAAAAGCTGTGCCGCCGCCGCGTTCCAAAGTCGCCCACGCTGAGTCCGGGAACGCCGCGTAGTCGCTCGATCTTGCTCCACAGCTTGGTCTTGGCCCGCGCGTACAAAATGTCCAGCCCAAACTCGCTCAGCGTCTTAAGATTTGCGCGTGTCTTCAACTCATCCAAAATCGCCAGCGCATAGAGTTCCCACATCGTGGTCTCGGTCCAGGTGCCTTCGAACGTCAGGTGGATCTGCCCGTCCTGCACCCGCAGCCGATAGTCGGACAGGCGAAAATCTCGCTCAAGCCACTCCAGGAATGCCGGCTCGAAAATTCCTCGCCGCCCATAGAACGTGTTGCCCGCCAGCCAGACCAGTTCCGATTTTCGAAACCGCTCCCCGCGCACGTGCTGCAGTTGCACTTTCAGCTCTTCAATATGGATGATGTCCGCCATCCGCACCAACGGATGCCGGTTGAACAACGAGAACTCCACGCGCGTGTTGGGGAAATGTTTCCAGATAAACTGCAGCATCAGCAGCTTGTAAAAATCCGTGTCCAGCAACGAACGGATTACCGGATCGAGTTCCCAGTTATGGTTGTGGGCGCGTTCTGCGAAGTTGACGATCATCGGAGGTGAGCGGTTTTGGGCCTAGGCAGCTGAAGTTTCGACAATATCATGCGGCGTCATCCTGACTGGAGCCGTTTTTCAGGCAGAGGCAACAATCTAAAAAGCTTGTGGCTTTTCTCCGCGTACTCCGCGAGCGTTGCCTCCGCGCTCTCTGCGGTTCAATCTTTCTCAAACCTTAGCGCCCACAAACTTCCGCTCCAGCCTCTCGTACACTTCTTCGGCCCTCCGCAGCGCCTCCTGCACGTTGTCGCAGATATTCTCCTCGCCGATGACTTCCGCGAACTCCGCCTGGTGAATCAATTGTGCCGGCTGTTCCCGCGCCCCGCACAAGATCAACGTTCGCTTGCTCGCATGAAGTTGCTTAGCCACCTCTTCGATCGCGAACAGCCCGGTTGCATCCAGCGCCGTCATGTTTCGCAACCGCAGAATCACCACCGGCGGCAGGCTGTGCAGGCGCTCGGTGACAGCCCAAATCTTATCCGTCGCCCCAAACAAAAACGGCCCGTGGATGCGGAAGATGGTTGCGTAATAAGGAATGTCCTTGTCCTGCAGAATGTGCACGCGCCCGTCTTCGACATAATCCTCGGTGACTTGCGTGACCGTCGTGGTCGAAGCCACCCGGCTGATGAACAGCAGCGCTGCCAGAATCATCCCCGCTTCCACCGCGACTGTTAAGTCCGCAAACACGGTCAACGCAAACGTCACCAGCCAGATGCTGATGTCGGTCTTGGTCAGCTTCAGCAGTTGCGGAATCTCACGCCATTCGCCCATGTTGTAGGCGACCACCATCAGAATCCCCGCCAGGGCCGCCATCGGCACATAGCTCACGAGCGGTGCCGCAAACAGCAGGATGCATAGCAGCGTCAGTGCGTGGACCATCCCCGCCACCGGTGTCTGCGCCCCCGAACGAATATTGGTCGCCGTTCGCGCAATCGCTCCGGTCGCCGGCAATCCGCCAAACATCGGCGAAAAAATGTTGGCCACGCCCTGTCCCACCAGTTCCACATTCGGATTGTGCCGGT
Source organism: Candidatus Sulfotelmatobacter sp. (assembly GCA_035701745.1). Taxonomy (GTDB): domain Bacteria; phylum Acidobacteriota; class Terriglobia; order Terriglobales; family Acidobacteriaceae; genus Sulfotelmatobacter. The sequence continues at coordinate 1,977 of DASSRO010000023.1, read as the reverse complement.
CGTTGCTCATCCGGTCCGACACCACCGCCGACATCAGCGATTCAATCGCTCCCAGCATCGCAACCGTGAAGGCCGGCCCCAACAGCCCATGGATCAGGTCGCTGCGAAAATGCGGAATCTGCCAGTGTGGCAACCCGCTCGGAATTCCTCCGAACCTCGTCCCGATTGTTTCTACTGGAAGCTTGAAAAAATAAACCGCAATCGTCGCCAGCAGCAACGCCACGATCGGTCCCGGAACCCGCGCCGAGAGCCCTCGGCAAATGATCAGCGTCAGCAGCGTGAATACCGCCAGGGCGGTCGCTTCCCACGACAGCGTATGGAAACTCCGGGCCAGCGCTTCCATCCTCAGCCAGAACACGCCCGGCACTTTGTCGAGATGCAGCCCGAAGAAATCTTTCACCTGCGTGCTTGCGATCAGCACCGCAATCCCATTCGTAAATCCAATCACCACCGGCCGCGGAATGAATTTCACCGCCGTGCCCAGGCCGGTTACGCCCATGATCACCAGCAGAACCCCGGCCATCACCGTGCACATGAACAATCCATCCACCCCGTGCACCGCGACGATCCCCGCCACCACCACGACAAAAGCGCCGGTCGGGCCGCCAATCTGCATCTTCGACCCGCCCAACGCCGAAATCAGAAAGCCGGTAACGATGGCGCAATAAATTCCCGCCTGGGGCGTCAGCCCCGATGCAATGGCAAACGCCATCGCCAGTGGCAACGCCACCAGTCCCACGGTGACGCCCGCAATCAAGTCGAGCAGAAATTTATGACGGTTGTAGTCGCGAAGGCAAAGCACCGACTTCGGAAGCCAACGATCATCCAGGAAAATGCGTGCCATTTTCCCATTATCTCGCCGCCGACCGGAATCGGATAGAGCCCGTACCCGCTCAGCAATGACCGAAAGAGCATGCACCCACAGCGCGCATGAGATCACGTAGCGGCGGACGCATTCGTCCGCCCGGTTTTTGAAACCAACGGTGATTTTCAGACGGTTTGTAGACCGGTTCTTTGCGGAAGGGCCTGTGTGGAAGGGTTTTTGGTGAATGGCTTTTTATGAAGGGTTTTTGTGGAAGGGCACGGCTTTAGCCGTGCCGTTAGCGCCTCCTAAGTTGCGGGCTTTAGCCCCTGTGCCCACCCACGCGTAAAATCGCTTCATGTCTTGGTTGCGAACTTTCGGATGGCTGGCCTGCGTCGTCTATTCCACTATCCCCTTGTTCTGGCTGATGGTTCATCCCCGCGCCCATCGCTGGCGCGAGAGCGACCGTTCTCCCTTCCGCGTGCTGGTTCCCGCCTGGATCGTCATGTGGATCGGCGTGGCCGTCATGACAGCTCCGTGGCGCGACGCCGCTTTTTACCCATCCCGGCTCGCATGGATTCCTGCTGTTTTACTTTTTGTCGCCGGCCTCCTGCTTTATTCCAGCGCCGGAGCGCACTTCAGCTGGGCGCAGCTCGGCGGCCTGCCCGAAGTCCGCGCCGGCCATCACGACGACCGCTTAGTCACCACCGGCATTCGTTCCCGCGTCCGCCATCCCGTCTACCTCGGCCACCTCTGCGAAATGCTGGCCTGGAGCGTCGGCACCGGCCTCGCAGTCTGCTGGCTCCTGACCGCCCTGGCAATCGCAACCGGAGCAGTCATGATCCAGTGGGAAGACGCCGAACTCGAAAAGCGCTTCGGCGCAGAATTCGTCGTCTATCGTCAAAGAGTCCACGCAGTACTGCCCAAACTGCGTTTGTGACCCATTCTGTCCTGTCGTTTCCAAAGCTATCGTTATAATCCAGTCGTGGCTGAAAGCTGATAGCTGACAGCTTCCCTCATGCGTTTCGAACTCTTCATCGCGGCCCGCTACCTGCGCGCAAAAAGAAGGCAAGCTTTCATCGGCATCATCACCGGAATTTCCATCGCTGGTGTCGCCGCCGGTGTCGCCTCCCTCGTGGTTGCCATGGCCATCACCAACGGATTTCGCCAGGATC
>DASSRO010000022.1:0-13125 GCA_035701745.1 Candidatus Sulfotelmatobacter sp. | reverse complement strand
TGCAATCGCCGTGAACACTGCCGTGGCGAATAAAGCGAACCCGTTCGCTCAGGCGCGATACGCTGCCATCGTGCAATTGGCTGTATTCGAAGCCGTGAACGCCATTACGGGCGAGTACCAACCATATCTTGGGACCATAACAGCGCCGCCGGGAGCTTCCGCCGAGGCGGCGGCCATAGAGGCCGCGTACCAGGCGCTTATCCACTACTTTCCAGCCAGCCAAGCGACGCTGTTTGCGGATCGCACGAACTCGCTCGCGTCCATACCAGATGGTCAGGCTAAGATTGATGGCATCGCAACCGGTGATGCCGCGGCCGCAGCCCTGATCTCCCTGCGCGCTAATGACGGATCGTCACCACCAAAATTCAAGGTTCCCGGCCCGCCCGCCCCGGGAGAATGGCAAGCGACACCAAGTTGTCCATTGGTGAATGGTGTTAAAGTCGGAATCGCTTTTCAATGGCAGAACGTGACCCCGTTTGGAATTTCGAACGCTGGCGACTTCTTGCTCGGTCCGCCACCGGAACTCACGAGCAACGCATACGCGAAAGCCTACAACGAGGTGATGACGGTCGGTAGCCTCAACAGCACACAACGTCCGCCAGATCGCGCCAATGTCGCTCTCTTCTACGCCGCTTCTTCACCAACGCAAGTGTTCAATCAGGCTGCCGTGCAAGTTGCCCAGCAACAGGGGAGGTCCCTGTCGGAAAATGCTCGAGCTCTGGCCCTGGTCAACATGGCAATGAATGACAGCCTGGTAGCGTCATTTCTGAACAAGTATCACTACAATTTTTGGCGTCCGGAAACTGCAATCCATGCAGGCGACACGGACGGCAACCCGGATACGGCGCCAGATCCGACCTGGGCCCCGTTCGTCCTGACGCCGTGTTTCCCGAGCTATCCCTCGAACCATGGGAGTGCAGGCAACGGCGCGGCCGAAGCGCTGAGACGCCTTTACGGCGAGGCTGGGCATTCGATCACGTTGACGAATCCAGCAGTGCCGGCCATCACCTTGCAATACACCTCGTTTAAGCAGATCACCGATGATATTTCCGACGCGCGCGTATACGGCGGAATCCATTTTCGAACCGACCAGGAGGCTGGGGCGGACCTGGGCCGAGCCGTCGGCACGGCTGTCTATAAGAACAACTTGCAGCCTGTGCACGACGACGATTAATTTTTCGGCGCGAAAAGGGCTCTTGATTTGTGTCATTCGGCGGTTATCTGCCCGACGAGATGGCACAGCAAGAATCAAAATTCCCCACCCTGTCGCAAACATCGCGACACGGGTGGGGACCCGCGTTCGAACCTTAGAACCGGTTTTCAGAACCCTGGCGGACGTTCGCCTGCCACGCCGAACGCGTGCTCCAGCGCGCGGCCTGCGTTCACCATCGTGCCTTCCTCGAAGAGGCGGCCGATCAGGGTTACGCCGTGCGGCACGCGGCGCGGCGGTGAGAAAGTTGGCAGCGGATGATTTGGATCCGGCGCCCAATCGCTGCGCGCCTTCGCCACTTCGACAAATCCGGCTCGCACGACCAGCGCGGGATGTCCCGTAAAGTTGGTGATTGTCAGCATCTCGTCGCGCAGCGACGGCACGAGCAACAAGTCGACCTGCGAAAACAGACGCGCCATTTCTTCCGCCACTTTGCGCCGCAGACGGTCGGCCTGCACAAAATCGACTGCGGAAAGAAATCGTGCCTGGCGAAAAATGTTGGGCCACGCGTCGGGAACCTGCGCTTTCAGTTCTCGCAATCCGCCGCTGAGCGTGAGTTCCTCAAATGCCGCCGCGCCCTCCGCGAACAGGATCAGGTTGAGCGAATCATACGGCCAGTCGGGAATTGAAACTTCTACCGGAGCCATTCCTACCTTGCGGACGACATCCACGGCGGTTCGATCCACCGCGGTTGCGGGATTCTCATTCATCCACTTGGGAAAATATCCCACGCGCAGGCCGGCGATGCTGGCGTTCGCATCGTAGTCGAGCCGGCTGGGAACGCTGGCCACGTCGCCGGCATCGGGGCCCGAGATCGCGTGGAGCACCAGCATGGCATCCTCCACGGTGCGGGTCATGGGCCCAAGCTTGTCGAGCGACCAGCAGAGGGTCATAGCGCCGGTGCGGGGCACGCGGCCGTAGGTTGGCCGCAGGCCGGTAATTCCGCAGCGCATCGACGGGCTCACAATGCTGCCACCGGTTTCGCTGCCGATGGCGAAGGCTACCAATCCCGCCGACGTTGCCGCGCCCGGTCCCGCGCTCGAGCCAGACGAGGCCTCTTCCAGCAGCCACGGATTCATAGTCTGCCCGCCAAACCAAATATCGTTCAGCGCCAATGCTCCAAGGCTCAGCTTGGCCACGAGCACCGCGCCGGCCGCGTGCAAGCGCTTTACGACAACAGCATCCTCCATTGGCACGCGATTGCGGAACGGCTCGGCGCCATATGTGGTGGGGATTCCCGCGGTATCGAGCAAATCTTTTCCGCCCCAGGGAATGCCGTGCAACGGCCCGCGATACTTTCCCGCCGCAATTTCCTGGTCCGCCTGCTTCGCCTGCCGCAGCGCCAATTCGCGCGTCAGCGTGATCACGCAATGCAGCTTGGGATCGAACGCTTCCAGGCGCTTCAGATAAATCCCGGTAAGCCGTTCTGACGTGAGTTGGCGCTTCTCGATCCAGCGTGAGAGCTGGGTGAGGGAAGCGAATGCAATATCTTCATCGCGGGCCGGCAGAGGCCCGGGATCGCCGTTGCTGCGCACAAAGCGATCGTGTTCCGGCCCCGCCTTCTGCCCCGGCAGCACTGGGTCCCATCGCGATGCCGGAGCCACAGCCGTTTCTAGGGCCACCTTTCGCGGCCCGGTGCGCCGCTCGTAGAGCGCGGCCATCGTCTTGCGCCAACTGCTCGCCGCCACTGCGCGTTCGGCGGAAATCATTTCAAACTGCACCAATTTCTCCGCCTCCGCGAATGTCGTTACTGAGACTTCCGGACCTACCGCCGGACCCGTGCCGAAAGCCGGAGGCGCTCCCGGCGGCAGATCTGCCGGATTCTGTCCCCGCGCTCGCACTGCGGATGCGGCCCCCAGCACCGCCAAAGATGTCTCAGCTAAAAATTGTCTGCGCGATTTCGCCATGCATCCTCCGCCTCGCATTGTAGCGTCTGCGTGGAGTTAGTCTCGAGCGAGCGGGTTCTGCCTGGAGAGATGAGCACTCTGTCATGCTGAGGGGAGAACGGGCGGCGCGAAAGCGCCGACCGTTCGGAGTCGAAGCATCCCTACTGTTCAGGGTCTGTTGCGCGGAGAGAGCCTTGCCGGGCGGTAGGGATGCTTCGACTGCGCGGGAAGGATCGCTTCCGCTCTCCTTCCCGCTCCGCTCCGCATGACAGGGCTTTCCTTTCCTGCTCGGCATTGCGGTTGCTCGGTTGTCGTCGGCAATGGGACAATGCTTGGATATGCAAAAAACTATTTGTTATATGTGCCAACTATTGGCGGCGGGAATGTTGTTGCTGGGGCTGGCCTCGGCGCAGCAAAATCCGGCGGCCTCCACTCAACCATCCTCCGCTCAATCGAAACAAGCGGCGTCGGGACAAGCTGCTTCGCAGACTCCTTCTGCAGAGAAAACGACGACCCCAGCCCACAAGGTTCCTCCGCGAGCGACAAGTGCTCTCGCGTTGAAGACACAGAAGGACAAGGCCAGCTATGCGCTGGGCATGAAGATTGGCGGCGATTTACGCAAACAGGGCGCGACCGAGTCGGTAGATCCGGCGATCACAGCGCGAGGATTCAAGGACGCGCTTTCCGGCAGCAAGACGCTGATGACCGAGGACGAACAGCGCGCCGCGCTGATGCAACTGCAAAACGAAGTTCGCGAGAAACAACAGACCAAGGCGCACGAGGAAGGAGCGGCGGCTCGCAAAGAGGGCGATGCGTTCCTGGCGGCGAACAAAAGTAAAGACGGAGTGGTCACGCTGCCCAGTGGGCTGCAGTACAAAATCCTGACGGCGGGTTCAGGCCCAAAACCGACGGCGACCGACACCGTCACCTGCAATTATCGAGGAACGTTGCTCAATGGCAAAGAGTTTGACAGTTCGTACAAGCGCGGCCACCCGGAGTCGTTTCCGGTGGGCGGAGTGATCAAGGGCTGGACCGAGGCGCTGCAGTTGATGCCGGTGGGATCGAAATGGCAGTTATGGATTCCCGCGGATTTGGGTTATGGAGATCACGGAGCCGGAAGCGACATCGGACCGGGTGAGACATTGGTGTTTGAGGTGGAGTTGCTTTCGATTGGGGAACAGAAGAAGTAGATCGCTGTCAGCTTTCAGCCAGACCAAGACACCTGGCACCTTCGCTTTGGCTACAGAGCGCGGTGCAGGTGTTCTTCGGCGGAGAGGTTGGCGCCGGCGAGGAGCAGCAGGCCGGAGAGGAACGCCCAGAACATCATGCTGACGGAGAGGGCGAAGGGGCCGTACACTTCCTGAAAATTCAGCCAGGGCAGGGCGAGGATGTAGGCGTACTTCAGCGCTTCGGAAAGCAATCCCATGATGACGGCCGCGGGCAAGACGGCGCGGGCAGGAACTTTGCCGTTGGGCAAGAGCCAGTAGATAAGAAAGAAAATCGCGATGCTGGCGGCGATGGCGAAGACTTTCATCATCAGAAATCCAACCAGACGCACAAACCCGCTGCCATAGCCGCGCAATAAGAACTCCATGAACGAAACAGGTCCCGCGGTCAACGCGATGGAGAGCAAGGCGAGAACACCGCAGGCAAAGGCGAGGCCTAAAGAAATCAATTGATTTCCGAGGTAGGAGCGATTGTTTTCGAAGCGCCAGATGCGGTTGAGCGCGACTTCGAGCGGCAGGAATACGCCGGAAGAAGTGATCAGCAAAATGATCAGCGAAACGACTTGGACGCGCTGGCGGGAATCGACCATGGCGTTAAGGTTGCGAATGACGAAATCCTGTCCAGCGGGCAAATAGTCGCGAAGCAGTTGCAGGACCACGTCGTACATGACGCGGGAATGGAAGACGCGGCGGATGAGAGTCATCAGCAGAACGACGAATGGAAAGAAGGAAAGGATTGCATTTGCCGCCACTGAGAACGCAAAGGTGTGGACCTCGGTGCGCAACAAATATTTCAGCGTGGAGAGGAGCAGAGATTGGGAAGCGCGCGCCGGCCGGCGGCGCGAAGAATGCTGGCGTATGTCATTGGCCCGGGGAGGCGCCGGAATGGGCGGCTGCGCCATGAATCAGTTCATGGTAGCAGAGGGAGGAAGGGGTGGAGGCGCCCAAGTTCTGGAGGAGCGATTACCGAGCTATTTCTTTATCTTTGTTAAAGTTATAGAGAATTCGGGGATGGCGGCAGAATTCGTGCGAAATTCTCCTCTAATTTTTCTTGCGAATCGATTTAATAGCCCTTATTATCGTGTGCTCATAACCGGAATTGGTCCGGTGGTGAGACCAGTAAGCGGTTGACGTTCTGTAGCTGTGGTAGAAACACGCCAAATTGCCGGGCTCTGGAAGTTCACGAAGCGGAAAACGCGCCGCTGCGGGAACTGAAGGAGTCTTTTCCTTTTGGAGTACTTCTTCCGCATTCGGAAACGCAACCCAAAGTTCTACCGGCTCCTCAGAGGGGGGCTTCGGGCGACCGAAGCGACGATCGAGGGCCCGGAGAACTATTCTTCGCGATTGTGAAAGGAGTTTCTGCCGTGAGAGAGAAAGGTACAGTAAAGTGGTTTAACGGGGCGAAGGGATATGGATTTATCCAGCGCTCCACGGGAGAAGATGTATTCGTGCACTTCTCTGCCATCCAGGAGAACGGCTACCGCACGCTCAACGAAGGTGAGACCGTGGAGTTTGATTTGCTGAAGGGCCCCAAAGGATTCCAAGCGGCGAACGTCGTCCGCGCCTAGAACGCGAACGATTTCTGTGACCCTCCCGTCCCCCAGCGGGAGGGCTTTTTGTTGGATGGTATGCCGGTCGGGCGCGGGGGAAAGAGGCCTCAGACGCCGGAATTGGTGCTGAATTCTTCAAAACTCCTGGCACCGAAGGTGCATCTCAGATTGGGACATTTTCTGGGATCCTCCTGCCACCCCGGTGACCTGTCCTGCCTTATCGAGGCGCGTTATAAGGAGGACTATGGAATTCCCTGCCAAAACCGGCGCGCTGCTGTTACTTGCGTGCGTTGCCGCGTTACCTGTAGCGTCGGGCCAAAAAGAGCGGGGATTGTCGGCCGAGGCTGGGCCTGGTCGGCGCCAGGATGCTGCGTTGCAGCAGAGAGTCGCCCGAGCGCATACCGTGACGCGGTCCGAAGGCCGGGAGATTGTGCGCGTTGCCATGAACTCCAGCCATGTGACGCGCTCGCGCTATGACTGTTCACACTTTGTTCACGGGGCCTATGAAAGAGCGGGTTTCCCTTATACCTATGCGAGTTCGACTGAGCTCTATGCCGGAGACGCCGAATTCCGGCTGGTGAACCATCCCCAGCCTGGAGACTTGGCGGTGTGGCCGGGACACGCGGGGATTGTAGTGGATCCAGCGCGGCATTCTTTTCTGAGCGTATTGCACAATGGGCCAGGCGTGAACCGGTACGATTCCAAGTATTGGCGAGGGCGGGGACGGCCACGTTTCTTCCGGTACGTGGAAGCCAGTTCCCGGGAAGTTCTGTCGAACTCAGTGAGAAACGCGAGCGGTCGCTAGGCCGCCATCTCGCGAGTTGACGCCGGCGGTGCGCGGTCTGCAGCCCTGAGCGAACGCGAGGCTAAGGATCAGTGCAATTGCGGGTGTCGCTTTGGTAAATTTCGGGCCGTCGGCCCTCCAAAGTTATTCAAGACGAGAATCCTGCCTTGCATCTGAATTCGCGTCGTCACACCGGTCCAAGATAGCGATCGAGCCAATCGAGGCTCTCTTTGAAAACCGGCTGCCACGGCGGAAGATGACCCGACTCGAAGGTCACATGGCGTTTCTCAGAGCCCGGCACTCCCAGAAGGCGAAACAGTGGAACTTGTGAAGAGTCGACAGGGTATATGAAATCGTCTCGGCCGTTTAACATCAGCGTTGGTATCTTTACCCGCGGCGCAAAGTTGAGCGGTTCAATCTCCGATGGCAGCTTTTCAACAGGAAGCCCACCGGCAACCAGTACACTCGCCTTGAGACGCGGCTCAACTGCAGTCAGAACCGGGCCCCAGACAGCTCCCAAGCTCAGACCATAAAAAGCCAAGCGATGTGAATCGATGTCTTGTCGCGTTTCGAGGTAGTCGATGGAACGTCCGAGGTCTTTGGCCCACTGCATCACGAGGTCTCTTCCCGCTTTCGGGCCGACAGGAAGACAAGCGCTTCCCGGTTGCACCACCTCCTCAGGGGTCTGTCGCACAGCACTTGACGTAATCCGACGCTCATACGTACCCATGTAAATTGGATACAGGACAGCCCTGCCGCTCCTGACAGCAAACTCCAGCTCCGGGCTTATGTTTTCACTCGATTTTTCAAAGAAGACGTGCATTCCAGGGAAGAAAATGACCGTCGAAAACGGGGGTCGAGCATTTCTGGGCAGAAAAAGATACGCCATGACCCGGTCATTGCCGTACGCAGCCCTGAAACTGATCTTCTCTTTCCGCCAATATTCGGAGGCATCGTCGACCGATTCCACCCGCGGATCCAAGGCAGTGCGATCGTAGGAGTACAGACTCTTATAAAAGCTGAACACCGAATCCGGAACCGGCTTCTCTCTGGTGTAATCGCGGTTGAGCGTTTCGATTGGCCGGGTCAGCATCGAGGCTGGAGGAGAGCTATATTCTGCGCAACGAAACCCGGATGTAGCCGAACGGTCGAATGGAACGCGGGCATCTTCGGTAGCAAACATGTATCTTGGCTCGTTCCAGGCACCGCCTAGGATGTAACGCTTGCTGCCAGACTCATTCCAAGTCCATTCCTTGACGTTGCCAGCCATGTCGTAGGTGCCGTATGGCCCCAGGCCCTGGCGGGCGCCAATTCGCGTGGGACCTTTTCCGTCGAAATTACTGAATTGCAAAATGTCAGAGTCAATACCCAAGCCCGCTGCCTTATACCAGTGATAGACGGTAGGAAGACTCTTACCCGCGGACTCGCAATAGGCAGCAGCTTCATACCAGCTCACACCACCCACAGGAAAGTCGCCTTGTCCTTCAGGGTAAGATCCCACCTCCCAGGTCGAAGGTGCTGTGCGCCCGGTTGGGTCCCGGAATTCGGCGATTGCTTCTTCCCAGGACAAGCTTCGGCCTTCCTTGACAAACTCGTGTGTCCAGTTGGTGCGGTTCTGGTAGCCGCCGTTTTCCATGAAGTGCTTGAATTGCCGGTTCGTTACCTCGTACTGATCGAGCCAGTAATCCCCAAGTACGACCGGCGCTGCACTACGCAGCTGGAACGGTCCACCGGGAACGCGAACCATACCAGGAGGACTTGAGCCGACGACTTCAAGAGTAAAGGTGAGGTTCGTGTTTGGGATAACGAAGGAAGCCACTTCCAATGTTTCAAATCCTGGCTTCTCAATTCTCAAACGGAGATAGTGCCAAGGAACTGGGATATTCGCGAGGGGAGACTTACCTAGGAACGTCCAGTCCTTATCGCTAGCCGAATAGGTCCTGATATAGATGTCTGCCGCTGGTGGAGTGGTTTGGATGGAAACCGGCCTCGTAAAGCTGCCCAGCAAACGGAGCAACAAAGGGTCGTTGGGGATGTAGCGTTGCGCCTGCAGGGCCAGTTGGAAGGCCTCATCGGACTTATCCTGATCAATCAATCGTGCGATTTCAGGAAGTGCCTGATTCCGGGCCCAACGCGCCCTGCGCAGAACGCTCACTTCTCTACCCAAGGACGCGAGAAGTCCGGCCGCCACCAGGCCGGCCATGAGCCAAAGCATGACGGGCCTGCCAGGACGAGATGCTCCGGCTGGTTCGGAATGCTGACGGCCATTGCTCCACCAGGCGTCAATGTCGGCCTTGTAGGCATAGATGGAAGCTTGCTTCTTGTGCATGTGGCGGCGAACGGGCAAACCCTCCCGCTCCCAGCGACGGACAGTGCGTTCGTCACGCTTCAGATAGGCCGCGATCTCTTTCCACGAATCCAGACGCCCGACCGAAGTGTCGGGAAAACTGGTCGGCGGCTGCGGTTTGCTCGTTCCCATGGGAGGGTCCGGCGGTGGGGATGTCGTGCCGATTGTAGTGTCAGGCGCAAAGGGCTGCAATCTTTGTTTACCACCGGCGGACAAACACGGGCATCCGTTGCCCGTCCGGCTTTGTCTCTTGCGGGCCGGATTTTGCCATTCTAGGGTCGCTAGCGCAGTCGAGCGCTGCTTGCGGTTCGCCAATCCGCTTGCGCAGCGACCCCCCGGATACCCGCGTGAGGAGGATCCAAAAATGAGGATACGTCGTCTTACCCTGTCGTTTGTAGTTGCGCTTCTAGTGACCGCTTCGCTGAGCGCGCAGAACGTCGTGGTGCAATGGAACGCCATTGCATCGACAACCATTATTACGAATGCCAAGGCAGCATCTGTCACTTCAGGAGTATGGCTGGCCTATGTGCATCTTGCTGTTTTCGATGCAGTGAATGCCATTGACCATCGCTTCCAGCCTTACCTGTTTACCGCCAATCCTCCAGCAGGAGCCAATAAAGATGCGGCGGCCATCGCGGCTGCCTATCGGGTTCTGGCGACCTATTTCCCGTCCCAGCAGCCGGCCTTGTACACTCAGTTCACGGCTTCAGTCGCCGCTATATCCGACACTGCAGCCAACATTTCGGCGGGTACTACCGTGGGAGAGAATGCGGCACAAGCCCTGATTGCCGCTCGGGCCAACGACGGCTTGCTAGCTAATGTTCCCTACACCCCGCCCGTAGGGCCCGGTTTCTGGCGACTAACTCCGCCCGCGTTCGGACCGCCTCTAACCCCTTGGCTCGGTCAAATGGTGCCCTTCACCATGTCCGGTGCGGCGCAATTCTTCCCGGACGAGGGTCCGGATGCACTTGGCAGTCAACAGTGGATCGATGACTACAACCAGGTGATGACCCTTGGGGCGCTCAACAGTACTGTCCGAACGCCACAGCAAACCGAGATCGCTCTCTTCTGGACGGAACATACGGGGCAACAGTATGCACGTGCTTTTCGGAATCTAGCTGCTCAGAAAGGACTTGGAACTTCAGATACCGCGCGACTCATGGCCATGCTCTGGGCGGGATATGCCGACGCGGGAATCGGCTGCTGGAATGCGAAGTTTACCTTCAGTTTCTGGAGGCCTGTAACTGCAATTCAAGCGGGGGGAGGCAACGCCGCCCTTACGGGAGATCCAGGTTGGTTGCCGCTGGCGAGTACGCCCAGCCACCCGGAGTATCCATCCGCGCACGGTTGTGTGACCGGCGCGGTCTCGACCATTCTCGAGGGATTTTTCGGAACTCCAAACCTCACATTTTCCGTGGACAGCAAAGTGACTGGTAATACGCATACGTTCAGCAGCACCAGCGACCTGATGCACGAAATTGAGGCTGCGAGGATCTATGCCGGGTTTCATTACCACCAGTCCGTGGTACAGGGGAGGGTCTTGGGCATCAAGGTCGGACATCAAATTGTGCAGCAGTATTTCAGGCAAGTTCACTAGAGTGTTGTCAAAAATAGGGTGGCCTGGCCTCGATGCACACTAACGACCAGGCTGCCCTATAAAGCTCGGACCGGGCCGCAAACTTAGCAGAGGCACCCGAATCCGATCTATGAGATGGGTTGTAGTCAAAGCCGTCTTGCGTGGGGGTTTGCGAACAGAATCTGGTTACGATATTGTAGGGACACGTCCGGCTCGGACGCCCTTATCTGTGAACTCCACTCGTATCGATGTCGAGCGCGCCACGAGCGCCCTGGTTCTGGGGGATATTCCCATCCTGGATGCGCTTCAGGCTGCGGTAATCGTCACCGACGTTGCGGGCACGGTCACCTACTGGAACCCAGCTGCGGAAAAGCTGTATGGCTGGGCCCGGGAGGAAGTGGTTGGACAAAACATCATGGGGATAACCGTGGCGAAGGAGACTGCTGAAGAGGCAGCGCAACATATGGCGTCGTTGATGGCAGGCAACAGTTGGGCTGGGGAGTTTGCAGTGCGCTGCAAGAACGGAGAATTCCTGCCCGCGCTGGTGACGCTTTCGCCGCTTTTCGATGCTGCGGGAGCCACAATCGGCATTGCGGGTGTGAGTCAAGACCTTAGTGGGCGCAAGCAGATTGAAATGCAGCTGCAAGGCGCGCGGGAGGAGTTGGAAAAGCGGGTTGCAGAGAGGACGGAAGAGCTGAGGCGAGCCAATGAGAGCTTGCGCGATCTTTCGGCTCGCCTGCTGCAGATAAGAGATCAGGAAGCGAGACGGCTGGCGAGAGAGTTACACGACAGCGTCGGACAAATGTTGGTGGCTATGGGCATCAACGTTGCCACCGTGCAGGCACAAGTTGAAAGACTGGACGAGGCCGGGGTGAGCGCGGTGGCTGAGAATGGGATTTTGGTCCAGCAAATCAGCGACGAGATTCGGACGATTTCGTATTTATTGCATCCTCCGCTTTTGGATGAAATGGGGTTGGCATCGGCGCTGCGGTGGTATGTCGAGGGATTCAGCGCGCGCAGCAAGATCAAAGTCGAACTGCAAGTGCCTTGCGATCTGCGCCGCCTGCCCGCGGAGGTGGAGACCACGATTTTCCGGGTGGTGCAGGAATGCCTGACCAATATTCATCGCCATTCGGGCAGCCCTAGCGCGGTGATCCGGGTGCGGGAGCAAGGCGCAAAAATCATAGTTTCGGCGGAAGATGCGGGAGTGGGCTTTCCCGCAGAAAAGCTTTACAAGGTTCCGGATGCGAGCAGCGGAATTGGCTGCCGTGGGATGTCGGAACGGCTTAAGCATCTGGGCGGGAAGTTGGAGATACGATCGACCCCCGCAGGTACAACGGTGACCGCGTACCTGCCGGTTGAACCCGCTGACGCGGCTGAGACAAGACAACAGATCGCGTGACTTCAGGCGGCGCGACGCCCTTTACCGGCCATGTTTACGATTGGCAGCGGGATGGAGACCCGCCTCGACTTCCCTGATTTCTTCTCGGTCGTATCTACCTGAACCGAGTCATCGGGCATCACGATGGGTTCGCTAACTACCTCCAGAACCTCGCCGTAAAGTCTGATTTGATTGCCTGTGGTATAACCCAATCGCTTTAAGCTTGCGGAGAGACTGACTTGCGTCTGTGTCATAAGATGCCTGTGCGTTGCCGCGGCTAAAAAGAAGCAGGTGTTGCAGGTGGACGGTTGACAATTTGGTCGGGCGGACCTCAATACATTTATCGACCTTCAGTTCTGGAGCGGAACCGCACGGCGTAGCATCGCGCTCTTTAATTGTCTAAACTTTTGTGCACTTTTATTATACAACTCCAAATCCGAGGAAATCGAATGCGTGTGCTCACGAACGGCCTCTTGTCTCGCATTTTTCTCTGCCTGCCTTCTGCTGTGCTGGTAATCGCATTGGGGGCGCCGGCTTGCGCCCAGTTTCTGGCGAGCGGGGATCTTTCTCGATTGCGCTCGGTGGGCGGCGTGGCGCTGTCGCCCGATAGCCGATATGTCGCGTATACCGTCACGATGCGCGATCAGCCTGGACGGCCTTATGGACAACTTTGGGTGATGGAATTGAGCACGGAGAAGAGCGTGCGACTGGGCGGCGACAAGCCGGCGGGCGGCCCGCTGTGGTCGAGTGACGGCAAGTGGATCGCGTTCCGCGGGGCCGACGGCGATAAGCATGGATTGATGATTGCGCATCCTGATGGCAGCGATGCGGCGTTTTTGGCGACGTTAGGGGGAACGAATTCGCCGCTGCCGGGAACGGGCAAGGATTTCACGTGGTCGCCTGACGGCAAACAGATTGCCTTTGTGTCGTCGACGGCCGGGGAAGGGGCGTCCGAGGCCAGCGGCGATCCCATGGTGATCACGCGGTATCTTTACAAGCCCGATGCGGGCGAGGGGATGACCCGTTTCAACGACAATCAGAGGCTGCACATTTTCGTGGTCGACATCGCGTCGAAGCAGGTGCGCCAGCTGACGCAAGGAAATTTTGACGAGCATTCGATTGACTGGTCGCCGGATGGAAAGCAGTTGGTATTCGCGTCGAACCG
>DASSRO010000021.1:0-5149 GCA_035701745.1 Candidatus Sulfotelmatobacter sp. | reverse complement strand
GAAGCGTCCGCAAATGCACTACGCACGCGCCGCATACGAATGGGCCGATGAAGCCCACCATGAAATCGATGGCGTGATTGGTAGGGAGAATGCTCAAGTAGCGCACGCCCGGCCAAAAGGGATACCAGGCCGTGAGCGCGCGGCATTGCTCGAGGTAATTTTCGTGAGTCAGAACGCAGCCTTTAGGCCGTCCACCGGTTCCAGATGAGTAGACAATGCAGGCGACATCGTCTTTCTGGCGCATGACGAAGTCGGGCGCGCCCTTACGCTTGAAATCCTCCCAGCGAAAAGCGCCCGCCAAATCCACGCCCAGCGGCGCTTCCGTGACGAGAACAATTTTGGTTGCGATGTTGTGAAACTCGGGCGACTGCATAATCGCGCGCCAAAGGTGGTATTCCACGACGAGAACCTTGGACTTGGAATGGGCGAGAAGTTGCAGGTGCTCGGCCGCGGTCAACTTGTAGTCGAGCGGCACCAGCACGCCACCGCAATAGAAAATCGCGTAGGCCGAGATCAGCCACTTCGACTGATTCGTCATGATGATGGCGGCCCGGTCGCCCGCATCGTAATCGGCGTCTTCCAGCGCGCGGGCCAAGGGAAGGGCAATTTCCTTGAAATCGGAGTAGGTGAGCCGGACCTTTTCGCGATCGCGCTCGGCCTCGATCAGGCAGACTTCGGAAGAGAAGCGGTCGAGGGCATCGCGCAGCGCAGCGCCGAGGCAGGTGTATTGGCGGAGATCGAGCATAAAGAGATTGCTGATTGTCGATTGTAGATTGTCAATTGACGAATCGAGGCAGCGACGTTCCTCGACAATCAACAATCAAAAAGCAGCAATCAACAGTGGACTGCTGTTCTATAACCGGGCCTGAATCTTGGCGGCCAAGGTGCGAAAATCGGTCACGCCCTGCAGTTCATAATCCGGCAACTCGACCCGGAAATGATTCTCCAATTTTGTGAGCAGGTCGAGGGTCTGCAGGCTGTCAATTCCGAGCGCCTTGAAGAAGTCTTCGTCGGGAGAGAGTTTCTCGCGCGGCACTTTGAAGTGGACCGAAGCGAGGGTAAGGATCTGGTCGAGCGTCTTTTCCGCTGTTTCCATAGACAGCTATTTTAATTCAGTATCGACTACGGTAAATAGGGCTGAGGATCCTTGCTCTCCACAAATTTCTTCAGGCTGTTTTGCACCGCGGGCCGAGAAAACAGTTCGCAGAAAATGTCGATTTCTTCGCGTAGCTCATGTTCAGGGACCGGCTTGATGAAACGTTTGGCCGCCGCCGCCGTTTCGCGGTCGAATTTGCCGATCTGGCCTGCGGTTGCCCGGGCTGCGCGTAACGCTTCCCCTTCGGAAACGACCTGGCTCACCAATCCAATCTGCTGCGCCTTGGTAGCGTTAAAACTGCGGCCGGTCAGGAGCAGGTCGCGCACCACTGCATTGCCTAAATCCCGCTTCAGACGGGGAATTCCGCCGAATCCCGGGATCAACCCCAGGCGCAGCTCGGGAAAGCAAAAGCGGGCCATTTTGTCGGCGATGATCAAATCACAGACCAAGGCAAGCTCGAACCCTCCGCCGAAGGTTACGCCGTGGACGGCGGCAATCGTGGTGAGCGGCGAGGCGTCAATACGATTCAGTACACGGTGGATTCGCTCTAGAAAATCGCGGACTCCCTGGGCTGCCTGGGATGCTTCCATCGTATGAGACTGCTCGTAAAGCTCGCGCAAATCGGCACCGGCGCAGAAACCGCACTTCAATTCGCTGTAGAGGATGAGCGCGTGCGCGTCTCTTTCCAATTCGTCGAGCGCAGCAGCGAATCTTTCCAGTTCACGCAGAGACAACGAGCCCAGTTCATTGCAAGGCTCGCGGTGAAGGGCCAATTCGATGACTCCACTGTGAACCTGCCACGACAGCGCCTGCCCTTTAAATTGCTTTGCGTCCAATAGGATCCTCTGTATTGCTAGACAGCCTGTTTCACCTGATACATTTCTTCGATTTGACTTTTCATTCGCGCCGAAATCAGGTCGCGCTTCAACTTGCCGTTCGCAGTGAGCATTCCATTCTCGATGGAGAACGGCTCTGAGCGCAGGCAAAACGCGCGCACCTGCTTGTAGTGCGGAAGTTGCGGGTTGACCGCATCAAGGGCAGTCTGAGCCTGTTCCGCGGTGACACTGCCCGTAACGATCGCCGACAGGTATCCGCGGCCGTTGCCGACGACAACGACTTGCTGCGCGCCTGGTAAAGAGCGAGCGATTTCTTCCTCGACCGTTTCCGGAGAAATCTTATGGCCGGAGCCGAGAACAATCAGATTCTTGATCCTCCCGACGATTCGCCAGTTTCCAGACGCGTCCATCTCGCCCTGATCGCCGGTGTGAAACCATCCGTCGCGCAAGACGTCGGCCGTTTGCTGTGGCCGGTTCCAGTAACCGGGAAACACGTTCGGGCCGCGGACGACGATTTCATCGTTGTCGCCGAGTCTCATCTCGATCCCAGGAATAGCAGGGCCAACGCGTCCCGCCGCGACGTGGTTGGGATCGTCCATGGTGCAGATCCCTGTGGTCTCGGTGAGCCCGTAGACTTGTAAGACAGGAATGCCGATCATGTTGAAATAATCCTGCGTCTCAGGCGGAAGGGGAGCAGATCCGCAAATCAAGGCCTTCAGATTCTCGCCGACCATTTTCTTGCGGATGGCCGGGAAGACAACAGTGTTGGCGAGCCACAGCCAGACCGGATCACCCGTTCTGGCATTCTCCTCTTTGCGCCGCATCCATGCCGCCTTGGCCCGCGAGTAAACGGCATGGGCTGCGCCCCCCTTTTGTGCAACCTGTTCGTCGACCCCACGGCGCATGCGTTCGAGCAACTGCGGCACGTTGAGGAAATAGTGCGGGGCCACCGCGGCCATGTCGTTGGGGATTTTGGTCAGGTCGGTATTGAGAGTGATCAGGCTGCCACGAAGAAGAAATGTTAACGTGGCGATCCACGAGGCGCAAAAACTGAACGGAAGATAATGGAAAATGCGATCCTGGCCCGAACGACTGCTCATCAACTGATCGAGCCGCGCTGATGTGCAACCCAGCATGAATCCGACGTTCGATGCGGTGAGCACTACGCCTTTGGCTTCGCCGGATGTGCCCGACGTGTAGATAATCGTGACGGCATCGGCATCCATCACTTGCGGCCGATCAAGCGCAATTCCTTCCACGCCTTCGAAGATCTCATCGAAAAGGAAATGCGGAGGAGCGGCCGGCCAGTTCTGCAGGATTCCGTCATGCAGACCCGGGTCGCCGCAGCAGACCAAGGATGGCGTGCTGTCCTTCATCATTGCCACTAATTCCGCCGGGGCCTGGCGGAAATACAGGGGGACGACGATCAATCCTTCGGCGGTCGCGGCCAGGTCAACGGCCATCCAGCGAATGCTGTTGGCAGCGAGCAGGCCGCAACGGTCGCCCTTTTTGAACCCCTTGGAGGCGAGAAAAGTGCGAGCCTTGCGAATCAATTCGAGGAGTTCGGTGCCAGTCACACCCGTGACCTTGCCATCACGGATTTCCTGCAGCACCGTCGTATTGGCGCCCGCTTTGAGCTGCGAAAATATTTCCCCGATGAATGGCATGGTTTTTCGAACGGCAGCCCCGCTTAGCTGTAAGCCGCCGCCAACTCATGTAGCGAGGAACTCATTGGCGGAAGATAATCTTCCCAGCTCCATTCGCCCGAGCGCGTCTTGAATTCGGGATATCGCCGCTGGACTTCTTCCTCGAAGAACACCCCCATCCGCGCCATCACTTTGAGATTCTTCACCACGGTGCGCGCGATACCGTCGGCAATACGCTCGCCTTGCGTAGCGAGGGTTTCGAGGGCCGCCAATAATTTGGGCTCGAGGTCGGGATCATCCACGGTCATCAGCAACTCGGGATGGCCGCGCTCGCGCATGAGATTGCGAATGCGCTCGTCCATAGTGATGCCCGCCGATGGGACCAGCGCCGGCATGGAGGTTACGATGCCGTGATAGCGCGACGAGGCCATCATGTGGCAGGCGCGCAGAATGCTGACCAGTTCATACATGTTGTACTGATCCGAGGTCAGAACCGGCACGGTTCCCAGCTTTTCGGAAATGCGATTGGCCGCGCGCGCATCCATGCGCTCGGTCGCCGCCAGAATGACGAACACATTCCGTTGCTTGCGGAAGGCATCGACCGCATTGGCGATAGAGGTCAAATAATGCTGATAGGCCCGGTCGGCCGCGGGACCTGAATTGTGAAAATAAGGTCCGCGATAGTGGCTGCTTTTGTAAGCCCCAGTCAAGCTGTGCAGAGCGGCCTTCGCCACCGAGCCCTTTACCGGCCACTCAAACGGATTGATCGGGCAAACAACGAGCACCGGAGTTCGCCCGTCCCAACCGACTTCCCGCAGAACCTTCTGGCCGTACTCGGCGGGAAGCGGGTCAAAGGTCCATGCCGTATCGGTGCCCAATTCTGTAGGCACACCCAACTCCCGCAAGACCGTGCGCGATTCTTCATTGCGCGTGATGACCAGCGAATTCTTGCAGTAACGCGCGCACATCTTGGCGACCAGAGGATCCATGTGCCCGGCTTCTGCCCCGTACCCCACGGAAAGCTTGTTCTCCACCGCGGCGATTCCGAGCGAGCCGATCATCATCGTCGTGAGGGCATTGGCGAACTTGCTCTTGAACATTGAGCCTTCGCAAGCCACGACTCCATGATGCCGGGGAACTTCATCTGACAGAAACGGAGGGAAAATATCCGGCAGATGCACTTGGCGGGTGCGTTCGAAATAACCTTTCGAGAACTCGAAGTTCTGACTCATCACGCTGAACTCGACCCGCTCCGCGCCAAGGATGTGGCGGATCTGGCGCAACATTTCTTCCACGCGCACGTCAGAACCCATGTTGCGAGTGCCGTTGTAGCCGGCAAACAGCAGTTTGAGTTTTTCGCCGGGCTGCCACGGCTGTCCGCCGCCGAGCATCCAGCGCGTTTTGGCGCGCTCAATGTTGCTGCTGACCCAGGCCTCAAGAATAAAGTCCATCATGCGGCGGAACCTCCGCGAGCCGCGGGCCAGGGCTCATAGTTGTACTGGAAATTATTCTCGCGGCTGAACTTCAGCAACGGAAAGCTGTATTGCGAAAACGGCACCGGCTTGCGGCCT
>DASSRO010000020.1:0-2561 GCA_035701745.1 Candidatus Sulfotelmatobacter sp. | reverse complement strand
GCAACCGTCGGTTACGGCGACATCGTACCCCGCACGGATCTCGCACGCGGCCTGGCAGTTGTCGAAGGTGTTGGAGGGCAACTGTTCTTAGCCGTCTTGGTGGCCCGCCTACTCAGCTTATATTCGAGCCAACGTGGAGATTGAGGGCCAAAGCATTTCGGGCGTTCTTAGTCTAATAGTGCGCCACTTTTTGAAGGGAACGTCATTTCGGCGGTTCGTTGCTTGCTCCCGGCGTTTGCGAAGTCGTGAGCGCAGGTGGCTGGCCTATCGCAAGTCTCAGGCCCTCTGACGCAAGCCGGCGCAAGAGACGGCCGGCGGCGGCGGCCAAATCGCCCGGAAGGTTCGCTGAAACGGGCTCGCTGCTTCGAACCACCTGTGTATGAACCACGCGGTCGGTCCCAGTGACCTGAAATTCCACAGATCCGATCAGTCGTTTGCTTCCGGCAGACTCCAAATCCCATTCTAGAAGCGTAGCGGCTAGCTCGGAAGCGTGGCCATTATCGACCAGAAGCACATTGGACTTCGACGCCACTTCGAGCTGCAGTGCCGTATCCAGATACCGCTCCGGCGATGTCGACCATCTCCAGACCGGGTCCGCGGTCAACTCGCCCTTCGGTTGCTGGTGCAAGACACGGCGGCCGATGTGTCCGCGCGCCTCTGTATCCAACAACCGGACTGGAATAGCATCGGCGGTCTTGGTCACTTGGGCTGCTGGCGACGATTGTAGCGGCTCCAGCAGTTGCGGCTCGATCATGCGGCTCTGCGGCGTGGCGGGTCGCCGCAGGCAACCGCCTCCGACCAGGCAAATACCCCCCAGGAGAAGATAGGCGACCGACCTCGAGATACGCTTCATTGGGGTTTCTTTTCTTGGGTTCGTTGCCCGTAGACAACTGACTCGGGTTGTTCCTCGATTGCGCGCGTGAGGTCGCGCAACCGTTCCACTGAATCCCGAAGAGTCGGCAGTGAGCGCCGCAGATCATCGGTCGCAAGCCTGGAATTGTCCGCTGCTTCGCGCGCCGATTGAGCCGTAGCCGGAAGATCGGCCGCCCTGACGGCGGACCGCGCTTCCTCAGACAACTTGACCAGTGTTCCCTGTGGTCCGATCACTCCGTTTAACTCCGCTCTCATCTGTTCGATCTGGGAACTTGTCCTGGCATAGAATTTCCGCGTGTCCGCGCTTAGCGCTGGCAGATCGCTCTCATGGATGGTGCCCTCAAGTTTGCGGAGGAAGCGGTCGCTTCGTTCGAGAGTCGATGGCATCCGGGCGACTACCTCAGTAAGGGTTTGGAACGTCGTGTCAGCACGATCAAGGAGTTCAGGCAGCCGATCTTGAATCATCGTAATCGGCGAGGGCGCCGAGGGAACGTAGGCCCGAGTCGGTTTGAAATTCAGTTCCATCGCCGGTGGGGGGTTCTCCATCCGATTGAGCAACAGGTACGCCTGACCCGTCATGGGGTTACCCATGATCTGGGCACGAAGGTTGGGGGACATGCTTCTGAAATCGGTAATCGTCCGGAGCCGCTTGACGTCCAGGCCAATGGTGTTCAGGCGCTGCAGGTACAGCTCGAAGTCAATTTCGACCATCTGCCCCATTGGGTCCGCGCGGATTTCTGTCACGCGGCCGACGGGCACGCCCCTGAGCCGAACAGCGCTGGAAACGTCCAGGCCGAAGACATTTTCCGTGGTGTAGGTGACCATGGCGATTGCGGCCTGGTGCTTCAGGCGTTGAATGAAGAAAACCGCCGTTACCAGGACCACCACGAGTGTCACTACGATGAAGAGGCCCAATCTTCCATATGTTTTTTCGACCGGCATAGGGTTACCCTCCTGGATCGGCGGGCACGCCGGGCGCCGATCGCGTAAAGAAATTGTGTACGAATGAGATCTTCGATTCGTCGCGCAGTTTTCGTGGGTCGCCCTCAGCGACGATCCCTTTCGCGACTTTGTCCAGTACGATGCAGTGATCGCCCACGAGAAAAATGCTCGCCAGTTCGTGCGTCACTATGACCATCGTGATGCCTAGATCACGGCTGAGCATGAGAATGAGGTGGTCAAGCTCGACTCCCGAAATCGGGTCGAGCCCGGCGGATGGCTCGTCGAAGAACAGGAGATCGGCCTCGAGCATCAAGGCCCGGGCAATCCCAGCGCGCTTCTTCATGCCGCCCGAGATCTCGCCCGGTAGATGCTCGGCGAACGGGCCAAGCCCGACCAGTTCGAGCTTGGCCTGAACAAGATCCCGCACTGTCGCGCGGCTCAACGCGGTCCATCTGGTCAAGGGGAGCGCGAGGTTCTCCGCGAGCGTCAGGGAGCTTAAAAGTGCACCCGACTGAAAGAGCACTCCGAAGGGCGGCGCTTCCTCATGCAGGTAAGGATCGCCAACGCCATCGATGTCAATTCGCCCGGCCTGGGCTTGTTCAAGCCCGATCAAATGTCTCAAGAGTGAGCTTTTCCCGCATCCCGATCCGCCGAGGATAATAAAAATCTTCCCTCGCTCGACTTGAAACGAGACGTGCTCCAGGAGCACACTACTCCCCCAACCGACGCGAAGCTCGTCGACGATG
>DASSRO010000019.1:0-2686 GCA_035701745.1 Candidatus Sulfotelmatobacter sp. | reverse complement strand
TGAACCTTACTCCGGTGCTCCTTCTCGAAGGGGCCGGGCCGAGAATCACATTCTCGCGCTTGTCCGGGCCGGGATCAAGAACGACTTCGAAGAGGTCGTCTTTCCTGAACATCCCGAGCTGAGTGATGGCAAGCGTGCGCTATTGCGCGCAGGCGCGAGGTACGCGTCCTTGTCGGGTTCCGGATCTACTTTGTACGGACTTTTCATCTCGCGGAGGACGGCTGCGCAGGCGGCAGCCAAACTGCGAAAACAGGGTTGGACGGCGCAGGCGACTGCCACATTGCCGCGGCGGGCTTACTGGAAGCGGATTATCGTTGGGTGACCGCCAGGGTCGTGCTCGCGGACGCTCGGCTTCGCCTTCGCTTGGACGGTCGAGGCGGCCGTCGCCACATGAGCCGGGGCAAATTTTTGATTGTTGATTTTTGATTGTTGATTGAAAATCTAAGAGGCACCCCCGGGGTTTTGGGGTTCGATCAACAATCCGCAATTAGACGATCAACAATGGCTTACTGGGCCGTCGACTAATGGTAGGTCAAGTGCCTTTGGAGCACTTTGTCTAGGTTCGAATCCTAGCGGCCCAGCCAGAACAACAGCTATCAGCTATCAGCTCTCAGCTTAGACACGAGAGGCTAGGAATGGCGGTTTGGCTGAGGGCTGAAAGCTGACGGCTGAGAGCTTAAAAACTATGGCTACTTTGGTGACGCCGAGCGAGAAGACCGCTGAGAAGAAGAGTCCGCCTG
Source organism: Candidatus Sulfotelmatobacter sp. (assembly GCA_035701745.1). Taxonomy (GTDB): domain Bacteria; phylum Acidobacteriota; class Terriglobia; order Terriglobales; family Acidobacteriaceae; genus Sulfotelmatobacter. The sequence continues at coordinate 1,946 of DASSRO010000019.1, read as the reverse complement.
TGACTGACGAAAAGCTCGACCGGAGGCCGCGTCCGCGAACGGACGAGAAATTCAAGATTTTCAGCGGCACGGCCAACGAGCCGTTGGCTGACGAGGTTTGCAGCTTTCTCGGCATGCACCGCGGTCAGGCGCAGGTGATCCGCTTTCGCGACGGCGAGTGTTACGTCCAGATCCAGGAGAACGTGCGCGGCGCAGACGTATTCGTGATGCAGCCGACGTGCCGTCCGGTTGACGAGCACTTGATGGAGTTGCTGTTGATGATCGATGCGCTGAAGCGGGCTTCGGCGCGGCGCATTACGGCAGTGATGCCCTACTTCGGGTACGCCCGCCAGGATCGCAAGGACAAGCCGCGCAGCCCGATTTCATCGAAGCTGGTGGCCGACCTGCTGACGACCGCCGGCACGCACCGGGCGCTGATTGTGGATTTGCATACGCCGCAGCTGCAGGGTTTTTTCAATATTCCGGTGGATCACCTGTTCGCGTCTCCGGTGCTGGTGGATCACTTCCGAAAGCTGGCCCTGCCGAATTTGACGGTGGTTTCGCCCGATGCAGGCGGCGTGGAGCGGGCCCGATTTTTCGCGAAGAAGGTCGATGCGGCGCTGGCTATCGTCGACAAACGCCGCGTCGAGATTAACGTCGCAGAAGTTATGCACGTGATTGGCGACGTCAACGGGCGGACGTGCTTGATCATCGACGACTTGATCGATACGGCTGGAACGCTGGTAAAGACCGCGGAAGCCTTGATGGAAAACGGAGCGACTTCGGTGTACGCCTGTGCGTCGCACGCGGTGCTGTCGGGGCCGGCGGTGGAGAACATCACCAACTCGGTTATCAAGGAAGTTGTGGTAACGAACACGATTCCGCTGACTGCCGAAGCGGATGCGGCAAGAACTCAAAAGGGAGGGAAGATTAGCGTCCTCTCGATTGCGGGATTGATTGGCCGGGCGATTCAAGCCAATCACGAAGAGACTTCGGTCAGCAAGCTGTTTACGTAAGAGATGGTAAGAATTTTGCAAGTGGCGGCAAAAAGCAGGTTCCTCCACTGCGCCGTCGCGATGCTCCGGCTCCGGTCGGAATGACAACACTTAAAGGGAATTGAAATTTATGGCGACTGCAATAGAACAAAACACACTCGAAGCGCAACCGCGAGAGGCGGGAACCAAGAATCATGCCCGCCGGGTGCGGCGCGACGGAAAGATTCCCGCTGTGGTCTACGGCGCGGGTAAAGATTCGCTGCCCATCAGCGTAGATCCGCGGCACGTGATGCGTATTCTGAATTCGGAAACGGGTCACAACACGATTTTCGACCTGGCCCTGAGCGGCGGAGAGCGCGCCAAGGCCATGATCGTCGACTGGCAGTACGAGCCCATCAAAGGCAAACTGCTGCACATCGACCTGAAGCGCATCGCGCTCGACAAGGTACTGCGGGTCAGCGTGCCCATTTTTCTGGTCGGCGAATCGGCGGGCGTGAAGCAGGAAGGCGGCATCATGGAGCAGATGCTGCGCGAGGTCGAGATCGAGTGCTTGCCTGGAGATATTCCAAGCCACATCGACGCCGACGTCAGCCATCTCACATTTGGCAAGGTGCTGCGCGTTTCGGAGCTGCCGCACTCGGAAAAGATCAAGTTCATTACCGACGACAACCAGCCTGTGGCTCACGTCACCTCGGTGAAGGAAGAAGTTGTGGCCACTCCGGAGGCGACGGCAGCGGAAGCGGCTGCCCCGGCCGAGCCCGAAGTTATCAAGAAGGGCAAGCAGGAGACTGAGGAAGAGGGCGAGGCCGGGAAGGGCGAGAAGGCGGAGAAGCCCGAGAAGGCTGAGAAGAAGGAGAAGAAATAATACAGGCGTAGGGACGGGCGCATTCGCCCGTCCGGCCCAGCGCGAAGCGCGGCCGCTTGGCGGATATTTCTTGATGAAGCCGGGCGGACGAATGCGTCCGCCGCTAC
>DASSRO010000018.1:0-2576 GCA_035701745.1 Candidatus Sulfotelmatobacter sp. | reverse complement strand
GAGCCTGCCGACCGCATTCATGCTCGGCGAGCTCTCAAGCACGCTGCCCTTCGAAGGTGGTTACTACGCCTGGGTCCGCCGTGCGATGGGTAACTTCTGGGGATTCCAAGAAGCCTGGCTCTCACTCGCTGCTTCGATCTTCGACATGGCGATATATCCGACTCTGTTCGTCGCCTATCTGACGCGTCTGTTTCCCTGGTTCGCCGTGAATCATCGCGGCGTGATGGTCGGATTAGCCGTAGTCATCATTTGCTCGCTGCTGAACATTGCTGGAGTCAAAGTTGTCTCGACGACATCGCTGTGGCTGTTCTTTGCGTTGTCCTCGCCGTTTCTTCTGGTTGTGCTGCTCTCGCCGCTTAAGTACGGTGCTCTGTTCCATGCGGTGACCGCACCCACCACTTCCAAAGTTGATTTGATTGGCGGCCTGCTCATCTGTATGTGGAACTACATGGGTTGGGACAACGCCTCGACCATTGCTACCGAAGTCGAACGTCCCCAGCGGACGTATCCACGAGCAATGCTCGCGGCCGTCGCCATCGTCGCGGCAAGCTACATCATTCCGGTCGCGGCGGTTTGGATGACGCGCCTTCCCGCTGGCGCATGGGAAACCGGTTCGTGGGCTGACATTGCGGGCCTGCTCGGCGGGCCAGCGCTGCGCATCGGCCTGGTCGTCGGAGGCATGTTCAGCGCCTTCGGTATGTTCAATGCGCTGGTCATGAGCTACTCTCGCCTGCCTCTCGCGATGGCACAGGATGGCATGCTGCCCAAAATTTTCGGCAAACTGAACCGTCGCCGCGCGCCTTGGGTGGCCATCGTCGCTCTCGCAACCGGATGGGCAGCCTGCCTTAATCTCGGCTTCGAGCGGCTGGTTACAATCGATATCTTTATCTACGGGATCAGCCTCGCTCTGGAGTTCCTGGCTCTAGTCGTGCTCCGGATTCGCGAACCTCGCCTGAATCGTCCATTCCGCGTTCCTGGCGGGATGTTTGGCGCAATCGCGGTCGGTATTTGTCCTGTGCTCCTGCTCGGCTTCGATTTGGTCCGCAGCGAAAACGAACAAGTCTGGGGCATGAGTTCATTTACGTTCGGCGCGATCCTTATCGGCGCCGGCGTGGTCGCGTATGTAGTGAAGCAACTGCTAAAACCCGCGGGTTGGGTAACCCGTGAAAGCGCAGAGCCGGCAGCTTAACTGTTCAATCACAGAGAGCACAGAGTCTCACATAGGCAAAACACAGAGGAGACCTTCCGGTTCGTGTTCCTCTGTGGCATTCCTCCGTGAACTCCGTGTTCGCTGTGGTTATGTTGTAAACTCTCACTGTGACCAAACGCCGCTCCAAAGGCGCTTATATGATCTCCGCCGTCGCGGAGATGTATGGAATCCATCCGCAGACGCTGCGACTGTACGAGCGTGAAGGCCTACTCAAGCCTTCGCGCACCGAAGGCAACACGCGCCTCTACACCGACGAAGACTTGCTGCGGCTGGAGTTCATCCTGAACCTCGCGCGCGATTTGGGCGTAAACATCAGTGGGATCGCCATCATCCTGCAAATGCGCGAGCGAATGGAAGAGATGCAGCGCCAGATTCAGGATTTCGTGAAATACATTCAGGAAGAGGTGCTCTCGCGCGCCCATGCGGCCACCGATCCTGCGCGCGGCGCCATTGTTCCGATTCGGCGGCCATTTCCACCCGCCCCGCCCGCGAAAAAGCGCTGATGCTCCCTTTCAAACTCATCTATAGCGATGAATACTATTTACCTATCGGCCAGCATGTTTTCCCGGCGGAGAAGTATCGCCTTGTGCATCGTCGCTTACTAGAAACCGGCGTCGCTGCTTCCGAAGATTTCATCACTCCTCAGCCCGCGTCTGACCAGGACATCCTGCTCGTGCACACTCCGCAGTACGTGCAGAAACTAAAGACGGGCACTCTCTCGGCACGGGAGGAATTAGAGCTCGAGATTCCGTATTCGCCGGAGCTGGTAAACGCCTTTTGGCTCGCAGCCGGAGGCTCGATTCTTGCAGCACAATATGCGGTCAAGGATGGCGTTGCGGTAAATGTCGGCGGCGGTTTTCACCACGCCTTTCCCGATCATGGCGAAGGCTTCTGCATGATTCACGACGTGGCGGTCGCCATTCGCCGCATGCAGCACGACAGCAAAATTCGTACTGCGATGACGGTCGACTGTGACGTCCACCACGGAAACGGAACAGCGGCCATTTTTGCCGGTACCCGCACAATAAGCGAGCCTTTGCCGTCGAGTGCGCCCGCGGTGCTCGGAAGAAAGCCGCTCATGCGCGGCGCCCATGCCGGCGACGTGTTCACGATTTCACTTCATCAGGAGAATAATTATCCGGTATGGAAACCACCATCTTCGATCGATGTTGATCTGCCGGACGGAATCACCGATGACGATTATCTCGCCTGGCTCGACAACGCGCTCAGCTCCGGCTTGCGTCAATTCACGCCAGATTTAATCTGCTACATCGCTGGCGCCGATCCTTATCGCGAAGACCAACTGGGCGGCCTGGCGCTCACAATTGAAGGATTAAAAAAACGGGATGAATTAGTTTTCCGCGCC
>DASSRO010000017.1:0-30247 GCA_035701745.1 Candidatus Sulfotelmatobacter sp. | reverse complement strand
GTATTGCATCCACAATCGCTACGCCAGCGCTCCACCCCGTGGACGCAGCTCCAGGAACTGGTTTCGACGATCTCCACGAAATGTTTCGGCGGATGCTTCTGCAGAAACTCGCCGTAGTTAGTCAGTTTGGCGATTCCTTGCCGTTCGATTTCGTCGAGAGCGAAACTCAAGGCCATCTCGCCATAATGATGATGGTGGCCGTAACTTTCGCCGTCGGTAGCGATGTGAACCAACTGCGGACCTTGTCGCGAATCTGAAAAGCCGCTCATCAACCGGTCGGCAAATCTTTTTCCATCGTTCAACAAGCCCTCGAAGGCAACGCCCTGAGAGATTGGCCCGTCATAGAAAAACAAATTAATCCGCTTTTTCGAGGGCAGTTCCGCAAGATAAGCGCGGGCTGGGTCAATGCGAGCGCCGCTCACATCTTCGAACTTGGAGCTGTTCTTCGCCCGGATGCGTTGTGCCTGCCGTGGCGCCAAAATTGTGAATTGAATTCCGTTCTCGGCGAGGACTTCCAGGGTTTCGGTGTCCACGGCTGTTTCCGGCAACCACATACCCTCCGGCTTTCTTCCGAAGCGACTCTCAAAATCGCGTATCCCCCACTTGACTTGCGTCACTTTGTCTCGGCGATTAGCCAGGGGCAGGATCATATGGTTGTAGCCCTGCGCCAAGGCGGAGCCGTGTCCGGAAAAACGCTGGGCGCTGGATTGATCCGCTTCCAGAATCGCTTGGTAGACCCTTGGAGCCTGCTCTTTCATCCAAGACAATAGAGTCGGGCCAACGTTAAAGCTAATCTGGGCGTAATTGTTCAGCAGTTTGAGAATGCGATTCTCGGAATCCACAATTCGCGACGCGGCGTTGGGAGCATAGCACTCGGCCGTAATCCGCTCGTTCCAGTCGTGATAAGGGTAAGCCGAGTCCTGCAACTCGATCGCTTCCAGATAAGGATTCTCGCGAGGGGGCTGGTAGAAATGCCCATGAATGCAAACGTATTTCACACCGCCTCCATAATGCGTTGAATTCGTTTAAGGACGAGGAACGAGTGCGGAGAAAGCCGTATTTCATCGTCCCTTGAAAGTTTTGTCTCGTCCGCGCGAGTCGTTTCTGGCCCTTTCCAACGTGCTTCAGCTGAGTTAATCAGCTGATTCCATTCTCCGGCCAGGTCCGGCAGGTTCAAGGTCGCTGGAAATTCGGCAAAGTTGAAAATCATCGCCACTGCGCCGGACGGCTGCTCGCGCGATATCAGCAGAGCGCAGCCTCCCAGCTCGCGCGCGGTGCGCGGAGTATGGCTTCCCAATTCTTGTTCCTCGCGGATACGGATCAGTTGCTGGTAGAAACTAAAAAGCACGCTGTGTGGTTCCTTCTCCTGGAGGGAGTGGTCGAGATGCGACCGCAAAAATGTCGACTCATCCTGCGGATCGGGCACCGTGCCTTTCCAGCCAAATGCAGCGAACTCGTCGCGGCGCCCGCGACGTACAGCCTCCACCAGCTCGGGATCACCGTGGCTGGTGAAGTATTGGAAAGGCGCAGTCTCGCCATACTCCTCGCCCATAAACAACAGGGGCACGAAGGGGGAAAGCAGCGTGACTCCGGCAGCAAGTTTCTGCGCTTCGAAACTGACCAAATTGGCCAAGCGTTCGCCGGCTGCCCGGTTGCCGACCTGGTCATGATTCTGGTTGCAGACCACAAATTTTGCAGGTGAGATGCCGCGCGCGGAATTGCCGTGACGCCGGTTGCGGTGTTTCGAGTATTGTCCGCTGTAATACCAGCCATCGCTTAAAGTCGCGGACAGGGGCGCAATGCCTTCAAAGTCTGCATAGTATCCTTGATTTTCGCCGGTCAGCAACGTATGCACTGAATGATGAAAATCGTCGCTCCACTGCGCATCCAAATCGTATCCGCCTCGTTCCGGGTGATGCAGCAGACGCGCATCGTTCAAATCGCTTTCCGCGATGAGGTGAATCGGTCGTCCCAACCGTTGCGACAACTTTGTAGTTTCAGACTTGAGTTCCGCCAGCAAATGACGGGCGCCGAAATCGAAGATTCCATGCACCGCATCCAAACGCAACGCATCGAAGTGATAGTCCTCCAACCAATACAAGGCGTTTTCGATGAAGAACCTTCTCACTTCGTCGCTTCCTGAACCGTCAAAATTGATGGCCTGACCCCAAGGAGTTTGATACCGGTCGGTAAAGTACGGGCCGAAGGCATTAAGGTAGTTGCCTTCCGGGCCGAGATGGTTGTAAACCACATCGAGCGCGATCGCTAAGCCATGGTGGTGAGCCGCATTTACCAATCGCTGAAGCGACGCCGGGCCGCCGTAGGTGTTCTGTGGCGCGAAAAGGTATACACCGTCATAGCCCCAGTTTCGCGCGCCAGGAAACTGGGCGACGGGCATGAGTTCAATTGTGGTGACGCCCAGCCGAACCAGTTCCGGCAGGCGCCCGATGATGGCATCGAACGTTCCTTCTGGAGTGTAGGTCCCCACATGTAGTTCGTAAAAAACGCTGCGCTCCAGTGCTAGCCCTTTCCAGGCTGAGTCAGTCCACGGGAAAGCCTGGAGATCGACGGCCTGGGACGGACCATGCACACCCTGAGCTTGAAATCGCGATGCGGGATCGGGCAACTCGCGCCCCCCCTCAAGGCGGTAGAAATACTTGGAGCCTTGTTCGAGGGTCTTCACCGTCGCAAGGTAGTATCCGTCGGCGAGCGGTTCCATCGCCACCAGCCCTGCGCTCCCCTGCAGAAGATGAAGGCTCACAGCGCGGGCGCGCGGAGCCCAGACGAGAAAATTCCAACACCCATCTGCTTTCCGGTGCGCGCCCAAGCGCGTCTCTTTGGTTACAGCTTCGATGGATGACATGGTTCGTGGACTGAATCAGGGACGGATCCGAGAGTGACTGACCTTTGCTCGCAATATCGAGTTTGCAGGAGATCATCCCCTGCCGCTATCCGGGTTATGCAGTAGATAAGCCTCGGAATATTTCGCTGTGGGCTTTCAGGAACCGATAAGTCCCGGTGGTTAAATGTTGAAAATTCGATAGGCTGCAGATGCGTCCTGTGCCTGCAGTAAAGTGATTGCGACGTTATAAACCGGGCTGCCGCCAATCGTCTTCCCCTCCAACTGTCCGTGATGTGCGTGCCCGTGTAAAACAAGGTCGGCACCATGACGATCAACGACCTCTGCGAGGCGGGTCGTACCGAGAAAGGGAAATATTTCTGCGGCCTCGCCCTGGACGGTGGCGGCAATCGGCGAATAATGCACTACCACCACCCGCTTGGGCGTCCTAAGTTGAGCCATCGCCCGTTCCAACTTTAACGCTTCATCAATAGAGGCTTGCACGAACTGTTTGATCTCGGGTTCACCAAAGGCGGTGAGCATGCCGCGTCCAAAGCCTCCAACGAACCCCTTGGTGCCCGCAAATCCCACGCCGTCCCGCTCATATGCGGTTCCATCCAGCACTTTGATGCCGGCCGCCGTCATCATGCGCATCAATTCCGCCTGCCTGCCGCTTTCGTAATCGTGATTGCCCAACACCGCGATGGTCGGAACTCGCGAGCGCACCACCACGTTTAGTAACGGATCCATTTCGTCGGGCTGGCCGTAATTAGTCAGGTCCCCGGCCAGTACCAACACGTCAGCCTCATCGCGCACGCGACTTAACTGATCGTGCAGCGCATTGTGGCGCGAGGCGGAGAAATGCAAGTCGGCAGTGGCTGCGATTCTCATAAATTTCGGGGAAGCACGTCCGCGAGGCTCTTCAAGCGGCGGTCGCGGTATTCCTCCATCAGATTTTCCAGGCTCCATTCATTCACATCGATGGCAAACTGCTTCTCGTCCACCAGACTGCCGCGAAATTTGGCAGCCGGATCCTGGTGCGAAACGACGTCGTGAAAGCGCGAGACCAATGCGGTCCATACCTCTTGGGGAACATATTGCGTCTGCGCGGGATACGAATATCGAAACAAAACCAGCGCCCACAACAGCATCTCCCAATGCTCTCCGATCAGCTTGACAATCCGTTGCCAGTCCAGCTTCCCCTGCGTTCCATAGATAACGTGGGCAATGTCGGCCCCGTCGAATCGTTCCCTGCGGGCGATAAATAATTTTGACGCCACCAATTCTTCCGCGGCCAGTACCCTGGTGGTAATGCCCTGCACCACGGCGGGGCTGGCACGTTCGATCCAGGAGTCGTCGACCACGATTGCGGCATTGCTCATGCCGGTAATCAGGTCGACAAAAAAGCCGTCCCGGTGCGCCTTGAACAGCCAAACCGGATCGCGCACCTCGCACTCGAATCCTTTCTCCCGCAGATGTTTCAGGGCAATCGCGGCATTTTCAGGCGTCAGAAACAGATCGAGGTCTTTGGTATCACGGCAAATGCCAGTATGCTCGCGCAGAGCAAATGCGCCGGCCACGGCAAAGCGGATACGCTTCTTCTCCAGGAGTTCAAGAATTTCCCGAAACAATAACTCCTGTTCCTCGGGAATCGTGATGGGTCCCGACGACGTTTCCGGTACAGGCTGCTCCTGAGGCGGTCCATGCATGGGACCTTGGATGTGAAACGCGTATCGGCGGTTGTCGCCCCCGAAGCCGAACGCCAGCCCAGCTCATCCGCACTGACCTTAACAATTTCGCTAAACCAGCTCCCGCACCTTGTCGGAAATTGCTGTCAGCGCAATTTTGCTGCGGTTGGGCTCCCCGCGCACCAGCGATTCGGCGAATTTCAAAGCTTGATCGGCGGTCACTTTCGCCGGCAGAGGCGGCTCCAACGGATCGACGACGGCCTGCAAAATCGCAGGCCCGGGCACGTTCAGAAACTCTTCGACGACCCGTCCGCAATCGGCCGGATCTTCCGCGGTAAAGCCCTCCCCTCCGCACGCTCTGGCAACCGCGGCGAAATCGATGGGATGCAAATCCACGCCAAACTCGGGATTGCCGAGAAAGACCATCTGCTCCCACTTGATCTGACCTAGAGTGCCGTTCTTGACGATGACCACTTTGATCGGCAGTTGATATTTAACCGCGGTAGCAAATTCAGCCATCAGCATAGAGAATCCGCCATCCCCGACGAATGCAACACACTGTCGGTTGGGATAAGCGATCTGCGCCGCGATGGCGTATGGCAGCCCGCACGCCATGCTGGCCAGGTTCCCGGAAACGCTATGCATCTGGCCCGGCATGACAGGAATATGGCGGGCCCACCAGGTCGTAATAGTCCCACTGTCGCAGCTGACAATTGCGTTGTTCCCTAATCTTTTCCCGAGTTCGTGGGCGATCACCTGCGGCTTCATCGGCTTGTCCCGACGGCTGGCGCGTTCCTTCATCACCTTGCGCCAATCCTCCATTCCCTTTTGCGCCTTCTCCAGAAAGCTCCGGTGTTCTTTGCGCTTGAGACGCGGCAGCAACTCCCGAAGCACGCGACGGCTGTCGCCGACTAAACCCACATCGACGGGAAAACGCAGACCGATCCTTTTCGGGTCAAGCTCAATTTGAACGCCCTTGGCATCCCCGGGCTTTGGCAGGTACTCAAGATACGGAAAAGACGTTCCGACCATGAGCAAGGTGTCGCAATTCTCCATCGTTTCCTGCGAGGGCCGTGTGCCCAGCAAACCTATGGTGCCGGTGGTGTAGACGCTATCGTCGGGGACAGCATCCCGGCCGAGTAGCGCCTTTACGATCGGCGCGCCCAGCATCTCCGCAGCCTGTTCCAGTTCAACGGTCGCGTGTAGTGCGCCGCGACCTGCGAGAATCGCAACTTTCTTCCCAGCATTCAGAATCTCCGCCGCACGGTCAAGGTCCGCTGGATCGGCCAGCATGGCGCCCTCAGCTTCCGCGCGCGAGGTATGGTGTGGAATGTTACGCTTCGACCGCTCGCGTTTCTTAATCTCCATCTCCTGAAAGTCGACCGGAAAGGTAACGTGGCTCACGGTGCGATAAGAAAGAGCAATTCGCACGGCGAGATCGACCACGTTTTCGACGTGATTTGGTCCCATGATGCGCTCGTTGTAGGCAGCAACGTCCATATAAAGACGATCGAGCGCGACGTCCTGCTGCGTGCAGGTTCCAATCAGATCGTGAAACTGCAAACCAGTGATCGCCAATACAGGCTGCCCATCCATCTTGGCGTCGTACAAACCGTTCAGCAAATGGATTCCGCCAGGGCCCGAGGTCGCCAGGCACACTCCGAGCTTTCCGGTGAACTTGGCATAGCCGCACGCCATGAACGCAGCAGACTCTTCGTGCCGCACTTGCACGAACCGAATTTGCTTTGCATGGGTGCGTAGGGATTCCATGAGGCCGTTAATGCCGTCCCCCGGCAATCCAAAAATGACATCCACGCCCCAGTCGATCAAGGTTTCGATCAGAACGTCTGCAGCCGTCATTGACATTGCTCCATTTCTAAGTTGACAGGCGTGTTGTACTCATACGCGTGCCCCGCTGACACATACCAAAGACGCTACTGGTCGTTGATGTGCGAAGCTATCCGGTATTGTCTGTAAGCCGGATGGACCGCATGATTGTGAGCAGCCCCTCCCTACGATTATTTTCTGTGCGGAGCGCAGCGCCTCGTGCGAAGATTAGCTGGATGTCTCAGCCCTTCCGACAAGTCTTGCGGCTATCTTCGGATCAGAAATGGCTCCTCCTGCGAGCCGTCTTTATTCTGCCGATGACCTATGCCGGGCTCGAGTTGTTGGGGTTCCAAAGGCTACTCAGCTGCATTCAGCACTTCACTCGAGTCGATCAAAAGAGACGCGTTCTCGAGGAACTCAGCAGCTACCCGCAGATTTTGAGTGCCCTGGCTAGGCGCTGCCCACTTCCAATGAAGTGTCTGGGGCGGTCCGTTGCGCTTTACTGGCTGTTGCGCCTGGAAGGAATTGACGCTACCGTTCACATCGGTGTGCGTAAAGACCAGCACGACATCGATGCTCACGCATGGGTACAGTGTGGTGATCGCATCATCAACGATTCGGAAGACGTCGCCGACCGCTACGTCCGCATAGTGCCCAGCTTTCCGGCAATATAGGCCAACGCTGAGACACGGCCTCGAACTTCACGCAGCACTACGCCGACGGATTACGGGGTCGGCTGTAGCGATCGGACATTTCGCTGACTTTGGCCAATGCCTCGTGTGCGGTAAAAAACCTGGACGGAAACTTTTCCCGCAGCCGTTCCGCTATCTGTCCCAGCGTCTTTTGGCCATCCATCAAATCGAGCACCGTTCTATCGATCAGTCCCTCTTCACTCAGGCTGGAAATGAAATCTTCCGAGCGACTCGCTACTTGGTCACGGGAAAGCGGGCAGCCCAAGAATGTGGATTGGTTCAACTCCAATTTCGCCCGGGGCGGGTCACCGGCCGAAACGGTAGTTTTCCACGCCCAGACATAATCCGCGTTGACAAGTGTAGCGCGCAGGTCAACGGATACGACGTCTCCGGCACTGAGTTCGAGCGGCGTCGAAAGCGGGAAAAAGGCATTGCCATAAATCAGCTGAGGCTCCGCCGGATGATTCGAAAATTTGATTCCGTCACCAAGTTCGGCATCAAACCAGAGCAGAATTCCATGAGCTAAACCGGACCTCGGCAATGTCCAGGAAACTGTGGACGAAACATTCACGTCCTCGATAACGGCATAATCCAGAGTGGTCCACAGCTGCGGCGAACCAAGAAACTGGGAAGCCCGGCAGGGACGGCCTTTGGTCCAATGGTTCACTGCGAAGGTGCGTGCCGCCGCCAAATCCACTCCACTAGGCTTTAAACACCACGGATCAAGATAGGAAGCATACAGGTCGGGTGCCTCGACCAACGCGGCCCAAACCAGGTCGCGGGCCGGTATCAGCGTGCCTTCCGGGGCAAGCAACCTTTTCCGGGCATCGATGAGTGCCGGCAGATGCTTCTCGAACCAAGGCAATACACCACGCAGATCCGAGATGATGATATTGGCGCGCTCCGCCAGTTCCGCTCGGAGAGAGAAATCGTGAACAAACCTGATTTTGTCCGCACAGCGGTTCGCGGCGGCGACTTTGCGCGCGATCTCAATGACGTTGTCCGGCTCAATCGCAATTACACTCCGGGCTCCCATCTGGCAGGCCAAAACCGCAAAAAATCCCATCCCTGTCCCCATGTCCAGAACAACGGAATCGGGTGTCACCACCCGCCGCAGTGCAGCCACATACGCATTCACGCGAACTGCGTCGGCCACCATGCTGCCATAGTTGAGGATGTTGTACATTCTGGAGCCGTCACTCCACACACGAAACAAACATAGAGGTGGAGGGACTGTTCTGGATCGGTCGACGGTTCCGGATGCGACGGAAGTCGCACGCGATTGCGCGGCAGGTTTGCGCCAGCATTTCGAAATTGTGCCGCAAGTTCACCTTTCGCACTGGAACCGCATTCACCAGTTTTGCAATTCGAACGAAGTCTCTTTGCCGAAAGTCTTCTTCCAAGAGGTAATTGACATAAACATTGCCGAGCAGTTGCATCATCGCTGCCGAGCCGGTTATTTCCGAAATTTCGTCGGCTGATTCTTGCCCTTGATTGAGAACGTAAATTGCACCCAGCGGCAGAGGCGCGGATTGAAAACGCCGTCCGCCAGTTCGCAAATCCAGATATTGTTTCTCCCACGAGGGTGTCAGCCGGGGCAGAGCGTGTGCATGACCATAGAGGTGCTCCACCGAGGAAGGCCATAGACGCAGGCGGCCGGTTGACGGCTGAACCACAAAGGAAGCTGCAGACCCCCCCAGGGTTGTGATGTCATCGGAAAGAACGGGATAGCCCATGGAAGAAAACTGCGCTGCCATCGTGGACTTCCCGGCTCCGCTCGTACCGGTCAAAGCAATTGCGACGTCATCGACAGCTACCGCACTGGAATGAAGACAGGTCACCCCTCGCAGCCGTAAAACGAATCCCAGCACTGGGCCTAAGAAATACGTGAGGGTGTCTTCAAAAGTGGATCCCGCCCCCCACGTGGCCCATACCTTTGATCCCGGTTCGTCAATTACGAATTGCGTGCCGTCTGCATAGGTCAGTTGATACAGCGATATCGGGGAGGAGATTTGCCACAATCGTACGGTCGATTCCCCGCTCTCGGTCAGTGCCCTGCTCGCATAACGAAGGGTGCGCTCGCCGTCGAACAGCTCTGACTGGCTGTGCCCTAGAAACTGTACTGCGACGTCAACTGGACCAGGATCTACGGGTAAGAGGTCGGGGATACGCCTGTCGGATCGAACGCGCAGGCCGCAAACCAAATAAATCGGAGAGAAGGAATCAGTGTCGCCCATGAAGAAACAGGAACGCTCTATACAGTTCTTGAAGGACCATGAGCAGCATTGTCATTTCCCTGCAAATCGGGAAGCAAATGGGTCACTTCCATCAAATCCCCATAGGGGACGAAACATATCTTTTTTTCTTGGCCGCTGTATGGAAGTACCACCAACGGTATCGAAGCCCACTCTTAATTTCCGATCGTAATACTCGAAGTGTTAGTCGGTCAAAATCGCATATTGCAAAGATAATATTGGAGATGCATGACGAACAACCCGCACTTCTAGGTTTTCGTATTCCCCCCTGCATGGTCGTTCTTGGTCCCGCCACCAAGATTCCGGGTCACTTCAGTCAATTCACCATACCGGATGAGTTTTGGCGCCTCATACAACTTCCTCTTTTTTGTCGAAAGGTGCTCGTCGGCGTGTTCCATAAGAGTGGACCCATCCCTAGATTCGACCTTTATACCCCAGCATGGCTTGGGTTCGCAACCAATGATTGAGGCTCAGAGGGCGCAAATGAACCCACGTTTCCGGGGAGAACTTTTCTTTACCCACCAAGCGAGGGATGCGCGAAGGATCTACGTAATGGAGCAGTTTTGGCGACGGCTCGAAAGAATCGATCCACGCGGCTTGTGGCTGCTTCAGCAATTCCGCGATCGGGTTGCCGGCCAGGGGCGTCTTGCGGCGCCGGACTATTTCCGGAGGCAGAACCCCTGCCATCGCCTCTCGAATGATCTGTTTGCCGACGCACCACGGAAGTGTCGGCAGACTTAAGAGAAAATTGACCAGCCGGATATCAAAGAACGGATGCCGCGTCTCCAGCGGGTACCTCGAATTTCCAGGATCATAAAGTTCGAAATAGTTCGTCCACCAGATTTCCGTCAGGCTTTTGTACGCCTGTGGGCGGCGATGGTCCGCCGAGATCATCCCCGCCTCCAGTTCCTTTTCCCTGTTCGCCAGATCGAGCTTCAACGCAAGGTCAGGATTGATCCATTCCGGTAACTTTGACGCCTGGCCCCGGTTCCGGCGTCCTCTCATCAAGGTCCTCAGCCCAACCTTGGGCACCGATCGTTGCCACCAAGCACAGCGGAGATACCCTGCGGCAAGTTCCCAGACCTTCCCAGCCTTCAGAAGGTTTCCAATGGCCTCGGGAGACGGGACCAAACAAGGATCGCCGCCCTCCCCAGTCAACGCGACTCTCGCGTGAGCGACGACTTTCGCGTAGAGGTCGCGATCAAGGGCACCCAGCGGTTGGTCGCAGGGCTCCGAAGTGCCTGGGTCGCCCTCTTGCCAATGCGCGAAGAGCGGGTAGTCATCGGCTACCAGAAACGTGAGCGGTATGCCGCAGAACTTCGCAACTCTGCTGGCGTAATCGCGCTCACGGTCCGGGATGAGATGATCGTAGACAACCGAGTACCCGCGAAGCCGCGCCTGAGAGTCATCGCCTAGCACTTGGCGGGCGGTGGCCGCGATGGTGCTTGAATCCAACCCACCACTCATGAAAACAGCGACAGGCCCTCGAGGTAGCCGGTCGCGCACGGCTGTTCTGAGCAGGCTGCGAAAATTTTCAAGATATTCCTCTCGTCTGGCGTAGTGCAGTTCTGAGGTCTGCCTGAGGTACCAATATCTGGAGATTCTCAACTTGCCGTTAGAGCACAGCAAGAAATGTCCAGCCGGCAGTCGCTGAATCTGTTCGAAACTTGTCGTTTGGGGGTCTTGATTGTAGCCAAACATCAGATAATCGCTGATCGCCAGATCATTTAGGGCGGACGAAACCTTTGGATGTAAACGCAGACAGTCCAAGGTATTGCTAAAAACGAATGAACCCTGCACATTCGCGTAATAAAAGGGCTTTACCCCGAAATGATCGCGAGCGCAAAACAATTGCTTTTGAGGCCCATCCCAGATGGCAAATGCGAAGTCCCCGATGAGATGATGAACGCAATCCGGTCCCCATAACTGGTAAGCCAGCAGAATCAACTGCGCGTCGGAAGCTTCGGGAGGCGGTGGGGCTCCGGTTGAACGAAGCTTGTCATATAACTCGATTCGGCCGTCGATTCTCGCATCGGCGACGATCCAAACTACACCGTCGGTGCCGCAAGGCTGTTCGTCTGGCACTCCAGTTCCCGAGGTTGCCAGTAACGTAAAGCCGAGACCGATCTCGCGATCGCACCAGAGTTTTTGCGCGTCCGGTCCGCGGAAACGAAGAGACTCGACCAAGCGGCCAAGCAGATCTTTTGCAACCGGAGCACCGTCCGTGTTCAAAACGCCTGCAATTCCGCTCATGATTGGTCTAGAGATACATCCAGCGGGGAGAGGCTAACGATCACAGTTCCGGATAAGGTCGTAGCGGACGCGTGGGATCAAAAACAAGCAACACTGCAGATTGCACCCGTTGCGGCTCAGGCCGCGGATCGAAGCTCCACCAATCCCGCCTCGTTCATTTCTTCGATCAGCCGCAACACGTCTCGACGGCAGATTTCTGGTTCGACCCTGTACTCATTGAGTACCGCAACGCATATGGCATCGATGCTCTGCGGTTGCTGAACCATCTCCCAAACCAGCGTGCCCACATCGTTCAGCCCGTAATAGGTGCCCTTTTTCAGTTCGAGCAACACCGTCTCATCGTCAAGTCGTGTCGACACCTGCTCCGAAGCCGCAACCACTGTGGTTTGAAGAGAAACTGTGTCGCCCATAAACTGTCTCTTTGCTTGCAGAAACCTCCGTTACTGTACCATACCCTTGAAAGGGCGAAGCAGCTTATAGATTTTCGACTTCAGGTCCTCGGTGATTCTTTCTAAGAATTCAGGGCGTTGGAAAATCGGGCGAAATCACTCCCTCAGCTACGGCGCCTGCAGGTAATATGGCTTTTCAGGTTCTCTTGCCAAAATCGAAATCTATTCTCGGAGAGTTAACCAACGAATACCAGGTTCTGCTAGCCTGCGCACGACCGAATCTGGAGGCAGAACAGATCGAGCAAGTTCGCTCCGCGATTGCGATAGGGATTGACTGGGACCTGCTTGGCCGGCACGCAGAACGTCATGGCCTTTCGCCCCTGCTTTTCCGGAATTTGCAACGGCACTTTCCCTTGGAGTTCCCGGCTCCTCAAGACCAGCGACAAAAGTCGTTCCGGCACCATGTCGGCAACCTGTTTTTGGCAGGCGCCCTGCTTAGAATTCTGAATGCCATGCGCGCCGCAGGAATCCGCGCATTAGCCTACAAAGGCCCGGCCTTTGCGGGTTTGCTCTATGGCGATGTCACGCTGCGCGAAATGTCAGATCTGGACATTCTGATCGAACCGACCAGCATCCCTGCCGCACGCAACGTCCTCATCGAACTGGGGTATCAACCCGCTTTTACTCTTACTCGCAAGCAGGAGGAAGTCCGCCTTAGTTACGACTGCGAATCGGAGTTCTCCGACGGCAAAGTCCTCGTGGACTTGCATTGGCAGATCACGCCGCCGCACCTTGCACCACGGTTCAGCTTCGCTGCGCTTTGGCAACGCCGTCGGAATGTGACCATTGGCCAGAATGCGGTTCCAACTTTCTCTGCGGAGGATACCGCCTTGGTGCTGGCTGTGCATGGCGGCAAGCATCTTTGGCCGCGACTGAGTTGGCTCGCCGACTTTTCCCTGAGCCTCCAATCAAACCTGGATTGGTCCACCATCGGCCCAAGGGCCCAAGAAGCTCGAGCCGGACGAATGTTGTTGCTGGCTCTGGCCTTGGCCCGGGATATCTTTCAAGTTCAGATTCCGCCTGAGTTTTTTACAGCCCTCGAGCAAGATGACGTGGTTCAGAGCATCACCGAGGACATCGGGAAAAAATTGTTCGCAGATAACGGACCGGATGCAGCGAATGAAAGTTCCGTCCGCTGGGCGTCCCTGTTTCGACTCTCCGATAGCCAATGGGATGGAATGCGTAGCGCCGCCCGCTTCGCCTTTAGTTCTGGACCCCGCGAGTGGCAATCGGTTCGGCTTCCTGATTCTCTCTTTGGTTTTTACCGTTTGCTCCGCGTTGCGGCAGTGTTACGCCAGGCCCCGACCGTTCTTTTCGAAAACCTGCGGGCGCGGTGATCCGCCAGCCCAAATTTGGCACAGCTTTCTTTCTCTTTGACCTTCAGTAAATCGCTCAAGAAACACTTTAAGTGAATGGGAATAACTAGCAGATCACCGCATTTCGGCTCGCTCAAATTTCCGCGAAGGGCGCGTCCGACTCTCCCCAGCGCTCAACTCATATGAAGTTCGGCGCCCTGCGGATTTTCCGCCACCGCGTTGTTGCACAGTTTGTTCCGGTTTCGAATCCTTCCCTCGAAAAAACTTTTGCGTGTTAGAATTCGAAAACACGTTGCACGGTTTTTTGGCGCCTTGTCTCCCGATCTATAATGAAACCCACCCCTTTGCAGCTTCGGCAACCCGGCCCTGGGAGTAATTCGGCCGATCAGTCGATACAGATTCCGGCCCGACCCGAGACCTATGTTTCAATGCCGCAGCGCGAAACCACGATTCGCGACTACTGGCTCATCCTCACCAAGCAGCGATGGACGATAATCGCCTTCGCATCCGTGGTTTTAATTCTCACCACTATCGCCACGTTCAAGACCACTCCCATCTATGACGCGGTGGGCCGCATCGCAATCAACCGCGAGAGCGCCGATGCGTTGCCCTTCAAAGACAACGCTTCCAATCCTACCGACGAGGATTACACGATTGCAATGGAGACCCAGGTCAGGATTCTGCATAGCGACAATCTGGCTATGCGAGTAATTCGCAAACTTGGGCTCGACAATAATCCTAGTTTTACGGGAGTCCAGAAGCCCCAGACCCCGGCCGGCGAATTGCCCACGACTTCGCCTTCTATCGATACTCGCGAGGAAACCAAACTCATCGACACGTTTCGTAACGGCTTAAAAGTTGCGACTGTAAGCAATACCAGGCTGATCGAAATCCACTACTTGAACTCGAATCCACGACTTGCCGCTGACATTGTGAACGGGATTGTCAGCTCTTACATCGAGCAGAACTACCAGACCAAGTTCGAATCGGCCATGCAGACCTCCGACTGGCTCTCGCGCCAGTTGGCTGACTTGAAGCTGAAAGTGGAAACCTCCCAGGAAAAGTTAATCCGCTTTCAGCGTGAAAAAGGCATTGTCGGCATCGACGAGAAGCAGAACTTGACCACCTCGAAGCTGGATGAGTTGAGCCGGGAACTTACTGCGACCGAGGCTGACCGCATTCAGAAGGAGGCGAACTACGAACTGGCAGCCACCGGAAATCCAGAATTAATGGCCCGCTCTCCCAGCGAAATGTTAGGGCATCTCCGGGAACGAGAGAGCACGTTAAAGCAGGAATATGCTCTGCTGAAGACTCAATTTGGCGCCAACTATCCCAAGGTGGTTGAAATCAAGAATCAGCTGGATCAGCTGGATGGCGACATTAACGCTGAAGTGAAGCGGATGGCCACGCAGATTAAGAATGAGTATCTGGCGGCTCAGCAGCGCGAGAATATGGTCCTGGCCCGCATGGAAGAGCAGAAGCGCGAGGCCAATGAACTCAACCAGAACGCCATCGAGTTCAATATCTTAAAGCGAGATGTAGATGCGAACCGTCAGCTCTACGAAGGTCTGCTACAGAAACTGAAAGAGGCTAGCCTGGAAGCCGGCCTGCATTCCAACAATATCCGGATGGTCGATTCAGCCCGTGTGCCCCTGGCTCCCACATCCCCGGACATTCCACGCAACTTAGGGATCGGCTTCATTTTGGGATTATGCGGCGGAGTCGGATTGGCCTTCCTGCTTGAATCACTCGACAATACCGTGCGTACCCCCGAGCAGGCAGAGTTGGCATCGGGATTGCCCGCTTTGGGTGTAGTTCCGCAATTCCTGCGTGCGGATACGTCACGTTCGCAACCCGGCAAACTGAGCCTGGCCAACGGCGACAACGCCGCCGGCCGTGCGGAACTGATCGCCCAGCTACGCCCAAATTCTGAAGCGGCCGAATGCTATCGCTCCCTGCGGACCTCGATCCTGCTGTCGGCCCTCGACAGTCCACCAAAAGTCTTGCTGGTAACCAGCCCTCTACCACAAGAGGGCAAAACCACCACCAGCGTGAACTGCGCAATAGTTCTTGCGCAGCGCGGCTCGAGAGTATTGCTGGTGGATGCCGATCTGCGTAGACCAGGCGTGCATCGCGCCTTCGGTTTCGATCGGAAAAGCGGACTAAGTACTGTGCTGACGGGCTCAACCCCGATCGAATCCGTCCTGAGAACTTATCCCGAAGTGCCGAATCTATCCATCTTGCCGGCTGGCCCGCCACCGCCGCACCCGGCTGAATTGCTGGATGCAAGCAAGATGAGGTCTCTGATCGCGCAGTGGCGCAACGAGTACGACCACGTCATCATCGATACGCCGCCCGCACTCTCAGTGACCGATCCGGTTCTTCTCTCCGTGGAAGCCGATTCCATTATTCTGGTGATTCGCTCGGGCAAGACCACCAAGGATGCGCTGCGCAGAGCTGGCGAGTTGCTTTGGCAGGTCAATGCCCGAGTTATGGGTATCGTGGTCAATGGCATCGACTTGGGATCCCCGGACCATTATTACTACTACTACGGGGCAAAAGCCGGCGGTGAATATTACACTACCGAAACAACCGCCGAAAAAATCGATGCCTAAAATGGCACGGGAAAGATGCAAACAGCAACACTCTCCGCGTGGTTTTTTTCATCAACGTTCGCGTCGCCATAATTTGAGCGCGTGTTCGAATTTCGTGATTCCACGGGGCAGACAAAAAAGATGAGCTCATCGTTCATTCCCAAAGTCGTCCGATCCGGCAGGCACGATTTCATTGCCAGACAGGGCGAGCGATTCATGCGCAGCTGCGCGGCGCTGAACAGTCGTGTTCCCGGATTGCTGTTCAACCGCATTACGCAGTTGCTGCTAGATGGCGCTTGCGCCGGACTGGCATTTTTTCTGGCCTTTCAGTTGCGATTCGACGGTGCTGTTCCGCCAAAGTACTACTCCATCATGTTGGTTTGGCTGGCCGCCGTCATTGTGCTGCGCCCATTCTGCATTTGGATTTTGGGCGCATATGCCAGCATCTGGCGCTATTTCAATTTGCGTGACATGTTTTCGCTCTCGGTCGCGGCCGCGCTGCCCAGCACGCTGCTGCTTTTCGCCCGCATCGTGATGGCGAAAACATTCTGGTTCATGGCCATCCCGATCAGCATTGTGCTGATCGATCTTGGACTTTTCCTGATGCTCGTGGGCACACTCCGCGCCCTGCGTCGAGCTGGCTTCGAATATTGGAGGGTCACTACCGCCCCTCGACATCGGGCTGTGCTATTAGGCACCGGCGACACGCTGGCTTCGGGCGTGCGCCAGGTCAGCTTGCAGAACGATATCGAACTAGTCGGCCTGCTTTCCCCCGATAAGCACTTACACGGCCGCCGGATCGCGGGCTTCCCCGTAGCCGAACTCCGCGATGATGCCCTTCCCGAGGTGCTGGTGAACTATGGAGTTGATATAGTCTTCATCGCCGAGGCCAAACTCGATTGCATCGATGAGGTCGTGCAAGACACAACGCAGTTCGGCGCTGAAGTACGGCTTCTACCTTCGGCCGCAAACATCCTCCGGGGCGACGTCCGAATCTCCGCGAAGCTGAACCCTGAACACGTTCTCGACGGCCGTAACGCCTCGCTGGATACGCCGCATGCCGAGGTCATCAAGGGATTCGAAGGCAAAGTCGTCCTGATTACCGGTGCGGGGGGCTCCATCGGATCTGAGATCAGCCGGCAGGTCTCGAGACTCGGCGTCAAGAAGGCCATCCTACTCGACCGAGACGAAAATTCAATTTTCGAATTGCAGAACCAGCTCACCGAACTGGGCTCCGCTTCCCAGATTATGCCTTTCGTGGGAGATATCCGCGACCGCCATCAATTGCAGCACATATTTGACCTCCACCGCCCCGAAGTCGTTCTTCACGCTGCTGCCTTTAAGCACGTCGGCATCATGGAACAAAACCCCTGCGAAGCGGTGCTCAACAATGTCATGGGAACGCGCTACCTTGCCGAGCTGGCCATAGAATTCGAGGCCAAAAGGTTCCTGATGATCTCCACCGATAAAGCAGTGAGACCAACCAGTGTGATGGGCGCGACCAAGCGCGTGGCCGAACTGCTGGTGCGCGGCATGGCAATGTCCGAAGGACATAATACCCACATCGCCTGCGTGCGTTTTGGCAATGTCGTGGGAAGCCGCGGAAGTGTTGTACCGATATTTCTGCGCCAGATCGCAGCCGGGGGCCCTGTCACCATCACCCACGAGGAGATGACGCGTTACTTTATGACTATCCCGGAAGCCGTGCAATTGGTGATGCAGGCTTCGACCCTTCCCTCCAACGGAACGATTTACACGCTCGACCTCGGCGATCCGCTACGCATCACCCATTTAGCGCATAAGCTGATCGAGATGTCGGGGCTGCGCCCTGAGAAAGATATAAAAATTCAGTACGTCGGGGTGCGACCGGGCGAAAAGTTGCATGAACAACTCTGGTACGAAGACTGTCACGTCGCCCCAACGGCATTCGCGCGTGTGCTGGCCCTGGAGGGCCAGGAGGCGCCAAGATTTGAACAGGAACTGAGAGAACTGGAGCAGGTGGCATTTGCTCGGCAGGACGACTCCGTGCTGCAGTTGCTGCGCGACATGCCCATCGATTTCCGCGTGGAACGCCCCTCCGCGATGATTGCATGAACTGAACGCCCGCGTGGGCCGTGGGGCGTGGCTGGGACCAATGCAAATGGAACTTTGTTCCGTGCTTCGGAAAATTGTTTTCGCGGCCGCCTGCGTCATCTTGATCGCGCTGTACATTGGATTGTCCTTCCGCGCTTACTTTGCCAGCCGGGTGGCCGCTGTTCCTGATGTTCCGCATCTTGAAAAAGCAATCCGTTTGGAACCGACTAACGCTGAATATCACCAGTTGCTCGGCCGCAATCTCGCGTTGTCGGGCGTGAACTTAGACGACGCTATTGCGGCTTTCCGCGCGGCCGTGCAATTGAATCCTTACGATGCACGATCATGGTTGGATTTGGCCGGTGCGTATCAGTTCGCAGGGCGCGTCCAAGACCAGGCAGATAGCGTGCAGCACGCCGTTGAGGCGGATCCCAACACCCCTCATGTCGCCTGGGAAGCTGCCAACTTTTTTCTGCTTCAAGGTGATCAAGCCAAAGCGCTCCGCTACTTCGGCGTAGTGATGGCGAACGACCCTGAATTGCTCGACGCGGCTCTCCAACTTTGCTGGCGGGTTACCGGCGATGCCGATCAGATTGTGACCCAAGTGCTGGCACCCCGGCCTGATCTCTACCTTGCGTTTTTGCGTTTGTTGGTTTCGAAACAGGACGTCGCTAACGCGGAAATCGTCTGGAATCACCTCATCGCATTAAACCGCGAGTTCTCACCTAGTGCGATGTTCCCCTATTTCCGCCTGCTGATCGCGAAGCAGGAAGTGACTGCGGCAGAAACTGCCTGGCAGCAGGCGGCCAGTGTCAATCGCTCGCTTCAACTCTATCTTTCCTCGCACCAGAATCTGGTCGTCAATGGCGGATTTGAAGAAAACATTCTGAACGGGGGTTTTGATTGGTGGTATCAGCCTAATTCGCACGCTGCCCTCTCCATTGACACCAGCGATTTCTCCGCTGGAACCCGTTCACTCTCGATCAGCTTCGATGGAATGAACGCGCCGGATGCAGGCATTTTTCAATTCATCCCCGTTAAACCCAGCACCGAGTACGCATTCAGCGCCGACTATCGGGCGGAGGAATTGGATACGGCCAGTGGCCCGCGCTTTTCAATCACCGACCCCTATAGTAAAACTTCCTACGTACTCACCGACGACATCCTTGGGACTAATCCGTGGCGTCAGGCACAGGCACAATTCCGCACCGGGCCGAATGCGAAGCTGGTGTTATTAAGAATCGTTCGCCAGCCTGCGGACGCTTTGATCCGCGGCAAGCTTTGGATCGACAACCTCAAGTTAGTGGAAAAATAAATCGAGGATCAGCCTTTGAAAGCACCGCACATGGTCGTTGACACGACGACTCCTGTGAAATTCCAAAGTCGGCAGAGCCGCGACGTCGGAATTTTGGGCTGGTCCATTTTGATCGGCTTCTGTGGACTTCTGATTTTTGCGGTCCTGGCTTTTGGGGCGGTCGACGAGTGGTCCACCTTCACGCTCGAGGCTGGTGCGGCAACTCTATTTCTTCTCTGGACGGCGGATCAAATCCGATCGCAGCACGTCAAGGTGTCGAACAATCCGTTGTACCCGCCAGCCCTTCTTTTCTTAGGATTGATTCTCGCCCAGATTCTGCTTCACCGATCGGCCTATGGTTACGTTACCAGGTACGAAGCCTTGCAATACGTGTCCTACGGCATCCTGCTTTTCATCGCGGCAGAGTGCCTCGCAACCGAAAGCGCTCGCAGGCTCTTCGCTCAAGTGATGAGCATTTTTGGCTTTGTTTATGCTCTATTCGCGGTGGTGCAGGCGCTGACCCCAAACGGCAAAATCTTTTGGTTTCACACCTCCCGCTTTCCCAGCGCCACCATCTTCGGAAGCTACGTAAACCACAATCATTTCGCGGGCATCATGGAAATGCTGACGCCCATTCCGTTGGTCGTAGCCATGGGAGACATGCTCCACGGCGGGAAGCGGGCGTTGGCCGGATTCTGTGCAGGCTTGATGGCGACCACCATCTTCCTCTCAGGCTCGCGAGGCGGAATGATCGCTTTTATTTGCCAATCTATCGTGTTTGGAACTCTTGCTTTTGGAAAGAGGCGAAGTCCCCGCCTGGCGATCGGTTCGATGGCATTGTGCGTCTTCATTCTGGCACTTTTATTTTTCCTGGACCGGGGACAAGCGCTGGTCCATCTTGGAGAATTGAGTCCCGACATTCGACTCGACATCAGCAAAGACAGTTTGAAACTGTTTTCTCACAATCCCGTCATGGGCTGGGGCCTGGGAACTTTCCCGACAATTTACCCGCGGTATCGGAGTTTTTACACCAACCTTTTTATCAACGAAGCCCACAATGATTATGCACAACTGTTAGTGGAGACAGGGATGCTCGGTTTTGGTCTCATGCTCTGGTTTCTAGTCGGCTTGTATCGGCGCGGGCTGCCCACGTCCAGAAGTTGGGAATTTCGCTGGGATTGGGCGGTGTCACTCGCTGCCCTGTTGGGCTGTACTGGAATCCTGGTTCACAGTTTCGTGGATTTCAATTTACAGATCCCGGCCAACGCCGCCTTTTTTTATGCGCTCTGCGGTTTGGCTGCCTCCAAGCCGCTCGAAAAGCTATCGCGACGGAAGCGCTCCCGCTCGATTCGAGATCAGTCGAATGGCGTCTCGCGAACCTCTTCTGACGACGATGAATCGCTGGGGTGGTCGAGATAAACCTTGAGTCGGAAATTGAAAATGCGCCCCATCACGGCGCGCCACTCACAGGGCCAGGCATTCTTGCTTTTGAAAGTGCGCGACGAACCAGACGGGACCGTGCTAGTCTAGCGGAAAGTTGACTGAATCGAAGACCACTCCGGGAGGGGAAATGTCGCTGAAACACATCACCATCGGGACGTTGGTGGCGATTTGCGCCTTCGTGGCACCAGCCGCGGCGCAAAAAAATGAATTGACGGGAATTATCGGACGTACCTTCATCAGCGATCAAGGCGTCCAGGGTGCCCCCGCATTTGACCCCAATCTCCATTTTGGTAAGGGGCTGACCTTTGAACTCAGTTATGCCCGGCGTGTTCTTGATGCCAATCTTTGGTCCTTGTCCTTAGAAGTTCCATTCGTGGCCAATGTCGACGAGGATATTCACTCCGCCCAAGACACTACTCCCAAGCAGTATTCTTCCATTTTCATAACCCCGTCAGTTCGTTTGAACGCCTTCCCGGAGCAGGGGCTTTCTCCCTGGATCAGTCTGGGAGGAGGATTCGGCCATTTCGGCGACAGCTCTAACCTCGAATTCGGCGGCGCTTATACCGGTAAAACTGGAACGACGGTCGGAGTACTTCAGGCGGGCGTCGGCCTCGACGTAAAGATCATCGGAAACCTGAAACTACGCGGCGAGGCCAGAGACTTCTTTTCAGGGGTGCCTCAGCTGAACGTGGTTACGAACAAGAACTGGCAACACAATATCTTCGTCGGGGGCGGCGTGAGTTGGCGCTTCTAGACAAACCCCTGATCGTACCAGCGTGTCCTTAAGCCTTTTCCTTACGCAGTGCCGTAGTGCTACCGTGGACGCCCCGCACCGGCTCGAAGCCGCACCACGACCTGCGTAAACCAGTTCCCCGGAACCTGAGGTACGTTGGCTCTCCTAGATACGGAAACCGTTTTGCGAACATAGCACTCCTCATGTACTCCGTTACCCTCTTCGTCAGTCTTGCTGGTTTCAAGCGGCAGAGGAACGCTACAAATGGAACAAACAACGCTGTGTCGCGACGGATGCTGAATGTTGCCTGTCATAGCACGGTCCTCCTTGCGGACTTCGGATTAACAGGCTCAAACCACTATGCGAAGAGGTCGATGCAATCCTGCTACCACTGTGCTAAAGCAGCATCGGCAGATACTTACGGGGTGGGGGAAATCTCCCATATCCCTTTTTTCACCGCAATCCCGAAGATATTACCCGTCTTGAACGAATAAAACCCAAACCTTCGGTCCGTTTGTTGAATCTGTTCTGTATAGAGATTTACTTGCAGCACGAGAATAAGGAGGCGCATGAATATCGGAATTATTGGAGCAGGACACATTGGCGGAACACTGACGAGGCGTTTCAGCGCGCTCGGCCATAAAGTTTTGGTTGCAAATTCGCGCGGGCCAGAGACGCTTCGCGGACTAGCCGGCGAGACTGGCGCGCGGGCAGTGACCGTCGAGGAGGCAACTCGAAACTGTGATGTTGTCGTAGTAACAATTCCCATGAAGAATCTGCCGAATCTGCCTCGCGATTTGTTTAAGGGCGTGAGCGATAATGTCGCCGTCGTGGACACGTGCAACTACTATCCACAACAAAGGGACGGACGAATCGAAGCGATTGAAAATGGCATGCCCGAAAGCCGCTACGTCGAGCAACAGGTCGGCCATCCTGTTGTTAAGGCATTTAACAATATTTACGCGCAGCACCTTATGGACCTGGGCCAACCGGCCGGATCGCCAAAACGAATCGCGCTGCCGGTTGCCGGCGACGACAAGGCGGCCAAGGGGGTCGTGCTGCGACTCGTGGATGAGTTGGGATTTGACGGCGTCGATGCCGGTGGACTTGATGAGTCCTGGCGACAACAGCCCGGCTCCCCAGTTTATGCGCAGGATTTCGACGCGGACGGAGTGCGACGCGCGCTATCGGAGGCGAGTCAAGGTCGGAAGCCCGAGTGGCGCTTCAAGGGCGGCCTTGGAGGCTTGGCCAAGCCCGCTTAAAATCGGCTGTCAGGAGGGCGCTCATGGTTCTCAACCGATTCTGCTCATTCTCGCTTCCCGCTATGCTTCTGGTTTTCTCGGCGGCGGGAACGCTCAACGTCCAGATTCATGAATATGATGTGCCAACTCCGAAGTCCCGGCCGCACGATCCTGCTGTCGCGCCGGATGGCTCGCTCTGGTACACCGGGCAGGGAGCCAACAAACTCGGCCGCCTTGATCCGAAGACAGGTGAGTTCAAGGAGTACGCACTGAAGACACCAAACTCCGGGCCGCACGGACTGACCGCCGACAAGGACGGCAACATGTGGTTCACCGCGATTTCGGGCGGTTATGTAGGCAAGTTGAGTCCCAAGACAGGCGAGATCGCCGAGTATCGCCCGGAGAATGGCGCAGAGATTGATCCGCACACACCGGTGTTCGACCATGACGGTATTTTGTGGTTCACGAATGAACAGACGAATCACATCGGTCGTCTCGATCCTAATACCGGCAAGATGACGCTGGCCAGCGTGCCCACCCAGCATGCGGTGCCTTACGGGATTGTGATCTTGCCAAACAATACGCCGCTCTTTTGTGAATTCGGCGCCAATAAACTCGCCAGCATCGATCCGCAAACGATGAAAGTTCGCGAATACATTCTGCCGGCAGCCGGAGCACGACCGCGGCGGATTGCGCTCGCGCCCGACGGCACGGTTTATTACTCGGATTACGCTCGCGGCTATCTCGGGCATTTCGATCCTGCGTCCGGAAAGCTGCTGAAAGAGTGGCCATCTCCCGCAGGCGCGGAATCAAAACCATACGGCATCGCGAGTACTGCCGATGGTCAGGTCTGGTATAGCGAGTCGGGCGTGCTTCCGAACACCCTCGTTCACTTTGATCCGAAGTCAGAGAATTTCAGCACCGAGCCGATTCCGTCTGGCGGGGGAGTAGTTCGCAACATGGTGGCAACTGCCGACCACAGTCTATATCTGGCTTGCAGCGGGGTGAATAAGGTCGCGGTAGTGAGTTTGAATCAGTAAGAGTCTTTCTGCAAAAGCGATCGACAAGATGTGTGGCGTAGGCCCTTCACTTCCGTCCCACTAACGCGCCTCTTGGGTAACAATGTGCACATCAACGGAAGGCGACTCGCGGAGAAAACGTTGGATGGCAGAAAGGTAAAGATAGCGCTGCCAGCCAGTTCGCGCGGACCGGCCGAAAATAACCTGGGTAATGTGGTGTTCGCGTACGAGTTGGGCCAACCCGTCGGCGATGCTGCGACCAGCGCTGCGCACGACCCGTGCCCCGAGATTTTGCGCGAAGCGAATATTTTCTGCCAAGGTTTTTTGATCTTCAGGGCGGGTGTCGCGACCAACATCGATATAAAAGACGTAGAACTCCCCGCCCATAGCCTCGGCCATGCGTGAACCACGGGCGATCAAATACTGCGCCGCAGGATTGGAGCTTACGCAAACTCCAATGCGCTCGCGCACCGTGTGCGCCGGCTGTGTTCCGTCCTTTTCCAAAAAGGCATCCAGGCTGCGATCGACTACCCCCGTGACCTGCCGAAGAGCCAGTTCCCGCAAGGCAATCAGATTGCCCGGACGAAAGAAATGCGAGAGCGCCCTCTGCGCACGGTCGACAGGGTAGACATCGCCGCGCTGCATGCGCTTTTGTAGAGCCTGCGGTGTTAGGTCGGCGAGCACGATTTCGTCCACCCGTTGCATGACCCAATCTGGAACGGTCTCTCGCACCTGCACACCGGTGATTTGCTGCACGGTCGGCCCAACGCTCTCTACGTGCTGGACGTTCATGGTGGAGAGCACGTCGATCTTGGCCTCCAAAAGCTCTAGAACGTCTTCATAGCGCTTGGCATGCCTGCTGCCGTCAATGTTGGTATGCGCTAGTTCGTCGACCACCACCACTGACGGCTTGCGGGCGAGGATCGCATCGAGGTCCATCTCTTCAAATGTTGTGCCCTTATACTCCAGCTTGCGCGGCGGGATGCGGTCGAGTTTGGCGGCGAGTTCCGCGGTCACCTTGCGACCGTGGCTTTCCACCACTCCGATCATCACATCTTCGCCTCGACTGGCGCGGCGGATCGCTTCGCTGAGCATGTTGTAAGTCTTGCCCACGCCGGGGGCGTAGCCCAGGAATAGTTTGAAAATGCCACGGGGCTTCTCCGGCGAAATTTCGTTCAGCCACTCTTCGGGCGATTTGGCCATCGCAGCTATTGTCTTTCCCCGCGTCCCAGTTGTCACGTCCATCGTACAATGCGGGAGTGAAAACCGGGGCTCGCACGCAGGCGATGCGGTACACGCTGGCAGTCGCGGCAATCGCCGTGATCACGGCAGTCGATTTCAAGCTGCACGTCAATCACACTACGGTTGCGCTGATGTTCCTGGTGACCGTGCTGCTCACATCGGCCTACTGGGGATTGCGGTACGCGGTAGTCATGGCCCTGGGAGCAACCGCCGCCTTTAACTTTTTCTTTCTTCCTCCAATCGGAACCTTCACCATCGCGGACCCGCAGAACTGGGTGGCGCTGTTCGCATTTTTAGTGACCGCCCTGGTGGCCAGCAATTTGGCAGAGAGCGCGCGTAGTGAGGCCGAAGACGCTAAACAACGCCGCCGTGAGGTCGAGCGACTGTTCGGCTTGAGCCAGCGCCTGTTGGCTTCTGAGAACGTCCTGGAACTGCTGAATGCTTTGCCGGCCTACGTGCAGGAAACTTTTTCCGTTGGCAGCGTCGCGCTGATGGCCACGGACCATCCGACCGTATACCGCTCATCCCTGGATGCCAAATTCGAAGAAACGGTGCTGCGATCGACCCTGTTGCGCGGCGAGCCTATCACGCAAAACAACGTCTCGTACGTCCCACTCAGGCTTGGCATGAGAACGGTTGGTGCGTTGAGCGTACCGGGAGAGACACTCTCCCGGGAGACCCTCGATGCTTTGGGAAGCCTCGCCGGACTGGCGATTGAGCGGGCACGGGCGCTCGAGGCCCTAAGCAAGAATCGGGCGGAACAGGAACATGAGCGCTTGCGCTCGGCCCTGTTGGATTCGGTCACGCACGAATTCCGCACGCCTCTGACTGCCATTAAGGCCAGTATCACAACATTGTTATTGTCAAGCACCGCACTCAGTGCGCAGGCTTCGCGCGAATTGCTGACCGTCATCGATGAAGAGGCCGACCGGCTCAACCGGCTGGTCGGTGAGGCTGCGGAAATGGCGCAACTCGATTCTGGAATGTTCAAGCTCGACCTGCAGCCTCACTCAATTGCCGAAGCGCTGGAACTGGCTTTGCGGGACGCCAATCCAGCTCTGGATGGTCATCCTGTAGAGGTGAGAGCCGCTGATGACCTGCCTTTAGTCAGCATGGACCTGCATCGCATCAGCGAAGTGCTGATGCACCTTCTGGAAAACGCCGGAAAGTATTCAGCGCCAGCAGTTCCAATCAAAGTGACAAGCGAGGTGAACGGCGATCGACTGGTAACGAGCGTAGCGGACCGCGGGCCGGGGATCGATTCGTTGGAACAATCTTTGATCTTTGAGAAGTTCTATCGCGGCCAAAACCAGCGCTATACCGCGCCGGGCACGGGAATGGGACTAGCCATCGCGAAAGTGATTGTGGAAGCCCACGGGGGCACGATCGGCGTAGTTAGCCAGCTGGGGAGCGGGTCCGTATTCTCATTTGCGCTGCCCATCAAGACGGAGGGGGCATAGAAGGCTGTTCGAGCGCATATGATTATCGCTCGCATTTGCCCTCGGCGCGAATCGGCAAGTTGCGAGTGAGCCGTGGCAAGCAATATATCTCCGCTCAACTACGCGCTACAATTCTCATTCACCTGAATGACAGTTTGAGTAATAACAACTTATGACTGATGAGACGGCTACTGCCTCCTCTTCCCTGCTCGACCACAAGAAAGTCTTCTATAACCGTTTTCTGCTCGTAGTCGCGGGCTTGGGCGGATTGCTCTATGGTGTTGACGTCGGCATCATCGCCGGCGCGCTTCCCTACCTGGAAGCGACCTCAGGCCTGAACGCAGGCCAGCTTTCCATCGTGGTGGCCGCCGTTCTGCTGGGCAGCGTCGTCTCGACGCTGTTCGCGGGATTGCTCGCGGACTGGATGGGCCGCAGGTCGTTGATGGCGGTGAGCGGGATTATGTTCGTAATCAGCATTCCCGTGATCGCCTTATCGCACGGCTATGGCCCCCTGGTGTTCGGGCGTCTTTTGCAAGGAGTGAGTGCGGGGCTGATCGGTGTTGTGGTCCCGCTTTACCTGGCCGAGTGTCTGACGGCATCGAGCCGCGGTAAAGGCACTGGGATCTTCCAATGGTTGTTGACGCTTGGCATTGTGACCGCGGCGCTGGTCGGAGCGTACTTCAGTTTTCGCGTTGACCAGGTGGCCAAACTAGGGGACGCAAATAAGCTTCTCGCTTTTAAAGATACTGCGTGGCGCGGCATCTTCTGGGTCTCCCTGCCTCCCGGACTTTTATTTGTGATTGGGAGTTTCATGGTAGCGGAGTCGCCGAGGTGGCTTCTGCGTCGCGGCAAGAAAGAGGCGGCTTATGCCGCGCTCCTGCGCTCGCGCACGACGACGCAAGCGGATCTTGAGCTTCGCGAAATGCAGGAAGTTCGCGACACCGAACAAGGAACCGGTGCCGACGCCGTGAAGTCCAAAGAGTCCTTATTGCGACGCAAGTACTTAATTCCTTTCGTGCTGGCCTGCATCATCCTGGCGTGCAATCAAGCTACCGGCATCAACTCAATCATCGCCTATAACACGAACATTCTGCTGCAGAGCGGACTTTCCGACGTCGCGGCTCATTGGGGGTACGTTGTATTCACCATCATCAATTTCTCGATAACCTTCGCTGGAGTCCTGCTCGTCGATCGTAAGGGACGCAAGTTTCTTTTAGGGTTGGGCACCGCTGGGATTATCGTGTCCCTGGTCTGCACAGGGATACTCTTCCTTAGCACGGAACGGCAGAGGGTGGACGCCAAGAATTGGGTCCAAGGCATGGTCGGCCCCGATCAGAAACTCACCTTGCTCTATCACCAAGATCAGGCCGCAAAGTTGTGGAATGCGACCGCGCCCACTCGCAATACCGTCAACAACCGCCCTACCTCGCTGGTTGTGATTTATTCCTACGGCGATTTCCGCGCGGCGAGCCAGGCGGTGCGTTCCGACGACCCCGCGGCGAAGCCCATCGAACTAGCGCGTGAGAACTGCGTGCCGCCTAACAAAGTGGTAGCGTTTTTCTCGAATCCTTTCGGAAATCTCGCTGCCGCCCGCCGGGCGCCCTTGACGATCGATAACGCCCTGATCACGCCCGTGCCCCCACCACGAAATGGTTGGATAGTGGCTATCACACTGTTTGTGTTCATGGCCTTCTTCGCTGTGGGGCCCGGAGTATGCGTCTGGCTGGCGCTGTCGGAATTAATGCCTACTCGCATCCGCTCGAACGGGATGAGCATTGCATTGCTACTCAACCAGGCTGTGTCCACAGCGATTGCGGCGATCTTCCTGCCCACGGTCGGAAAATATGGCTACTCGACCATGTTTTTTGGATTCGCAGCCTGTACGGTCATCTATTTCATTACCGCAACCTGGTTCTTACCTGAGACCAAGGGCAAAACACTGGAAGAGATTGAACTCCTGTTTGAAGGCGCTTCGTTGAAAGCATAGAACGTTTGCCCGTTACCCGAACAATGATTTACTCTCAGCATTCCTATGACTCCTGCCAAACAGAAACCAAACAAGAACAACGCGAAGCCGGCACATTCCCACGCCATGCGGCGCGAGATCTACGAGCAACCGGCGGCAATCGCAAAGACGATCGAAAAGCATCTGCGAGATGACATTATCTTTCCCGGCGAATTACAGGCGATCGAGAGCCCGCTCCTAACCTTCGAGAAGCTGATCATAGCCGCCAGTGGATCGAGCCGACACGCGGGACTGGCGGGTGAAATCATGATTGAAGATCTTTCGGGCGTGGCAGTCGACGTGGAATACGCCAGCGAATACAGCTACCGCTCCACGCATGCGGCCGTAGATCCGATCGTGATGGTGATTACCCAATCGGGTGAAACCGCCGACACGATTGCGGCGCAACGTGAGGCGCTCACCCGCGGGGTCAAGACGATTGCCATCTCAAACGTTCCCGACACGACCATCGTGCGCGAAGCCAGCGCGGCACTAATTTCGGGAGCAGGGCCGGAGTTGTCGATTCCGGCGACCAAAAGTTTCACCACGCAACTCACTATTCTCTACCTGATGGCGCTATTTTTCGCCCGCAAACGGGGACGAATGACGTCGGAAGTGACGCGAACCTATTTGCAACGGCTCATGCGCCTTCCCGATGCCATCGAACAACAGCTCAAAACCTGGGACGATCTTGCCGAGCAATTCGGCGCCGTGCATTTCAAGGCAGAAAAGTTTTTATATCTCGGACGCGGCGTTCATTATGCGATTGCCCGCGAAGGCGCACTCAAGCTCAAGGAAATCTCCTATGCTCACGCCGAGGGCTATCCCGCCGGTGAACTCAAACATGGGCCAAATGCTCTGGTAGATGAAAACCTCCCGGTGGTGGTCCTCGCTACATGCGACCATCGCGACCCGGATTCGCTGCTTCGTTACCGGCGCACGCTGGAAGTCATGAAGGAAGTGAAATCCCGGCGCGGGCCGTTGGTCACAGTCGCGACCGAGGGCGACGACGAGGTCGATGCCATTGCCGACCACGTGTTTTATGTTCCGGCGGCTCCCGAGTTACTGTTGCCCATCGTCGAGGTGATTCCCCTGCAGCTCTTCGCCTATCACGTGGCGGTGAACAAGGGATACGACGTCGATCACCCGCGAAATTTGGTGAAGGCAGTGGTCACGGAATAGCGCGGGCAGTAGATAAGGTCACGCGCGTGCGAAGTCGATGTACCCTTTCCGAGCGTCGGTGCGGATTAGTTTCACGCGAAGTTTATCGCCAACGTCGAGTCCCTGCTCCCCCTGGGCCAGAAGCCCCTCGATATGCGGTTGAGCAACACGCACGAAAGTCCCGTGGTCGGTTGCCCCTGTTACGATCGCGTCAAAGGCCTCGCCAATCCTTGGTTGCATCGCAACCGCAGCCATCCGTTTGGACATTTCGCGCTCAACTTTTCTGGCAGCATCTTCCTTTTCCGTGCAGTTGGCTGCGATAGCGTTGAGTTCACTGTCGGAATATGGATTATTCCGCCCGGCGAGCATGGCCTTCAGCAGACGCTGAGTGACCATATCCGCGAAGCGCCGGTTGGGCGCGGTGGAGTGGGTGTAATCCTGAACGGCGAGACCAAAGTGCCCGGGGGCAACTTCGCCAGCGCGCTCGAGCACATATTCACCAGGACCGATCAGTTTGATGACCGCGAGAGAAAGATCGGCGAAGTGTTCGGGGTCGGCGGCCTTGCGGCGCAGCAGGAAATCATTGAGAGCCCTCGAATCGGGCTGAGCTGGAAGTTTTTCGCCCTTGGTCGCGGCCAACTGAACGATGCGGTCCCAGCGCTCTGGAGTCCGCACGATGCGGCG
>DASSRO010000016.1:0-5670 GCA_035701745.1 Candidatus Sulfotelmatobacter sp. | reverse complement strand
AAGCCATCGCTGAGGAGGATGCGCGCCCCGGGCGCGATCTCTTTGGCCAAATCGGGGAATGTAGTAGAAATGCGGTCGGCGGTGCCGGGGACATCTTGCGGAGTGATGGTTACGACCGAGCCGGACTTCAACAGCACGGGCTCGTGCCGCTCCAGCTGTCCCGTACGGATTTTCGGCCCTTGCAGATCCTGCAGAATGCACAGCGTGCGCCCCTCGCGCTCGGCCGCGCGGCGCAGGCGCTGGATATTCTGCGCGTGCTCTTCGTGCGTGCCGTGGGAAAAATTCAGCCGCGCAATGTCCATGCCGATTCGCAGAAGCTCGCGCATGGCGGCTTCAGTGTTGCAGGCAGGACCGATGGTGCAGATGATTTTCGCCCGCCGCCCGGACGCTTGCTCAACGACACGCGGCGACAATCGAGCGGAATCTGAATGCTCTTTCGCCGTCTTTTTATTTCGACTCGCCTTCAATTGTTCCTCGGTAGATTGATCGCGTAGCGCGCGGACGCATTCCTCCGCCCGCGGAAATCACAAGAAAGCCTCCGGACGAAATGCGCCCGGAGCTGCGTGTTTCTATGGCTTGGCCGTATTGATCGCCGTGAGTTCTTTTCCCAGCATGGCGCGAGGGAACAGCAGGGCATTGAATTCCGCGCCCACCAGGATCACCAGGGAGATCATGTACATCCATACTAGCAATGCCATGGCCGCACCCAGCGATCCGTAGATGGTAGCGAAGTCGCCGAAGCGCTGCAGGTACGCGCGAAAGCCCACGGTCACTGAGAACCAGAGGATGGTTGCGAGCATCGCCCCCGGCATTACGCTGTGCCACGGCTGGGTACGCGGCACCGCGTGATGGTAGATCAACGCAATCACCGCAATGCTGGTCAGAGTGGCGATCAGCCAGCGCATCGCGCCCCAAAGCAACAGAACGTAGACGCTGAAATCGGGATCGATGTAAGGCAGCAGCCGCGTCTCGAATTTGCTGCCCACCGCCACCAGCAGTGTGGCGAAGGTCATGGGAACCAGCGCGAAAACGACCAGCAGAAATGCGATCAGGCGTTCTTGCACCAGGCCCCAGGTTTTCGGCAGTTCGTAGCAGCGGCGAAAGCCTTCCATCCACGAGATCATGACGCCGGATGCGGTCCATAGCGTGATCCCCGAAGTCGTGATCAACATGCTGACCGGATGTTTGGCGGCGCCCTTCAGATAGCTGAGTGCAGTAGTTCCACCCGCCGGCAGGATGCTGCCCAAGGCGTACGAAATTTCGCGCAAGTAGGGCGCACCTTTGCGCCAACTCGCCAGGGCCGACCCGATGATCAAGAGCACGGGGAAAAACGTCAGAATCATGGAGTAGGCCGAGGCCTTGGCTGTGGCAAAGGCGTCGTGGACGAACCCGCGCCACAAGGCCTGTCGGAGGAGTCGGAAAAAACGCAGCATCGGCTGCTCTAGCTTAGGGCCCGCAGGCACTGAGCGCAAAGCAGGAAGTGGGCTGGGTTCCTTAGTGGACAATCGCTGGGGGCTGGCGTGCATCGGTGTGAGAACCACTCCAGAAGCGAAAATTCGGGGGCGCAGCGGGACGCCCCCGAATTCGCTTTTGATTTACTCGGCCGCGGGGAGTTCCGCGGGCAGATCGTCGGTTTCGCCCTCGTGACGCATCATTTCGAGAGCGCGCTCGGCCTCTTCATACGCTGCCGAGACTTCCGCCTGTACCTTGGCCGCGGCCTCTTCCATTTCTGGCGAGAGGCGCACGTTGCGGTAGTACTCCATGCCGGTTCCGGCAGGGATGAGGCGTCCGACAATTACGTTTTCTTTCAGGCCGCGCAGGTGATCCACCTTGCCGTTGATGCTGGCTTCGGTGAGCACTCGCGTGGTCTCCTGGAACGACGCCGCCGAGATGAACGAGTCGGTGGAGAGCGACGCCTTGGTGATGCCCAGCAGCAGCGGCCGTCCAGTGGCCGGCTTGCCGCCCTGCGCAATCACCCGCTCGTTCTCTTCGCGGAAGGCGAACTTGTCGGTCTGCTCTTCCAGCAGGAACCGCGTGTCGCCCACGTCTTCGACCTTCACCCAGCGCATCATCTGGCGAACGATCACCTCGATGTGCTTATCCGAGATGTTCACGCCCTGCAGGCGGTAGACTTCCTGGATTTCGTTCACCAGGTAAGCCTGCAGTTCCTTTTCGCCCAGCACTGCCAGGATGTCGTGCGGGTTGAGCGGCCCGTCCATCAGCGGTTCGCCCGCCTTCACGCGCTCGCCTTCCTGCACGTTGATGTGAACGCCGCGCGGAACCGAGTATTCTTTTTCGGTGCCGTTGTCGGCGACCACGTAGATTTTGCGCTGGCCCTTCGAAACCTCGCCGAATTTCACCGTGCCATCGATTTCGCTGATGACTGCGGTTTCATGCGGCTTGCGGGCTTCGAACAGCTCGACCACGCGCGGCAGACCACCCGTGATGTCCTTGGTCTTGGTGGTTTCGCGCGGGATCTTTGCCAGCACGTCGCCCGGCGTCACGGTGTCGCCATCCTGAATCATCAGGTGGGCTCGCGAAGGCATCAGATAGCGCTTGCTCGCCTTGCCCTTGATGACGATCGCGGGCTGGCGCTTCTCGTCGGGAGAATCGCCGACCACGTGCCGCGAAAGGCCGGTCACTTCGTCCACTTCTTCGTGCAGGGTTACGCCTTCCTGCAAGTCCTTGAACTGGACGGTGCCGCCGATTTCCGTCAGGATCGCGAACGTGTACGGATCCCACTCGACCATGACCTGGCCAAGCTTCACCGGATCGCCATCGTTGACCTTCAGCTTCGCGCCGTACACCACCGAGTAACGCTCGCGCTCGCGGTTCTTGTCGTCCACGACCGCAATCGAACCCTGGCGGTTCATGACTACCAGGTCGCCCGACTTGGCCTTGACCGTCTGCAATCCGATGAAGCGCACGTTGCCGTTGTTCTTGGCATCCAGGCGCGACTGCTCCGACACTCGCGAAGCCGTGCCGCCGATGTGGAAGGTACGCATGGTGAGCTGCGTTCCCGGTTCGCCGATGGACTGCGCCGCGATGACGCCGGTCGCTTCGCCCAGTTCGACGAGCCGTCCGGAAGCCAGGTTGCGGCCGTAGCACATCACGCAGACTCCGCGTTTCGATTCGCAGGTCAGCACCGAACGGATTTTCACCCGCTCAATACCGGCAGCCTGAATCGCTCCGGCGAGGTCTTCGCTGATTTCCTGGTTGATGTCGACGATGACGTTGCCGTCATAATCTTTGATCTTCTCGAGCGATACGCGGCCCACAATGCGGTCGCGCAACGGTTCGATGATCTCGCCGGCTTCCACGATACCTTGCACGTAGATGCCGTCGACCGTGCCGCAATCGTATTCGCTGATGATTACGTCCTGCGCTACGTCGACCAGGCGGCGAGTCAGGTATCCAGAGTCTGCCGTCTTCAGCGCCGTGTCGGCCAATCCCTTGCGGGCGCCGTGCGTCGAAACGAAGTACTCCAACACCGTCAACCCTTCACGGAAGTTCGCCGTGATAGGCGACTCGATGATTTCGCCGGAGGGCTTTGCCATCAATCCACGCATACCCGAAAGCTGGCGGATCTGCTGCTTCGATCCTCGAGCGCCAGAGTCGGCCATGACGTAAATCGGATTCAGCTCGCCTTCCTTGTCGCGCCGCTGCATTTCGCCGAACATCTCGTCGGCCACTTTTTCCGTAATCGCCGACCAGATTTCGATGACCTTGTTGTAACGCTCGCCGTTAGTGATGGCGCCGTCCAGGTACTGCTGCTGAACGTTCACCACCTGCTTCTCCGCGTCTTTCACCAGGACTTTCTTGCTGTCGGGGATGACCATGTCATCGATGCCGATCGACAAGCCCGCTTTCGTCGCGAACTTGAAGCCGAGCGTCTTGACTTCGTCGAGCATCTTGACCGTGGTCTCGAGCCCGAATCGCAGGTAGCCGTAGTTGACCAGTGCGCCAATGCCTTTTTTCTTGAGCAGGCCATTGATGTAGGGCATGCCATCCGGCAGTTGGTCGTTCAGGATCGCGCGGCCCACCGTCGTGTTGATGAAAGCGCGCTCAACTTGGACGGGCTCGGTGTGAATGATGTCCTGATCGTCGTACGCGGTGGTCAGGTCGATCAACTCGCCCGAGTAGCGCAGGCGAATCGGGGTCAACGTTTCCACGGCGCCGGCGTCCAGAGCCATCAGCACTTCTTCGATATTGGCGAAAGCGCGTCCTTCGCCCTTCGCGCCCGGCTTGCCCTTGGTCAGGTAATAAAGTCCAAGCACCATGTCCTGTGTAGGCACAGTGATCGGCTGGCCTGACGCCGGCGACAGAATGTTGTGCGACGCCAGCATCAACACGCTGGCTTCAACCTGCGCTTCCGGAGACAGCGGAATGTGTACCGCCATCTGGTCGCCGTCGAAGTCGGCGTTGA
Organism: Candidatus Sulfotelmatobacter sp.; assembly: GCA_035701745.1. Lineage (GTDB taxonomy): Bacteria > Acidobacteriota > Terriglobia > Terriglobales > Acidobacteriaceae > Sulfotelmatobacter. The sequence continues at coordinate 1,244 of DASSRO010000016.1, read as the reverse complement.
ATGCCGTGCAGACCAACGGGTGAATCTTGATGGCCTTGCCTTCCACCAGCACCGGCTCAAATGCCTGAATGCCAAGGCGGTGGAGTGTAGGAGCGCGGTTCAGTAGCACCGGGTGGTCCTTGATGACTTCTTCCAGGATGTCCCAAACGATCGGTTCCTGCTGCTCCACCATTTCTTTCGCTTGCTTGATGGTGGTGACGTTGCCCGTCTGCTCGAGCCGGTGATAAATGAACGGCTTGAACAGTTCGAGCGCCATCTTCTTGGGCAGGCCGCACTGATGCAGCTTGAGTTCGGGGCCGACCACGATGACCGAACGTCCCGAGTAGTCCACGCGCTTGCCGAGCAGGTTCTGGCGGAAGCGTCCCTGCTTGCCTTTGAGCGTGTCCGAGAGCGACTTCAGCGGACGGTTGTTCGCGCCACGCAGCACGCGCCCACGGCGTCCGTTGTCGAATAGCGCGTCGACCGCTTCCTGCAGCATGCGCTTTTCGTTGCGCACGATGACTTCAGGAGCGTGCAGGTCCATCAGCTTCTTCAACCGGTTGTTGCGGTTGATGACGCGCCGGTACAGATCGTTCAAATCGGACGTAGCAAAGCGGCCGCCGTCGAGTGGAACCAGCGGGCGCAACTCCGGCGGAATCACCGGAATCACGTCGAGGATCATCCAGTGCGGCTTGTTGCCGCTCTTGCGGAACGCCTCGACTACTTTCAACCGCTTGGCGTACTTGAGCCGCTTCTGCAGCGAGCTCTCGTTCTTCATCTTCTCGCGCAGCTCTACGGAGAGGCCGTCGGTGTCCACGCGCTTCAGCAGTTCCTTGATCGCCTCGGCGCCCATCATCGCCTTGAAGCCGGCGGGACGGTACTGCTGGTCGAGTTCGCGGAACTTGGCTTCGTCCTTGATCACTTCGCGCTCTTTTACCGGAGCGTCGCCGGGTTCGACCACGACGTAGGCTTCGAAATAGAGCACGGACTCAAGGTCGCGCAGTGAAATATCGAGCAGGTGACCGATGCGGCTGGGCAGCCCCTTGAAGAACCACACGTGCGAGCAGGGCGAAGCCAGCTCGATGTGGCCAAGGCGTTCCCGGCGGACTTTCGACAGTGTGACTTCCACGCCGCACTTGTCGCAAATCACGCCGCGGTGCTTCATGCGTTTGTACTTGCCGCACAAGCACTCCCAGTCCGTCACCGGGCCAAAGATGCGCGCGCAAAACAACCCGTCGCGCTCCGGCTTGAAGGTGCGGTAGTTG
>DASSRO010000015.1:0-3832 GCA_035701745.1 Candidatus Sulfotelmatobacter sp. | reverse complement strand
AAAAAACGCTCCGGCGAAGGCAGCAAACGGAATGAATGCGAGCCACACGTGAAACTCCTGACGTTTGCGGGATGAATCCCCCAAATTCTATTCGGGAATTTACCTTGCTGTTACATCACGAAAGTTTGGGTTAACGTGTAGTATTTTCTTCGTTCGGTGGTTTTTAAAGACGCAATTAAAGGAGACAGCATGTCCATGTTCGGCCTTATTGAATATCAGGATGCCAGCCCGGAAGTTCGAGCCATTTACGACGACATTATGGCGACGCGGAAGACTGATTGGATCAATAATTTCTGGAAAGCCATCGCCCACGATCCGGCCACACTCAAGCGCACTTGGGAGGATATCAAGCAAATCATGGGGCCGGGCGAACTCGATCCGGTCACCAAGGAGATGATCTATGTAGCGGTGAGCGTAACCAACCAGTGCAACTATTGCATCGCGTCGCACACGGCGTCGGCGCAGAAAAAAGGCATGACCGACGCCATGTTCAAAGAATTGATGGCCATTGTGGGCATGGCCAATGAGACCAACAAAATGGTCACGGGATATCAGGTGGAGATCGATGCGCAATTCAAGAAATGATCAAATTGCGAACGCCAAACATGCTTGTGTGGGGACAGCAGCCCCCGGCTGTCCGGCCGGGCAAGGGCCGGCTGGTCACACTAGGATGCCGCTCGTCCAGCGCCTTTGGCGCGTGAGAACTTGAACTCGCAAGCCCGCATATCCACTTTGCGTCCGCGAAAGCGTACGCCTTCGGCTTCGAGTCGCAACCTCTGCTCCACGGCCGAATCACCCTGCAGTTTGATTGCACCCCCGGCCCCCAGCACCCGCTGCCAGGGCAGCCCGAATCCGCGGCGAAGCGTCGCCGCCACTTGCCGCGCCGCTCCCGGAAAGCCCGCGGCGCGTGCGACTCCGCCATAAGTGGACACTTTTCCGCGAGGAATCGCGCGAATCGTCTGCTCAAGCCGCACACGCATCTCACCAGTCTTATTCGGGCTGCTTTTCTTGGCGCGAGAACCGCGCCGTACAGACCTCAAGTCCATTCACTCCAGGATGCAGCGCGTGTCCGTCTTTGTCGCGCTTTTTGCAAAGACGGGGGCTCAGTCTTCTCGAAGCTCAAACAGAATCTCGCAAAGCGTTTACGCCGCCGTGCGGAATGATTCCAGCGCCTCATACTCCGAGTTGTGAACGTCAAACACGGTCAACAGCTTGGTGACTTGCAGCAAGTCGCCTACGCGCTTGGTGAGATTTGCCAACTTAACCGTGGCTCCGGCTTTATGTGCCGTAGTATGCAGTCCGACCAGCGTCCCCAGCCCTCCCGAATCGATGTAGTTCACTTCGCCGAGATTCAACACAATGCGCTGGTTTCCATCCGCGATGACCTTCTTGACTTCGTCGCGCAACAGGGAGGACTCTTCTCCAAAGACGATCCGCCCGTTGCACTCAATGGCGACAATGCCGTCCACTGTTCGCTTGGTCAGCTTTAATTGCATAATGCTCTCCTCTGTGGCCCCGCCGCTACTAAGCCTCGTCCCAGCCACATCCGCGTTCTTGAGGCACAAGCCTATCGCTTGTCAGCGCCCTGCGCAAGCCCTGGACGCAGGGCTTCTTCGATCCGCTGAAGCTCTCCGGGTGATCTCGGCGCGCCTTCTGCAAATCCATTTCGAACGGGCAAGCGGCGTCACAGATCACGTATAATCGACTCTTCCGCCCATGAGTTATACGGTTCTGGCCCGCAAATACCGTCCGCAGAAATTCTCCGAGGTCATCGGCCAAGAGCACGTCACCCGCACCTTGCAGAACGCCATTGAGCAAGGTCGGACCGCCCACGGCTATATCTTCAGCGGACATCGCGGCATCGGAAAGACCACGGTCGCCCGCATTCTGGCGATGGCGCTGAACTGCCGTTCCAAGGACCGGCCAGTGCCCGAGCCCTGCGGCGTGTGCGAATCCTGCACCGAAATCCGCGCCGGAAATTCCGTGGACGTCATCGAAATTGACGCGGCCACGAACCGCGGCATCGACGAAATTCGCGAACTCCGCGAGGCCGCCCGCTATCGTCCGGCGCGCGACCGTTTCAAAATCTACATTCTCGACGAAGCCCATCAGATCACCGACGCCGCTTTCAACGCTCTTCTCAAAACTCTGGAAGAGCCGCCCGACCATATTGTGTTCATGCTCGCGACCACTCAGCCCGAGGACATTCCGCAGACCATTCGCTCGCGCTGCCAGCACTTTAGCTTTCGTGCCGTTAAGTTCGACGCCATCGTCGCGCAGTTGCGCGACTTAGTTTCGCGGGAAAAAATCGAAGCGGACGACGATGCTTTGGCCCTACTTGCTGAAGCCGGTGACGGCTCCATGCGCGACGCTCTCTCAATCCTCGATCAGGCCATCGCGTCCGCAAGCGGAAGGATTACAGCTGACTCGGTGCGTAATCTCGTAGGCGCCGCCCCTGCTCATATTCTGGAACAAGTAATGCAGGCCGTGTCCGAAGGGCGGAGCGAGGAAATTCTGCGCCAAGTCGACCATTTAATCGGCGAGGGTCACAGCCCTACGCACTTCGCCCGCCAGATGGTCCGTTTCTTGCGCAATGCGGCCGTCGCGAAAATAGCAGGGAAAGAATCGTCGCTGCTGCAGGTATCGAACGAAGAACGCGAGCGCGTTGCCCGCGTTGCCGAGATGTTCGGCGAAGAAGATCTCACGCGCCATTTGCAGATCATGCTGCGCACCCACAGCGAACTGGGATACAAGCAGGAACAGCGCTTCCATCTCGAACTTGGTTTGCTCAAAATGGCGCACGCACAAAAGCTGTTGCCCATCGAGCAACTCCTAAGCGACGTAGCCGCTGCCCCGGCGTCGGGCGCCCCGAGGCCGCCAGCGAGACCGGCCATCGTGGGCGGCACGCCGAACTCCGAAAGTCGGCGCTCCGAGCCTGCGCGCCCTAATGTTGTCTCTCCTTTCGCCGCAGACTCCGCTCGCAAGGGCACGCCCAGGCAGGAGGCGGAGTTTGATCCGGGATCGCCCACCGGTCCGCGTATCGTGGCCACATCCAGCGCGTCGGAGCCAGTAGTTATGGGCTCGGCTGCGCGCGCTCCCATGCTCGATCGGGATTCGAGCCCGTCGCCAGATCGTAGAGAAGTCGCTGGCTATGTGTCTTCCGGCGTCCCCAGGCCGCCGGTTTCCGAAGCGCGGCTGGAGCCAGAACTGGATGGTCCGGCGACGGAAACAAGCACAGCCGTAGCGCAGCCCCCGATGGAACATTTGCAGAATGCGGTTCTGCAAGCTCTCACCGACGGCAACCAACGGGTTCTCGTCGCCATGCTCTCCGAGGGCGAGTGGAGCGTTCAGGGCAACGAGCTCGTGATTAAGATCGCCGAATCGCAAACCGTGGTCGACATGTCGCTCAGTTCTGAAGCCAAGCGGCTGGCCATTGCTTCGGCCAGCGGCGTACTTGGCCGGGCGGTGAAACTAAAAGTCGTTCCCGGCGCCACAGTGGCGCCACAGGAGAACAAACGCAACGGGACTAAGAGTACCGCACCGGGTCCTGGAGGCCGCGGCCGCGCTGAGCAAGATCCCGTGGTTCGCCGCATGCAAGAAAAATTCGGCGCGCAAGTCCGTACCGTGATTGATTACAGAGAGAAAAGATAAGCAGGTTTCAAGGTCTCAACGTTTCAAGGTTTCAGAATGAGCAATGCTATAGGAAGCTCGAACCTTGATTCTGAAACCTTTAAAACTTTGAAACCTTGAAACCTTGAAACTTTGAAACTCTGAAACATGAGGTGCTATGGGTGGATTCAACCTGAACGATCTGATGTCGAAAGCCAAGTCG
>DASSRO010000014.1:0-13344 GCA_035701745.1 Candidatus Sulfotelmatobacter sp. | reverse complement strand
TAAAACGTCAGGAGTGATCACTCCCACAGCGGGTGCCAGATCCCGAGCAATTCGGGTTTGCTGTCTGCAGCACCCTGGCTTTCGGATGTCCCTGGCTGTCCCTCCCTCGGAGGTTGCGGGGGTCGCGAGTTTCCTAGGACTGCGCGTCGTTACATCCGGGCCCTACGTTGGCCAGATTGCACGAACTGAAATTTTCAGTAAAGGTTGTGCGTCACATTTGGAAAATAAAGTTTTGTGGAAAACTGCTGGCACGGGTGCAATGCCAGTCGCCGGGCGGTGCCCGGCGGACAGCGAGGCGGCTGTTTCTACGTACCCCGTTAAAATCCCATGATGTTACTTACGTGGTTTTGCTGAATGCTTTCTGGATCAGCGTGTAGCGCGCAGCGCCAATCATGCCGCAGTCGTCGTTGGCTACGATTTTCACCGGTACGTCTTTCAGCAGCGCGCCCATGCGTCCTTTATCCAGGAAGGATTCCATGAAAACGGGATCCTTCATCTTGGGCACGATCTTTGCCGCAATGCTGCCGCCGATGAAAATTCCTCCAGTGGACATGAAGTTCAGCGCGCAGTTGCCGGTTTGCGCCCCAAAGACGCTGACGAAAATCGACATCGCTTGATCGCAGATCGCGGACTTGCCCTCGAGGGCCAGCTGAGAAATCAAGGCTGGCGGATCGGGAGCAGCGCCTATCTGTGTCCGCAACCAGTCCGGCTCCTCGGCTTTGTGTGCATCTCGCAGGAAGTCGTAAATGTTTTTGATTCCGGGCCCGGAGAGGATTCGCTCACAGCTGATGCGGCCATATTTCTTCTGGAGATAAACCAGCAACTCCGTTTGTAACTCGTTTCTCGGCGCGAAATCCGCGTGGCCGCCTTCACACGCAAACGGATGATGCCGAAAGCCGTCCCAGTAGAGACCTGCCATTCCCAGACCGGTTTTGGCGGAGATGACGGCGCGATTGCCATCGGCGTCTTCGGAGCCGTCGCTTAATGGGATGAAGTCTTTTGAATCCAGCCCATCGATTCCATAGGCATACGCTTCCAGGTCGTTGAGCAGGCCCACTGAATTCAGCTTGAGCTGCTTGGTCAACTCGCGCGCATCGATGATCCAGGGCAGATTAGAAATCTTGCTGCGTCCACCTCGCACTGGACCGGCCACGCCGAAGCACGCGCTGTGAACCGGAATACCTTCGGTTTTGATGAAGTCAGCCAGGATTCCGGCGAGGCCGTCATGCTTCTGGCTTGGATAGGTTTTTTCGACAACGCAATTGAGCCGGCTGCCCTCGGTCTCGAAGGCGGCAAGGCGGGTGCGGGTCGCGCCGATCTCCCCTGCAAGAATCATTGTTTAACAAGAATCATGGTTCAATTCTCCTCCACTGTCGGCCATCGGCTTGCAGCAGTTGATCCGCCTCCGCCGGCCCCCAGCTGCCGGATGCATAGTTCGGAAACTTCCGCGGAGGCAGCGCTCTCCACACGTCCAATACTGGATCGACCACAGTCCATCCAGCTTCGACCATATCGGCTCGCTGGAACAAAGTTGCGTCGCCCATCATGCAGTCATAGAGCAGAACTTCGTAGCCGGTATACGCGTCTGCTCCAAAATATTTGGAATATTCAAAACTCATATCGACCGACCCTACGCGCAAGAGCGGGCCGGGAACCTTCGCGCCAAAGCTCAGCGAGATTCCTTCCACGGGCTGAATCTGGATAACGAGTGTATTGGTATGGAGCTTGTGAAGGGGAGCATTGCGAAACAGTTCAAAGGGAGTGCGCTTGAACTGGATGGCAATCTCGGTATGACGTTGGGCCAAACGTTTGCCGGTGCGGAAATAGAACGGCACTCCGGCCCAGCGCCAGTTGTCGATACTGATCTTCAAAGCGACGTAGGTTTCGGTGCGCGATTCCGGAGCGACGCCGGGTTCGGCGCGATAAGCGGCTACTTTCTCCCCTTCAACCACTCCAGGCCCGTATTGCCCGCGCACACTGCGTTGCAAAACGTCGTCCGATCCCAGTGGCTGAATGGAATGCAGAACCTTGGCCTGCTCATTGCGCACAGCTTCAGCCTGAAAGGATACCGGCGATTCCATCGCAGTCAAACTCAGCAGCTGCATCACGTGGTTGGGCACCATGTCGCGCAACGTTCCGGCCGTGTCGAAATATCCGCCGCGGCGCTCTACTCCCACTATTTCGGCATTCGTGATCTGCACGTGATCGATGTAGCGGCGATTCCAGATGGGTTCGAAGATTGCGTTGTCGAAGCGGAAGACCATGATGTTCTGCACGGTCTCCTTGCCCAGATAGTGATCGATGCGGTAAATCTGATTTTCCTGGAGCACGGTTTTGATGTCGCGATTGAGGGCCTTGGCGGAATCGAGGTCGTGTCCAAACGGCTTCTCGATGACTACACGGCGCCAGCGTCCATTTTCCTGTGGCGAAAGGGCTGCTTTTCCCAATTGCTGGACGATTTGAGAAAAAAACTTGGGAGCGGTCGCCAGGTAGAAGAGGTAATTCCCCTCGGTATGCAGTTCGGAGTCGAGCAGGGCGAGGCGCTCGCGGAGTTTCGAAAACGTATTCGGATCGGCGAAGTCTCCGCGCTCGTAGTGGAGCCGCTTGCGGAACCAGGCTAAAGCGTCGGCGGAATCGCTTCCGCCCGGCAGGAAACTGGTGACTTGGGTCTGGAAATCTTCCAGGCTCAAGTCGTCCACCGAAACTCCCATCAGCGCGAAGTTGTCGGGCAACAGTTTTGCCTTGCACAAATTGAAGAGTGCGGGAACCAGCTTGCGCTTCGCCAAATCCCCCGCCGCGCCAAATAAGACGAACACGCTTGGGCCCGCGGCTCGCTCAGCGAACCCAAGTTCGTTCTCCAGGTTGGTTTGCGTGGGTGCCGCCATCTAAACACCTTCTGGTTCGCCCTAGTATATCTTCCGCCGGGCCCCACAAACCGCCAGCAACGTATTGCCTATGGCTGCTTCTGTGCCGGCGCGGATTCGTGCGCCAGGTGCTGATAGTTGAGGATTGCATTGAAAACCAGGGCATACGTGCCGAGGGTCTCTCCCCGATAGATGGGATTATTTCCGAAGAGCAATACGTTCCCCTGACCAAGGTGCGCATCGACGACGACGGCGTGTTCGGCAATCGATGAGCCTTTGTCGAGCAGGCCGTCAAGCAACAAGGTCTTGGAATCGGAGAAGCGCAGGATCACGTCCGGGCGGCTCTCCTGCGGAATTACTTGCGGGTTATTGCGCGTCTGCTCTTCGTCTAAGTGCGCCGCTTCCCAAGGTTGCTGCTTGATGAGGGGTTCGGGCTCGGTAATCTTTCTGCCCTGGGGTTCGTCGCTGTCTTCCACGGTGCCGCGACCGGTGGCCCGCTTGGCGTAAGGGTCAAGAGAGTCGGTCAGCGGATCCATCAGGATGCGCCTGCCCGAGCCTCCCAGCATATTGCTGATGTTGAAGGCCATTCCATTGGCGCTGATCACGGGCACACCGGTTCCGTAGCCAAAGGCGACGGGATTTTCACGGTTGACGAAGACGGTGTTTAGCACAGTGCCCACGACCCGCACGTCGCCGTGCGGAGCGATGCTAACTCCCGGTGCCAGCCCGGTGTCGATGGCGAATTGCGCGGTATCTTCGCAAGTGATGAGGAGGCCTCCCTGTTCGACGAATTTCTTTAGATGCGCAAGGCCTTCGTAGCCCAGGCCGGGGCGTACGTCGGGAGTGCTATCGATGGCGCCGAGATTTGGTGTGAGCTCCGATTTTTGCCATGGCATTGGATTGTGCCATGTAGGAATGCCATTCAAGATTTCGGGAGCCGACGCGCGCCCGACCGGAGCAAAAACGATAACGTCGTACTTGGCGTGGAGGTCCTCTTCGGCGATGGTCTGGGTGTTGATGTAGTCGAAGGGCACGCCGGCCGTATCAAAAGCATAGCGCCACCAGCCTTCGGTTTGCGTCGCAAGCCAAGTGTGCATGAAAGCGATGCGGGGAGCGGTGACCGCGTGTACCGGCACAGATGGAGCGGAGCCAAGGCGCGATGCATCGAGGGACAGGTCGTGCAGGGTCGTGGCGATGCGGTCGTCCAGGCGGTCACCGCTTATAAGCAGGGAGCCAGCCGCGAAATGTTTACCATCTGCGTCGAACGGCTTTTCGGCAGCTTGCAGAGTTGCGCCTTTGAGTTTGTAAGCCAGCGACAGCAGCGAGATCTGGCCGGTGTTTGCAATGGCAAATACTGCGCCGGAGCCGGAGAGTTTTCCGGCGAGACTTGCCGGATCGTCGACCGGTTTCATCTTCGACTTAAGGATCGAGGGATCGAGCACGCGAACGACTTTCAGATTGAAGAGGTGGGTGAAGGACCAGCCAGTATCGTCGTAGGGATGTTTCTGAGGATCGCCGGCGGCCCAGAACTGCCGGTCGAGCAGCGCGTCGGCGACGCGGGAATATGGTTGATCCATGCGAACAATGATGCTGCCAGCAGGGAAGCTCTCCTGTTTCGGTTTGTCCCCGCGCTTTTCGCCCGCAACCGACGACGTGACCGCATCCGACAATTCTTCCACCTCGACGTGCTGCCGCTTCAACACTTTCAACAACTCGATCTGGCGGTTGGTCTCGGCTGCATCGGCTGGGATCACGTACGCCGCCGGGCCTTCGAGCGTAGGTTTCTCGACTGCGCGCTTGCTCTTGAGGTAGTAGTTCTCCAGGAAATGATGCGCGTGATTCGCGAAGTAAGAAAGAGTTGAGAGCAAAGCGCTTTCTTCGTAATTGTTGTTATCCCTTTGCGACCAGTTCACGACAGGAAGCGGGGGACTCTGACGGTACCAGGTGCGCGAATAATCTTCAGGCCGCAGAATGCGCTTCTCGGTATCGGCGCCACCGTTGCCGAAAGTCTCGTAGAGGCGACTGATGCCGTTGTGCATGCCGGCCAGAAACATCAGATAACCGGGACTCCAAGTGTCGAAGTCGCCGTGAGTAAAGACTCCCGGCATGCCGAAGCGCTGCATCTGGGCGACATTATTCCAGCCAAGCTCGGCCCATTCGTCGGCGAGCGTGGGATCGACCCATGCGTTGTAGGGGCCGTCGCCTACGGTGTTGTCATAAAGGAAGGGAACTGACTCGTGCAGATCGTGCAACACCTGGGCATGCCAGGCGAGATATGTATCGAGAACGTTGCGCGTGAGATTAAGGGTCATGGCCATGGCGTCGCGGTTGTTATCGTGTGCGACGTAGTGGCCCCAATAGAGCAGGCGCGGCCAATCCTGGCCGGGATGAGCTTTGTGCCACTTGTAAATGTCAACCATGCGGTCACGGCCGTCGACCTCGACGACGGGCGTGATTAGCACGATCATGTGAGAGCGGATGTATTTGATGTAAGGCGCATCGTCGACGGCCAGTCGATAAGCGAGTTCCATCAATGCTGTCGGCGCGCCCGTCTCAGGAGAATGGATGGTGCCGGTGATGTAGTAAACCGGCCAGGATTGGTCGAGAAGTTGTCGGGCTTTGGCGTCATCCAAACCGATTTTTCGAGGGTCCGCAAGTTGCGCCAGGCGCGCATCGTTCTCTTTCGCCCCCGCGAGCAATTTCGGGTCGGCGATGGCCGCGGCGATCATCTCTCGTCCTTCTTCGGAGTGGCCGATGGTGAAGACTTTTACACGCGGACTGCTTGCCTCGAGCAGTCGGAAATATTTGTACACATCTTCGGCGTAGGGCAGCATATCGGGCGCGCCGGAAACGTCGCCCAGAACTTTGTCCGGCGTGGGAACGGTCTTCGACGCGGGAAGGTAATCAACGAGCGGCGACGTAAAAGAAGGATCGGTGGTGTATTTATGAATCTGATCGGTGTAATGCTGATCGACAGGCTGGCCGGGATCGCGGGCGAAGGTCGGATCTAATTCCTGGGACTGCAGCGGCGCGACAAGAAGGAAGATCAAAGAGACTGCGAGTGAGGCCAGTTGCGAAGAAGTCATTTTCCCTCGTTTTTGATTGGCGTTTCTTGGAAGGCAAGTTTCACACAAAGTGGCCGTCAAGGGAAAGTCTGGTGCGGCTGCGAAGCGTCCTGTTATGATTGCCGTCGCTAAAATCGGCTGCGGGAGAAATGATTCTGAGCCCGGCGGCGCGCAACTATCTTATTTGGGACGGGGAAGACAATTGACTGACTCGAATCATGACGGACTTAATCGACGGGAATTCATTCAGGGCGCAATGGCTGGAGCTGCGTTCGTTTCGCTTCCGATAGCGGCATTCTCCGGGGACAATTCCGACCTTCCATTGGTGCTGAGTCAAATTCCGAAGATGCACGAGGAAAATGTAAAGCGACTGCAGGACTGGATTGCCTTGCCGTCGATCGCTGCCGAGAACCGGAATTTCCCTCAGGGCCCTGAATATATGGCGCAGCTAGCCCGCGACGCGGGATTCGCCAATGTCGAGATTGTGCCGACCTCGGGCAAGCCCGGAGTGTTCGGGATTCTGGATAGCGGAGCGGCCACGACTGTCGGCATTTATTTCATGTACGACGTGAAACAGTTCGATCCCTCGGAGTGGTCTTCGCCGCCGCTGGAGGGCCGAATCGTCGAGAAGGAAGGAGTCGGCAAAGTCTGTGTTGGCCGCGGCGCTGTGAACCAGAAGGGGCCTGAAACTGCTTTTCTCGGCGCGCTTCATGCCTTCAAGGCAGCTGGAAAAAAGCTCCCGGTTAATCTCGTTCTGGTCTGCGAAGGCGAAGAAGAAATCGGTTCGCCGCACTTTCCCGAGATTATCCATCAACCCAAAGTGACCGAGGCGTTGAAAAAATGTATCGGTGTCTTCATGCCGATGGCTAACCAGGACTTGGATGGAAGCGTGGAGATCTCTCTGGGGGCTAAGGGTGTAGTTGAGCTTGAGTTGATTTCCAGCGGAGAGCGTTGGGGACGCGGACCCAAACACGACGTCCACTCGAGCTTAGAAGCGCAAGTCGATAGTCCATCGTGGCACCTGGTCCAAGCGCTCAATTCATTGATCGAGCCTGACGGGCACACGCCTGCAGTGGCGGGCTTCTTCGATAAAGCCAAGCCGCTCACTCCGGCCCAAATGAAAATGATTCAGGATGTCGCTGCTCGCCGCAGCGAGGCCACGGCGAAAAAGCAGCTTGGCGTGGAGCACTGGGTGCACGATAAAAATTGGATGGACTCGCTGGTGCTGCTGGAGTCCAAGCCCACCATCAACATCGAAGGCCTGGTTGGCGGATACACCGGTCCCGGCGGCAAAACAATTCTGCCCCATCGCGCCGTGGCAAAGATTGATATGCGGCTGGTGCCAGACATGACAGCGGCTGGAACACTGGCGCTTTTGAAGGATCATCTGGCGAAACACGGCTTTGGCGACATCGAAGCCAATATGAGCGGTGGATACGATCCGACACAGACTTCGGCCGATACGAAACTGATCCAGGCGCAAGTAGCAACTTACCGCAAACTTGGCCAGGACCCTTTGCTGTGGCCTCGAGCAGCAGGCTCGTGGCCGGGATACATCTTTACGTCTGAGCCCCTCAGCCTTCCAGCCGGGCATTTTGGATTGGGCCACGGCACCGGCGCGCACGCTCCTAATGAGTACTACTTGATCGAATCCGCCAATCCCAAGGTTGAAGGGATCGACGGAGCGGTGCGCTCCATTGTCGAATATCTCTACGCATTGGCATAAAAGACGAACCGGAAGTCGACCGCGGTTCATAAAGGCCTGCCGGTCGGTGTAGTGTTTCAACGAGACTAATAAATCATGGGCGATCGGCTGAAGGGAAAGATAGGAGTCGTTACCGGCGCAGGAAGTGGCATTGGACGGGCCTGCGCGATTGCGCTCGCGGACGAGGGTGCGCGCGTGGTACTGGTCGGCAGGCGAAAAGATCGGGTTGAAGAACTTGCAAACCAGATCGGCGATTCTGCATTTCCCATTCCGGCCGACATTTCCCAGACGAGCGAAATCACCCGATTGATCGACGAAGCGGTGGGTCAGTTTGGCGGGTTAAATTTTCTGCTGAATAACGCCGGCGTACTGCATGTCGGGAACGCCGAGCAGGTTACCGAAGCGCAGTGGGACCACACGTTCAACGTGAACGTGCGCGCGGTTTGGCTGCTTTCGCGAGCCGCTTTGCCGCAGATGAGAAAAGCGGGCGCCGGTTCAATCATAAATATAGCTTCTACGCTCGGTCTTGTCGGCGCTCGTAACCGTGCGGCCTATGCTGCGTCTAAAGGCGCGGTTGTCCTGCTAACAAAGGGCATGGCAATTGATCACGGTCACGAAAATATTCGCGTGAACGCAATTTGTCCTTCCTTCGTAGAGACCGAACTAACGGCCGGTGTGCTTAGCCAGGCGGCGGACCCAGCAGCAGTTCGACGAGAAAGAACCGCAGCCCATCCCATCGGCAGGCTGGGTCGTCCGGAAGATATCGCAGGACTGACGGTCTACCTGGCAAGCGACGAATCCTCCTGGATGACGGGCGCCGCGCTGCCCGTGGATGGCGGCTATTCAGCGGCGTGAGAATTTTCTGCGACAACCTCGGTCGGCAATATCCCCCCAAATATCTGGCGGGGACATTGACGTCTCGCACTAGAGCCAGGGAGCGCTAGTTTCACGACATGTCGCGGGACTTCGACTGAACGGAGTCATCCGCGATCATGTCCCAAGCCAAAGGCGTGCCTCGGGCAACGGCTCGTGAGGCTTTCCGGCCCAGTATCTCGGGCAGATATCGAGGATGCAAACCGTCCGCAGGACGAATGGAACGCACATTGGTTTCTGTGAACGTTTCCCCGGCCTTGACGTCGGCCGTGATGAAAAGTGAACGACGAAACCTCAGCATCGCCTGCTCGCTGGAAGTGGCCCCGTAGCGGATTGATCCAAGAGATTTCTCAGCCTTTCGAATAGCGCGAACCATGTCGCGGAATTCGTCGGGTTCGAGAGAGAAAGCACTGTCGGGGCCCGGAGTCGCACGACTTGCCGTGAAATGTTTCTCGACAAGGCAAGCGCCCAGCGCCACGGCCACAATCGCAGTTTCACAGCCTAAAGTATGGTCCGAGAGCCCTACTGGTAGTTTGAAATGAGCGGCGAGATCGATCAGAGTGCGAAGGTTCGCATGCTCGGGCTGGGCGGGATAGGCGCTTGTACACTTGAGCAGGCAAATCTCGGAAGCGCCAGCCTTGCGCGCGGATGCAACCGCTTCTTCAATTTCGTCGAACGAAGCCATCCCCGTGGATAGAATCAGCGGCTTGCCCGTGCGCGCCATCTTTTCGATAAGCGGAATATCTACCAGTTCGGGCGACGCGATCTTGTGAACGGGTACCTGCATCCGCTCCAAAAAATCGACCGCGGTCGGATCGAAGGCTGAGGCGAAAAGTTCAAGCCCGGCTTCGCGCGCTACCTCTTGCAGTTTCGGCTGCCACTCCCAGGGCGTGAAACTCTCTTCATAAAGATTATGAAGCGTTCTGCCGTCCCATACCGTCCCCCCTTTGATCGTGAACCATTCTTTGTCGCAGGGAAGAGTAAGGGTGTCGGCGGTGTAGGTTTGCAATTTAATAGCATCGGCGCCGGCCTCCTTCGCCAGGCGCACGAGCTTAACGGCTTCATCGAAGCTGTGGCCATGATTGCCGGAAAGTTCTGCGATAACGAATACCGGTTGGCCCGGGCCGATTATATGTTGACCGATACGAATAGGAAGCGCTCCGTTCAACTCCTAAACCTGAACCACGCTGCGTACCAGCTCAAAAGCCTCGGCGGCCTGGCACCCCACAACCGTACCCCATCGGCGTGCAACGACCTCGAGCGCCTCCAGCGAGCGAGGGTGCGGGAAACTTTGTACTTCGGTTTCATAGCAAGCCATGGCCCGCTTCTTGTGATCGATGGTGGAATCTATATTAAAAAAAGTATTGGGTTGAAAACTTGGGATCATGCGATGGAACGCCCAATCGGTCGACGAAGGAATCTCGAACGCATAAAGATTGCGGACGCAATGGCCTTCGATGGGACGCGTAGCGGTGAGCACTGCCCGATGCGTAATGTGATGGTCGATATTAAGATCGGCACTTCCATGCGTGAATATTGTGTTTGGAGCGTGTTTTCGGATCAGTTCCTCCACGATCTTAATTACGTCCAGTACGGGAATCGTGTCGAAGCGATTGTCCGGCAAGTCATAAAGGAACAGGTCGGTCACGCCGAGCACATCGGCAGCGCGCCGGCTATGATCGCGCAAATTGGTAAGCAGAGAGCGGTCGGCCTCCTCCCTGGTTCGATACCGGGAGGTCATGCCTTCTCCCAAAATCGCAATCTTGACGTCGTGACCTTCCGCCAGGAGGCGAGCCATTGTTCCGCCACAGCCCAGGACCTCGTCATCCGGGTGGGCAGCAATCACGAGGACACTTCCCAAGTGTTCAGTTGCGAACCGATTTAAGGCCATAACATCCTCGCGAGAAATTGAGTAAGTAAAATGCGCCGGCGGGCATAGACCCGAATCGTCCTTGTATTCGGCGTAACCAGCTTTGGCAAAAGCGCGGGTGGCGTGAGAATTATCGTGCCGAATACAGGCGATGACTTTGCTGAGATTCCATTGCCGAAATGCGGCCCGGGACCCGCGCCGAATGGCTTCGACGCCCATTCCTTTACCTGTTTTTTCTTCCAACACATATACCGAGATAATGGCATGCTCTTTATTGCGGTCGAAACGTACCTGCCCGATAGGCTCGTCGCCGTGCATGACCATGAAAATCAACTGATCGGGATTGTTGAGGGCGCGGGTGAACCATGCCTGGTGTTCGTTCCAAGTAACGGGTTGCTGGGAGGTGCTGCGTCGCATCAGAAAAGGATTGTTCCGCCACAGGAAAATTCGCTCCATATCGTCAGGGCGGGCCCGTCTCAGGGTTATCGCGTCAGTCATGTATCGCAATCATCTCCGTTCAGATTGCAGGGTTGTAGGCGGCACGGGATCTGCCGGGCTGGTTGTTTTGACCCAAGGATTTTGGTCTCGCGTAAGTATATCGAGACTGTCGGGGCCGTAATTAAACAAGAGATCGATAGCGGCCATGAAGGGCTCAAAGCCGGGATGCACCTGTTTGTAGGTCGGATGATGATATTCCTGGTAGAAAACGGGGACTTCAGCCTGCTGGAATGCAGCCTCATCCAGATACTGCGCTCCAAGAGCGCCCGACAAATAGGTGGTGGCTCCCACTTTACGGCAGAGCTCCAGAACGAGTTCGCTCTTGTGCCCGACGGCACCGAGCTGGGAGCTGAAGAGAATTCTGCTTTTAATACCAAACGCCTTGAGCAAGTACGTGGTGATCTCCGCCACCAGCGGATTCAAACGCTCCCAGGACCGCGAGAACACACTTTCGAAAAACTCTGCATGTTCCCGAAAGTAGGCCGCTTTCGAGTAGTTCAAGCGAATCGAATTCCAGTGTTTCGCTGCCCAACGCCGTTCATTCGAAATTTCCACCTGGGAGATAGCTAAGTCCCCAAATCGGCCGCCAGTCTTTAAAGGTACGGTTAGCCAACACCAACCTTCGCTCGTTCTAATCTTGTTTCGGTTGGTGAAGCTATTTTTTTCGAATTGCACATGATCGAGGACAATGTGCAAATCGGAAACCGCAATTCGGTGAAAATAGCCTAGCCATGGCATGTAAGCCGGCTGATTAATGGACACAATCATTGGGTTTCGCAAACTTTGGTTGCGTCGGTCAGACGCGTTCTGCCCACACACGCCATTCTGCCGAATAAAACTCTTCACCGATGGCAGAATCTACCGACATGTGATGAAGTTGGAGGATTTTCCAGCCTTGCAAAAGATCCTCCAGCATGTCGCGTGTGTAATAGCAGCAATAGCCCAACGCTTCTGACTGCTTACTATAGGGCGTGAAAAGGAGTCTGCCGCCGGGAACCAGAACCTTGCCGAGGTTCGCAACGGTTTGCCTAGCTACGTCGAAGGGCACGTAACATATCGCGGCGCGTTCGATCACCAGATCGAAGTTGCTTTCAAAGGGCACGTTCGGAAATTCAGCAACTTTCAGATCGACCGCACTCCCGCAGCGGGCTTTAGCGTATTCGATTGCCTTAGGACTGCCGTCGAATCCAGAGCAGGCGAAACCTTCCTGGTTCAAAAACCATAGATTATTTCCCGGCCCGCAGCCGACCTCGAGGATGCGAATGTCGCGCCGCGGCTTGGACGGGAGATTACGGAAAACAAAGGTTGCAATCTGGTCATAGGGGCATCGAACGAAAGTGCCCTTACCATACACCTCATTTTCCCAAACGGGATCGGCGACGGCTGAAGAGGGATGCGATCGATTCACGAGGCTATCTCCCGAGAATTATTTGTAGAACTCGAACGGTGATTCAAATCGTCCGTTTCAAACAGCGCTCCTGCGCGCACGTGACGCGCTAATTTGCTTCCAACCAATTCGCTTGCCATCTTCGGAGGCAGGCCAGTAGCGGGGCGGTGAAACGAAATGTCGTCGACAGTCAGAATATGCCCGGCGGGTAAGTCGCGTGCTGCCACGCACGAAAGCCGGAACTCCCGGCGCGCCACCTGCTCGGTGCGAGCCGGTTTCAGGTCTGCGGAACCGAGACCGGATTCAACAAAACGGACGGCATCCACCAGCGCGCGAAACTCCGTCGGATCGGCCGAGAAGCGGTGGTCGGGACCGGGCAGGTTCTTGTCGAGGGTGAAGTGTTTCTCGATGAAGCAGGCGCCCAACGTTACGGCGCCGACCGCGGCAGCGATCCCGTCGGTATGGTCGCTGAAGCCGACCAGGCAGTCGTAAGCCTGCGCCAGCGCAGGGATCTTGCGCAAGTTCACATCCGCCGCCGGCGTGGGATATGCCGAGGTGCAGTGAAGCAGAATCAAATCACTTCCTCCGGCTCCGCGAAAAGCTGCAACCGCATCGTCAATGTCTTCTCGAGTGGCCATGCCTGTGGATATGGCAGTGGGCAATCCAGTCCGCGCCATACACCGGATGAGGGGAAGGTGGCCCAGGCAGTCGGACCCATTCTTCAGTAATTCCACTCCTTCGCGGACTAAATCGGCCACGCCTGTTTCATCCATCGGAGTACTGAAAAAGACGACTCCGCGTTCGTCGCAATGCTGGCGCAGATCTCGCAGCGCCTCCCGGCGTAGTTCGCAACGTTTGAACATGTCAAATTGCGACTCGACCACGGTTCTGCCCTGGGAAACGTATTCGTAGGTCAGCGAGCGATCGGAAATAAACGCCTCAGTGTGGTAGTTCTGGAACTTGACCGCATCGGCGCCGGTGTCGGCGGCAGCATCAATTTCACGATGGGCGAGCGCCATGTCGCCATTGTGGTTGATACCGATTTCGGCGACCAGGAAGCACGGCTGGCCCGCTCCAATCTT
>DASSRO010000013.1:0-11014 GCA_035701745.1 Candidatus Sulfotelmatobacter sp. | reverse complement strand
GCCACGCAGGCCGAGCAGGATGCCCAGCGCGGAGAGGGAAATTGGGCGCTGATTCATCAGCAGGCTGAGCGGTGTGTGAGGCTTGGTATCCCCGTAACCATCATCGCGGTCATGATGAAGTCGAATTACCAGCGGGTGGCGGATGTGGCGCGAGTCGCCAAACAATTTGGGGCGCCTTTGCGAGTGAATGTGTACCAATCGGTGCAATCGGACGTTTATGCTCTGAAGTACGAGGAGTACTGGGAAGGGTTCCGGCGTCTGTTTGAGCGGACCGATGTAATCGCGATTGGGGAGCCGCTGGTTCGTGCAATGGCGGGCCTCCCGCCGCTCCGAACCGGTTGTGGCGTGAGCACAGTGCGAGTGACACCACGAGGCACGACACAGCCCTGCGTTTATTGGCCTGGGTCAGGCGAGCCGCTTTCGGAGTTGATCTCGGCAGGGGTTGATATTCTGAGCACGGGTCCTTTCGAGCAGGCGCGGACGCTTCCGGAAGCCTGCCAGTCTTGTGAGTTCCGGGAGTCTTGTCACGGCGGATGTGCGGGACGACGACGCTTACAGGGTGCACTACTGCAACCCGACGCCTATTGCCCAATCATTCGCGGGCAACGACCGCGCCTGCAGATTCGCATGGCCGCCGCCCGCGATTTGCCGAAGCTGAACAGTTCCTGCACCACCGTTGTGATCGCAAGGTAGTCTCATGTGCATCGGGCAGGATCGACGGGTTCGAATGAGGCTCCCTATTTCGCCTCTATCCACGTATCCGATCCCTTCACCTTAACGGCAACGCCGGTAAGAAAGATGTGTAGGGGCTTTCCGTCCGCGGTGCCTCGGTGCTCGGTTGAGAACAGTATTGGGCCGGCTTTTTTGTAGCCTGTCCAAGTTGCGAAGACGCGGCTCGGCGGCTTGGCTCCGCCACGGTGATAGTCAAAAAACACGACGCGGTTGTCTCTAACGTAGAGATCCCAGGTGTCGCCGGGCGTATAACCCACGTCCGCAGGGTACTTCACCGGGATCAGTTCGGCCATGCCGGGGCCCACTGGCAGGTTGACCTTGCCTTGATCGATCGCGCTGGCGCTCTTGTCCCAGTAAGCATGGAAAGGGAACAGGGTCCAGTAATTGTCGTTGATGAAACTTGGGTCGATCTGATTTTTGACGGCGTCGGATTGGCTGTTGAGGTCAGTGCGGACATAGGAAACATTGACCGGCTTACCGTCCTTATCCGTTCCTTCAAAACTGACCTTACCGGTCTTAGGTTCCCACTCCCATTTGTGAGCCGCTTTGAACAGTCCTGTAATCTCCCCATTCCAGGTGTAGCGGATAGCCTCAATTGTGTCCCACGAATCGACCCCGAAAGTCTTGGCGACTTGATCGAGAATTGGCGAGCGAGCTTGCGCCCACGAGTTCGGACCAAGGACTAGCATTCCGCAAAGCACCAGACCCATTACGGTGATACGGCGCTCATTTCGCATAGATTTGCTCCTCGGTGAATTGGACAGATGCTGCGTTGGATGAAACTACCGGATTTTCGGATACACAAATTGCGTGTTGGGCCACCAGGCTTGCTTGAACTTGTCCGTTTGTCTATTGCGTTGATGCCGTCCGCATGAGCCGGCGCAATGCAATCACGGCACCCGCCATTGCAACGCATCCGTACTCCACCAGCATCACCCAACCAGGAAGCGCCCCCCACGGGCGCCCGAGCGCGCGCAAGTGCCATTGGACGTAGGTCGGGATAATGCTCACCGTCCAGACGATGATCAGCAACGACGAGGCCAACGTCAGAAATGGCAGCAGCCAGAGAAGATACCATGGGAATACGACAGGGGCGCACAAAAGAGATGCTGCCATTGGCCAAGCAAATTGTTCCAGAGAACACTCGGAGGCCGCTCTTCTTAGCCAAGTTGCTGTCACTAGTCCGACCAACACTGCCAGCCCAACAAGCAACTGCGCAGGTGCCACGTGATCGAGTGCCGCGAACACCGGTCCGTTAAAGCGGAAACTGGCGACATATGTTCCCAGTGAGCCAATCGGAATGTGGCCGTGGCTAAGAAAGGGCACGTAAAGGAGCCCGACCACGGCTGCTGCCAACACGGCATCGCGAATGCGAACCCGCTTCCAGTAGAGCGGCAACAGTACGACCGGCAGGAATTTTACCGCTATCGCCAGCCCAAGTGCGACGGCCGCTGTGGCCTGCCATCGGCGCATTAGAGCAGCAGCGGATACCACCAGCAATAGTGCGCCAACAATGTCGATGTGACCGCTTCCCGCCACCTCGATGGCCAACAATGGGTTCCAGGCGAATACCAGGGCCAAGTGCGCTGCTTGCCTGCGACGCAGAAGATCGAGCAACAACAAAATAATCGCGAGCTCACAAACTACAAATGCCACTTTCAGCGCAAACGTAGATTCGTGAATCGCGGTCACTGCGCGAAAGAAAAGCTGCGCCCCCGGTGGATACGGGCTCGGCAGATCCGGGTTGTTCAAGTTCTGGGTTTCCGGGGTATGCAGCCCCTTCACGGCAGGATCGCTGGGAACGACCAGATACGGGTTGTAACCCAGTCTCTGCAAGCGGCCATCCCAAACATATCGATGAATATCATCCTCGGGGCCCGAGGGCGCCCGAAGAAATTCAATGTGCCACACAGCAGCCAGGGCGAGCCCAATGACGATGGCCCGCCGGGGAAATTCCTGTGTGGCGCCGGCGCCCCGCCCGCGAAAGAACTCACGGATCGCCAAGAGGTACGCAATTCCCGCAAGCGTCAGAGAGGCCATGAAGTGCGGCCCACCTCTGTCGCCGAAGTTGCGCGAACAGATGGTTAGCGCCACGCACAACGCGGCGCCGAGTATGTACACTCTCCACTCGGGGCTGACCTTCACAATTTTCCAGTGCCTGTCCGTGATTGTGCCGCCACGAGCTCGCACTCTTTGAGCCACCGCGCAGTGCGTGGCGCCCTTGCCGGAGCTATCCGTAACTCCGCCGCCAATCGAATCAGGTCGTCCGCTACATCAATATCGTAAAAAGGAGCAGCGAACCCTACGGAAAGCTCCAGAGCTCGTGCGCGCGATAGAAGTCTCTCGAGCGCGCTTCTGGTGCCCATGCCGTCGCCTGCAAAAAGCGTAGGATGCGAAGCCTTTGCCCCGACGAGATAGTAGCCTCCATCGTGCGTCGGCCCAACGACCACGTCATGTGCGGCCAGCGTTTCGAACGCCGCTTCGAGAACGGACCGCGGCAAGTGTGGGCTGTCGCTGTTGAAGGCAATGACGCGTCGTTGCTGACCCTCCGCGAAATGCGCAAACACGGAAGTGAGGCCTGCGGCAAGCCCTTCACCTTTCTGGGCAACCACGCTCGCTTCATTCCCGATCCATTGCGCCAGTTCATTGACGTCCGAGTCCGGGCAGATGATGGCAACTTCCACATCGCTCAACGATCGCGCTAGCGCCAGCGTGTCCTCGAGAAGACAGCAATAGAAAGCAGTGACCGCCTCAGGAGACAGGCTTGGAGCGAGGCGGGTCTTGACCATCCCTGCCCTGGGCGCCTTTGCCATAATAACGAGCGTCCGCCAATCGTTGGGCGAATGTGCTTTATTCTCGCTGGAGGATTCCATAGCGGATTGCTTCTTCGGGGTCCTCGATCAATCTCCACAACCGCGTTTGCCGATACTAATACGCACCTTCACCGCTGGGTAATAAATCTCACGGATTCTTAGAAGCTGCGCAAGAGAAAATCTCGGGCGCTTGCGAGTACGCTCGCTCGTGCCGCTTGATCCGGCAGAATTCGGGCGATTGCAACTGCCCCGATCATCGTTGAAAAGATCGCAAAGAATGCGCGCTCTTTGTCGGCAACCCGTCGGCCCGGCATCAAGGGAAGCATTCGATCTTTGTATTTGATCAGCCCCTCACGGATCGGGGCCTTTAGTGCATGGTCGGCCCGCCCTAACTCGGACGCAAGTGCCGCCAACGGGCACCCGCACTCGGCGTGATCGCAATGTTCCGGGCTCAGGTAGGCCTTCACAATCGCCTTCCACTCTGTCGTCGGACGGGACTTTTTTGCAGCTCGACCTAGGCGGTCGGCTACTTCTCGGAATGCCTCGCCTAACGACTCCGCAAGCAGCTCATCCTTGCTGCTGAAATGCTTGTAAAAACCTCCGTGGGTCAGGCCGGCGTCTCGCATAACGGATGAAACCGCGACGCCAGTAATGCCTTCGGCGCGCACGCGGCGCGAGGCGTCCTTCAGAATCTTCCGATGGATTTCGACCTTATGCTCGGGCTGGTAACGCATAGCTCATTATAGGATGCTGCCGATCATCTCACGGTGCAACTAGCGCCCGGTCGAAGAAATTCTGAATCCATAGGATTATGCTTATAATCCTATGCGGGCAGGAGGCCCCAAATGTCGCCGCAAATCATCTTCCTGATGCATCTCGTTTTAGGTTATGTCGCGTGGCTGCTTTGCTTTGGCGTGTACATCCTGCCCAGACTCAGGTCGATGGACCGGTTTGAAGCGCAACGCGCCATCGCTACTCTGCATAGCTTCCGTTTCTTCGGGCTCGTGTTTATCCTTCCTGGCGTTATCGGGCCCAATCTTCCCGCTGGCTTCGCCTCGTTCGCGGCGTACGGCGACCTGGCAACCGGGCTGCTGGCCATCCTGGCGCTTCTCACGGTAAGGATTCGCCCACTCTTTTCGGTGTTCGTTGTCAGCTTCAATCTTGTGGGGGCAGCCGATATCATCATCGACTACTACCATGGCATCCAGATCGGCCTTCCCGCGCTGTCAGGGCAGTTGGGCGCCACATACGCGATCCCGATCATCTATGTGCCCATCCTGATGATCACTCACGTCGTCGCAGTCTATTGGCTGGTGCGGCCTGAGCCCAAGGCGGCTCGGGTTCTCGCTGGCCATGCGATCGTGTCTTAAATCGGATTAGTGTCCAATGAGAAGTTGATCGAGAGGAACTTTACGCTGTGTAAGACTCAGGCTGGCCGTGGTTTCCTGGCCCTTCGATGCCGGAAATAATAGCGCACGATCAGGCTTAGAATGAACCAACCGGCGCCCACCGTTCCCTTCAGCGTACCGCTGATCTTCGATTTTCCGATACGCCGGTGGTAGCTTACCGGGACTTCCACCACGCGGAATCCTCCCAAGGTGCCTTTGAGGATCATCTCCACCGCCCAGCCATAAGTGGTCTCTTCGAGCTCGAGGGCGTGCAAAACCTCGGCGCGGCCGGCGCGAAACGGGCCGAGATCTGTGATGTCTAATCCGTACAGAAGCCGGATCAGGCCAGCGGCGAGACGATTCCCAACCACCTGATGCCAGGGCAATGCCCCGGCAGAACTCCGCCCGTGCAGGCGCGAACCGAGCGTGATGTCGGCGCACCCTTCAATGATTGGCGCTAAGAGAATAGGCAGCTCGGAGGGCCGATCGCTGTAGTCGCCATCCAGGAACACAACCACGTCAGGGGAATTTGCGGCGTTCATTCCCGTGAGGCACGCTCGCCCATACCCGCGGCGAGGCTCCAAAATCACGCGAGCTCCCATTCTTGCCGCGATCTCGGGTGTCCCGTCATTCGAGTTGCTGTCGACCACGATGACTTCTGTCGTCAGATCGGACGGCAGATCCGCTAAGACGCGCTCAATCGCTCCTGCTTCATTATGGGTTGGGATGATGACGGACACTCGTACGTGATCGCTGTTCAAGTGTGCTGACCTGATCACCACAATGGCGAAGATGGCCATCGTTGTGCGAGCCACGCATCTGCACCCCATCTGCGGCCGGCGCTTCCGATCGCGAGCCCGAGCGATGCCATTACCGGAACCAGTAGCTCCCAGATCCACGCGGTGCCCCATTCCGAAATCCAAAGGCTGCCGAGGTAAAGAAAAGCCACGGCGGCTGCAGGACGCGTGAGCAGACCGACGATGAGGAGGATGCCGAGAGAGATCTCTGTCGCCGCTTGCATGGGAGCTGCCATGGCCGCGTGGCTTGCGGCCAGCAACATGACCGACTTCCACACAGCCGGCGAATGACTGTTCTTAATGTAGTAGTTGATCAGACCCGCATAACCCGCCGGTGTGTAGAGGCCTTTGCCCAAATTCTCGAAAAAGACCCATACGAACATCGCGCCAATGGTCACGCGTACGACTGCCAGTCCGTTTTGTGCTTGCGGCGGTTGAGAGAATGTTGTTACATCACTTCGCGGTGAGGTTGCGAGAGTCGGCATAGTAAGCCCCGTGCTGTGGATGCTATACCAGGCGGCAAAGTTTCAACAGCCTCAAGATTTTCTCAGGATAGGCGCTCGCGAATAATATCGCTGCCGCTGCTTTCGTCGGCAGCCCTGACAAAGCGTGTGGCCCACTGATAAAATCTCGATTCATGTCCGCCGACTAGGGAGTTTCCTCATGAGGCTGCGCGTTCCTTTGTCGCTGCTGCTGCTCTTTTCGCCGCTATGCCAACTGAGCGCTCAAGCCAGTTTGAATGCCCAGAAATTCAGTCCGCCGGCCCGGACCTTCCGCTTCACCTACAACTTCACGGTAAAAGATATTCCTGCCGGAGCGAAGCGAGTGCGCGTCTGGATTCCGCTCCCGCAGACTGACCAGCATCAGACGGTGCGCCTTCTGGAGGTCAAAGCTCCAGGAAAAACTCAGATGACACAAGAGCCTGAATATGGCAACAGGATGATGTATGCCGAGATCACGAATACGGGAGCAGATAAGGCAGACTTCACTCTCACATATAAGGTCACGCGCCGTGAATACTCGCGGGGTGATTATGCGCAATTGAAGCGAACCGATCAGCAGCCAAGTATAGTATCCGCGTCGATGAGCCGTTTGGTTGCGCCTGACAGCCTGATTCCGACGGACGGGAAAATCAAAGAACTGGCGGTCGCGGTGACCGGATCCCAAACCGGCGCGGTCGCCAAAGCCAAGGCCGCCTACGACTACCTGTTTACCAATATGCGCTATGACAAGACGGGCACAGGCTGGGGACGCGGTGACGCGGTATGGGCTTGCGACGCAAAACACGGCAACTGCACAGACTTTCATTCTCCATTCATCGGCATGTTGCGGGCCGACGAAATTCCGGCTCGCTTCGATATTGGGTTTCCACTGCCCGAAAATATAGACAAGGGGGATATCGCCGGCTATCACTGCTGGGCTGAGTTCTATGCCCGCAAAACCGGGTGGATCCCAGTTGACATTTCGGAAGCTTGGAAGGCAAAGGAAAAACAGGATTATTTCTTTGGCAGTGTTGACGCCAATCGAGTGCAGTTCTCCACCGGCCGCGACCTCACGTTGTCACCTAAGCAGGACGGTCCAGCGCTTAATTACTTCGTCTACCCCTATGTCGAGGTTGACGGCAAGCCGTACGAAAAACTCGACAAGCAGTTCAGTTTCGAGGAAGTGAAACGGAATGAAGCCGGTTCGCCTCGGCCAGAGTAATACTTTCTGCTTGGATATGGGGACCTGAAAAGGCGGTTTCGCGGTTAGGGGAGCGGCAGGCTCTTTAACTCGGGCGCGAGCTCATACGCCTTGGCGAACTCGCGCTGAGCTTTTTCTTTCTTTCCTTCCTGACGAAACGCCAAGGCGAGATTGTAATGCGCTTCAGCGTAAGTGGGCTTGAGAGTGAGGGCTTGTTCAAAGGCGGCTTCCGCTTTTTGAAAATGTCCAGCCTGCAGGAGTACAAGCCCGAGATTGTTGTAGCCCTCCGCGAATTTTGGGTCGCGTCGCACGAGGTCCCTAAAGATATTGGCGGCGGCGTCCGTGTCGTTGTTCTGGCTCAGAGCCAGCCCAAGCTGCACGCGCGCGTCGATATTCTGAGGATCAAGGCTGATCGCGTCGGTTAATTCGCGAATCGCTTCTTGCGTGCGCTGCAATTGTGCCAGCGCGAGCCCGAGATTATAGTGCGCATCGGCCAGATCAGGATCGCACATCACCGCCTGCTGTAATTCCTCCAGACCTCGCGTTTGTTCTCCGGCCTTCCAGAGCAGCAGTCCAAGGCTGGCATGCGCCTGAGCGTAGTCGGGCTTCAGTTCAAGCGCCTTTTCGTAGGCTTCTTTTGCTCGCGCTGGTTGAGCCTTGCCCTCCCATGTCAGTCCAAGGTAGTAGTAGCTGGTCGGGAGTTCGGGAGTTTCCTCTGCGGATTTCTTGAATAGTGCCTGGGCTTCGTCGAATTTCTGCTTCTTCAAAGCATCCACGCCTTGCAGCGTGAGCATCTTCGATTGCGCCATGCGGGCACGGAACTCATGAAGTCCCGAGAGTTCATCGAGTTCCTTCTTCGCGCTGCCGGCATCTCCCTGGGCGCGCAGGGCCAGCGCGAGATTGTAATGTGCCTGCTCGAAATCCGGTTTCAGTTCGATGGCGCGACGAAAGGCGGAAATGGCTCCGGCATTATCACCATCCGCCTTGAGTTCGCGGCCTAGATTGTATTGGGCATCTGCGTTATCGGGACTCAGTTGCACCGCGGTTCGAAACTCATCGAGCGCGCCCTTATGATTCGCCTGCCGGCGGAAAGCCAACCCCAGCATTAAGCGGGCGTTGGCAAGCTTAGGATCAAGGCGGATCGACTCACGAAACTGGGCAACAGCATCATTCAACTTGCCGAGTTGACCCTCGACGACTCCGAGCTCCAAGTGAGTATCGGCCGAAGGTTTCAACCTGACAGCATGTTTCAGTTCATACTCCGCATCGGTTGAGTTGTTCTGTTGAGAAAAAATGCGAGCCAGAAGGCGATGCGTCGCGGCGTTGGAAGGATCGAGGGTCTCAGCCGTACGCAATTCTTTCATGGCCGATGCCTGATCCTGCAATTCGTACCAGGCGGCGCCTAACCCATAATGTGCATCCGCCCATTTTGGCCTTAGTTCAACCGCCGTCTCGAACTCCTTCAGGGAGTCTCTGGTGTCGCCTTTATATTTCAGCACCCAGGCCAGATCGTAGTGCGTGACCGCATCGTTCGGTTCAAGCGCCAGCGCTTTGCGGTAGTTGGCGATGGCGTCTTCCCAGGACTTTGCGCGTGCTTGCCCGGCTGCCTGATGGCGGTAGCTTTCCGCTGTTTGGGCAAGCGCCCCGCGCCCCGGAATGCTCAGCAACAACGCTGCCAGCGCAGTAGTTCGGATCACAAGCTTCTTCCAGAGAATTGGCCCGCACCGCATAGATACACTGTAGCTCAAAGTAGAAAAGGGACGACGAGCGAGCTCGCCGTCCCCATGCTTAAGCACTTTACTCCTGCAACTACCACACGAACTTCGCACTGACCTGCCCGATGCGCGGATCGCGCGCATTGGTGACATTGCCGAAGTTTGCGCTGCTGATGTCCCCGCTTGGATTCGTGAATTGGGCGTGGTTGAATATGTTGAAGAATTCACCTCGAAACTGCAGGGACATTGCTTCCGTAATGGGGACAACCTTCGTAATTCCAAAATCAGTGTTGTTGAAGCCCGGGCCATGGAAGAATCGGCGATTAGCCGTTCCGAAACTTCCGCAATCAGGACCGGTCAAAATACCCGACACCAGGGCGCATTGTGTTGCGGCAAACGAGTTCTGGCTGAAATATGTGAAGGTGCCCGGTGTGGAACGAGGATTATATTTGTGAACTGGACCCACGAGATTGGGCATATCGGTGGACGGGCTGCCAACAAGAGAAGCGTCTCCAGGGCAGTTGCCCGAGGGGCAAAGTGGCCCTTGCGAGACCGGATTCCCTTCACCCATCTGGACCGGGAACCCGCCAGAGAATCGCGTGATGCCCTGCACTTGCCATCCCTTCGTCAGCCTTGGGAAGCGGGGGAACATCCGATTGAGGGGTATCTCCCAAATATAGCTGGCCACAAAGTTCTGGTGAACATCCGTCGATGATAAGCCGCGGCTAAGCTTGGCATTTGAGAAGTTGATCAGCTCGCCGAAGGCCGAGGAATCGTCAATGGCTTTCGCCAGCGTATAAGCGGCCAGGAAGGTTACATCACCCGCTTTACGCTCGACCGTTATTTCTCCAGAGTGGTAGATCGAATTTGCTACCAGTTTGGTGAAGGTATTGCCAAAACCAAAACAGAGGCTTCCGGCCGCGGGACAGTAATTCGGATTCAAGAGAGTATCCCTGGTGCCGTAAACCGTATTTGATCCCAAAGTAAACGTGTCCTGCTCGGTGTTCGGCCCGCATCCGGTGGTACTGCCATCGAGATATGCTTGCGCGGTGAGCTGCCTACATAAGCCCGGATCGCCGGGGTTGGACTCGGTCTGCGCAATGAGCCGATGACCCGCTGTGCCAACATAGGACAAAGTCAGTACGGTCGATCTGCTCAGCTCCCGCTGGATCGAGAAATTGAAGTGCTCCGCGTAGGGAAGTTTGTTGTGAATGTCGTATCCGGGGAAATAAGACATCGGCTCGTACTTCGAGAAATCGAGCGTCTTATTCGATGGGCTCCCTGGAATTGGGGCGGTGAACGGAAACCGCTGACCCTCGCCGTCGGTGCCACCGTCCAGTCGATTTCGGAAAGGCTCGGCGAAGTCAACGGAACCCGGACTGGTCCAGTACAAGCCAAAGGGAGCGTCAGCCACCTCATAGAAGAGATTCAGGTCCTCGACCGACGTGTAATACAAGCCGTAGGAGGCGCGGATGCTGGATTTGCCGGGTCCGCCGAACACCTTGCCCAGAACTCCATCACTGAAGCCCGGAGAGTAGGCAATGCCGATGCGCGGTCCGAAGTTGTTGTATCTGGTCGGGGCCAGGGTTTTGGGAATGCCCGGATCGCCGGGATATACCAGGCCGGTGGGAGAATTCGGAAACACCGTGGACTGCTCTCCCTTAACCCAAGTCTGGATCTTGCCCTGCGTGTCATACCAGGGCATGCTCACTTCCCAGCGCAGGCCGAGGTTAAGTGTCAGGTTGGGGGTCACTTTCCATGAGTCTTGAGCATACGCCGCGCCATAGCGCGTGCGCGAATCCAAGAGTTGCACCGCTGCCTGGGTGTACCCATTTCCGGCGCCCGTGGTCGCCCCAAGGAGGTAGTCAGCGAAATCGACGCCGGTT
>DASSRO010000012.1:0-2887 GCA_035701745.1 Candidatus Sulfotelmatobacter sp. | reverse complement strand
ATCTTGTATCCGTTAAGGTGAAGGATCGGCAGCACCGCACCATCGCGTGCGGGGTTCAGGAACTTATTGATGTGCCAGGATGTGGCCAGAGGTCCGGTCTCGGACTCGCCGTCGCCTACGACCGCTGCCACTATCAGTTCTGGATTATCGAAAGCCGCGCCGCAAGCATGTGACAGTACGTAGCCGAGCTCTCCTCCTTCGTGGATTGAACCCGGAGTCTCGGGCGTGCAGTGGCTGCCAATCCCGCCCGGAAATGAGAACTGGTGAAAGAACTCGCGCAGGCCCTCGGGATCCTGGCTCTTCTCGGGATAGATTTCAGAATACGTGCCTTCTAAATACGTTGGGCCGAGTACGCCAGGAGCGCCATGGCCAGGGCCGGCCAGAAAGATCATGTCGAGGTCATATTTCTTGATCAAGCGATTCAGATGCACGTAGATGAAGGACAGCCCGGGACTCGATCCCCAGTGCCCCAGCAAGCGGTTCTTGATGTGCTCCGGTCTCAAAGGTTCGGTGAGCAGTGCATTGTCGCGTAAGTAGATCATTCCCAAGCTGAGGTAATTGCACGCCCGCCAGTACGTTTCGATCGCGTGAAGTTCAGTCGTGCTTAGGGGACACCCGGAGATTGTGGAACGCGTGCGTGCGTAGGGGCTGAGCTCATTGATCACATCGGGAGGGCTGGCCTGGGTCGCATTCATGACTTGCACCTCTTCAATAGAGAATAGTGCTTTACCGTTAACACGGCGAGACAACGCCAGAAGAGCGTATGAAAGCGCATCCCGCGGCTTTCGGATTGGGATCAGTTGACGGCGGCTCGTGACTCTTGATTTCCGTTCTGCTGTACTAAACTCCCGTCGTAGACTAACTTTGGCGAAGAGATCAGGCGGGCTAAGCTACCCAACCTTGAGTCGAATGGCGCGGTTGGCTTCGCGGCCAAGATCTCTGAAACTCACTTTCCCTCTTTCTTTAGATCGGCGATTTTGCCTCGCATGGCAAGAAGCATACTCCGAAACTCAGCGTCACATGGACCTGGCCTTAAACAGAGGCGCAGAAACGCGTCTATTAGACGAACGCGTCAAGCAACACCAAAGTATTGTCTTCGGAGGCTGACGATCCGTGGCCCGCGATTCGGTAATCAAGACTTGGGGACCCCCGCGCTGCCGCTTGTAGGCTTCGCTCCGGCTGGCGACCGTGCATTTCTCATCCTGCACTAGAGGCGGGCCAATGCGCTCTCGCGCAGATCTGCGGGGTCTGCTAGTGACAAGCGAGCAACGCTCGCATCCCGGGCATCCAAAAAGGATTGAAGATTAGGGGCGTGCGCGGCCGCCCCCCAATGAGCACCTCTTCACGCCACGAGCTCCGCCTGATTCGCAGGGGAATGGCCCTAGGTCAGGCCGCGCCCGCGGTGGCCGGTCTCGCTTCGACAAGTGGCACATCAACCAGGTGCTCACTCAAGAACCATATCTGGAGCTCATTCCTGCGCAGCACCTCGCTGACGAGAAGGTCGTTCGTCCCGTCGTCGCCGAGTTCCGACGCGCGCCTTGCCAGCTTGCGCGTTTGACGAATGATGATTTGGTGCGCGTCCAGCAGACGTGATAGCTGCACCGGGACTTCCTCCCGATCGCGGGGCGGCCGCTCGATCTGCGTTGTCTCGGCAACGTCGGGCGCCATCGCGATGCTCACGCCCCCGAGGAGCTGAATGCGTTCGGCGATCGCATCCACGAGATCGACCTGCTCCTCGAAGTGTTTATCGAAGAGGAGGTGCAGCTCATAGAAAGTTGGACCCGCGACCTGCCAGTGCGATTTCTTGTACAGATCGCGCAATGTCGTGGTGTCCGCAAGGAGCTGGTTCAGTTGGGCTGTCATTTCCAACCGCACTGGCTCTTCCAGTTCAAGCGGCAGCAGATGGTTGACGGTGCCGTATGCTTGGATCGGTACAGCGCGCTGGTGGAGACGAGGTTGGGCAGTAATTTTCTCCGGAACTTTACTGCTCTGATTTCTTGCCATGGGTATTCCTTTCAACCACATGCTGCCTTCTTTCCTTCGTGGTGGTGCAGTTCAGGCTCGCACGGCCTTCCCGATTAGGCCATCGAGCAGGATCCGACACAATTGGACGATGGTATCGGTCGACGGTTTTCACCTCTCTGATACGAAGGTGTCGACTATACGTTCGTGCAATGGATTCCTGCCGTCGCTCGTGGCTTAATCGTGCGCTTGGAAGCGGCGCGGAGGAATTAGCCGTTCCATTCACTGGAGGAGGCAGCCGATGGCGCAGTTGAACCGTGCGATGACAATTTGTTTTCTACTGCTCAGTGTCCTGATTTTCCCCGCTGGATCCTGGGCGCAGGAGCGTCCTGCAATCTTCGAAAAGATCGCCAAGACCTACGGTGTCGATTCCTTTGGGCAGATCGAGGCTATCCGCTACACGTGGAATGTAGAGTTGGGGACGTTCAAGGCTTCCCGCTCTTGGGAGTGGGAGCCCAAGACGAGCAAGGTCTCTTACGAGGCGAAAGATAAAGACGGCAAGCCGGTCAAGGTCACCTACATCCGCTCGGAACTCAGCAAACAGCCAGATTCGGTGAGAAACGACATCGACCCGGCTTTCATTAATGACAACTACACCCTTCTTTTTCCGTTGAAAGCCTATTGGGACACAACTCCGGCCGTGATTGACGCCGGCACGTACAACCTGCCGGTGGGTAGCGGCTCGGCCGAACTGGTCGCAGTCAGATATCCCTCAGAAGCAGGCGGGTACACGCCCGGAGATACTTGGGAACTCTATGTGAGCAAGGACGGCCGGCTCCAGTACTTGGTCTATCACCGCGGCGGCGCCATGAAGCCCAGCCTCTTCTATGCGACCTGGGGAGGCCAAAAAAAGGCGGGCCCTTTG
>DASSRO010000011.1:0-30201 GCA_035701745.1 Candidatus Sulfotelmatobacter sp. | reverse complement strand
CGCGTTCCGTCCTTCGACTGAAACCATTCCTGATGCACTTCGTAGGCCGCGGGATCGATGGAGGGTGCGTCGACCTTGGTCCAAAGCGAGGTCTCGCCGGTTTTCAAATCGTAGCGGTAGATGGACGGCGCGAACATGTAGGACTGGAAGGCATAGAAAATTTCGTCGCGATCCCAGCGGCCGCCCGATCCGTAAACGGTGCCGATGGCTGGCAGAGCGACGTCGCCGAGCGCCTTGCCCTCAAGATCGAAAAGCTTGAGCTGGGAGCTGGCATTTTGTTCGTACTCGGCGAAAAGTTTTCCTCCCCAAACGGCAGCGCCCTGCATCACAGCGTCCGATTGTGGGATGAGTTCCTTCCACGATTCGCGCTCGTAGTTGCCGGCCTCGGCGACGAGCACGCGATAGCGCGGCGCGTCTTCGTTGGTGGTAATGAAAATTTTGCCGTTGTAGATTTCACCGTTGTAGCGAAAGTTTTTTCCCGTCGTGATCCGCGTCGGCGGAGTGTTGGCCTTCGCGTCCATGACAAAAAGTTCGGTCTTGGTCCAGCCCTGTTCGACGGTGATGAGCAGCCAGCGTCCGTCGTTGGAAAGCGAAACGCCCGGCCAGTCTTCAGGGTCGCGGCCCTGTCCGAAAATCAGCGGGTCGCTGTCTTCAGGATGGTCCTCGGGATCGTTGGTGAGCTCGTGATAGTAGACGTGGCGGTTATACATCTCCTGACCGGCGGGGACCTCGCCCTTCTTGGGATAGCGCGTGTAATAGAAGCCTGAGTTGTCGAGCTTCCATGCGATGGAGGCGGCGCGCGTGCGCTCGATGGTGTCGGGAAGAATGCGGCCTGTCTTGGTTTCGATGATGTGCAGCGTGCTCATCTCGGAACCGCTGGGCGAGGTGCCGTACGCGACATACTTTCCGGTTTCGCTGGGATAGTACCAGTCGAGGGCGATGGTGCCGTCGGCGGAAAGTGCGTTGGCGTCGACCAGAACGCGGTCGGGCCCGTTGAGCGAATCGCGCACGTAGAGCACAGGCTGGTTCTGCATGCCCTCGCGGCGCGTGTAGAAGTAATGATGACCGGCCAGGATGGGCGCGGAAATGCTGCCGATGGAGAGCAATTCGGTGAGACGCTTGTGGATAGCATCGCGTCCCGCCAGTCGGTCAAGGATGCCGCGCGTATACGCCATCTCCTGCTCGACCCACTTCTGCGTCTCGGGGCTGTTACCGTCCTCGAGCCAGCGATAGTTGTCGAGAACTTTGGTGCCGTGAAAAATGTCGATTACCGGCTTCTCGGCGGCTTTGGGAGGCGCGGGCGGAGTGGAGTTGGAGTCGTCTGCAGCCAACACCGATGCAGCAAGAAGCAGAAACACGAGAGCGGAGAAAGAACGCATGAGCACCTCAAAAAGGTCCAGTGAATGCATGGCGGCGGAACTGCTAGCCTACCAGATTGGAAGTTTTCAGATGGCGTTCGGGATGCTATGATGAATCTGATTCAGGGCTGCTTCGCCAGAAGCGCCCATAACACTCCTCAGTAGCTCAATGGCAGAGCATTCGGCTGTTAACCGAAGGGTTGTAGGTTCGAGTCCTACCTGAGGAGCCAATTTTTCAATGGCATAGCTTGACTGCTCCATGGAGGCCGGCCTAGCCGCCTCTACCGCGGTAGGTCCATCCGAAACAGAGCCATCGTAAATGTTGAATTGAGATTATTTCTTCTCGGTTGAATGGAGTATTCCCGTGGTAGACTGCTTCCGATCATGCCTCAATTCGTAATTGAACGCGAAATTCGGGGAGCTGGATCGCTGACCGAGAGCCAGCTGCGTGAGGTGTCCTTACGCTCTTTGGAGACCTTGGAGGGGATGGGCCCTCAGATCCAATGGCTTCACAGTTACGTGACCGAGGATAAAGTTTATTGTGTGTACCTGGCGCCCGACGAGGACAGCATACGGGAGCACGCCCGCCGCACCGGCATACCAGCGGATCGCGTTTCGGCAGTCCGCCGGCTGATTGACCCGGTGAATCTGAGATAGGCAATCAGGATTCTTTCAGCGAATATT
This sequence comes from Candidatus Sulfotelmatobacter sp., assembly GCA_035701745.1. Lineage (GTDB taxonomy): Bacteria > Acidobacteriota > Terriglobia > Terriglobales > Acidobacteriaceae > Sulfotelmatobacter. Next base: position 28,159 of record DASSRO010000011.1, on the reverse strand, counting down.
GAATAGCGGTCGCAATTTCCATCGCAGAGCCTTCTGCCCACGCGACTTTCCCTTCGACCTGTCCCAGAGCCTGCCATGCGGGAGACATATTCAGATCAAGTTTTGACTGCTCGGCTTGAGCCAAGGGAGCGCTGATGAGTTGCCGCAGGTGCACGGCGGCTGCGGCCAGTGTCAGGGCACGGCGGGCGTGACCTCGGGCTGCGGCCAAACAGGCAAAGCCCTCCAGGGAACGAGCCACTCCGCGCTTGTGTTCCAGCTCGGAGAACAGTTCGAGAGCTTCGCGATAGCTGGCGTGTGCCTCCTCGTAATCTCTCTGTTCGGAGTAAACGTAGCCCAAGTCTGCCAGGGAGCGGGCAGAACCCCAGCGGTCGCCGCCGGCACGAAAGGCCTTGAGCGCCCGCTGGTAGAAGTCGCGAGCGGTCCTCAGGTCAGCCTGTTCGCGGGCGATGTCACCTTGCTGATTGAGCGACCAGGCAGCGCCACTGGCATCGCCGACTTTCTGAAAGATTTGCGTCGCTTCGCTGAGGCCCATTTGGGCGCGCGAATAGTCGCCCTGAATCTTTGCGATATTCGCGAGATTGTGCAGACAGCGAGCGGTGGACAAGGGATCGGACAGAGTGCGCCATTGCGCCAGACTGCGCTCGAAATAAATGCGAGCCGCCTCGTAATTGCCGCTATCGCGCGCTCCGACTCCAAGAGCGTTCAGCGCAGCTGCGATTCCCCAACGGTCGTTCAATTCCTCATAGAGCGAAAGACCCTGGTTTACGAATCGCTCGGAAGCGGGAAAGTCGCTCTGGGCGGTAGCCAGCGCGCCGAGAAAAATGCAGATGCGCGCGCGTTGTCTTGCATAACCCGAAGCGGCCAGGCGCAGAACCGTCTTCAGTCTGGCTCGGCCTTCGGTGAGGTGCTCCCGCATATCCCAGAATCGGAACAACGCCATGCAGAGGCGCAAGCCCCAGTCGAGATCGTTATGCTCAAAGAGATAATCGAGAGCGGAGCGGAAGTTGTCGATCTCAAGATCGCATCGCTGCAGCCATGCCGCGCGTTCGTCCGGATTGAGCTCAGGATTGCCTTCCTCGGCGAGCACGAGGCAGTACGCGGCATGTGCTCGTCGCGTTGCGGCAGCTTCACCACAAGAAACGAGACGTTCCAGCGCATATTCGCGAATCGTTTCTAACATGGTGAAGCGGGTTTCGGGCTCGCGTAGTTCGATGCGCTGGACCAGGTTCTTATCCAACAGCGAAGTCAGGCCCTCGAATAAATCGATGCCGAGGTCACTGCCGGTGTTGCAGACGGCTTCAGCAGCCTCCAATGTGCAGCCGCCGATAAATACCGAGAAGCGCCGGAACAGTTTTTGCTCAGCTTCATTGAGGAGGCCGTGACTCCAATCGATGGTGTTGCGGAGGGCCTGTTGCCGTTTGGGCAAATCAAGCGCGCCGCCGGTCAGCAACTGCAGCCGGCTTTGCAGCCGTTCCAGGATAGCGCCCGGGGACAGAAACTTGGTGCGCGCGGCGGCCAGCTCAATGGCCAAAGGCAAACCATCCAAGCGTAAACAGATGTCCCGAATCGCCGGGGAATTTTCGGGTGTCAGCGAGAAGTTAGGCCGAGCCGCGATTGCCCGCTGCACAAATAGCTGCACGGCTGAATCCTGCGCCAGCGGGGCCACAGGAAATTCCTGCTCACCATAGATACGCAGACACTCGCGGCTGGTAACCAGCACCTTGAGGGTGGAGCAAGCGGTCAGTATCTCGGCGACCAGGGCTGCAGCGGTCAGCACTTGCTCAAAATTGTCGAGCACAAACAAGAATGGCCCTGATTGCTGGAGGTGGTCAGCGATGAGTTCCGGGAGCGTGCGGTTAGCAACCTGCTGAATCCCGAGCGATTTGGCGAGGGCCATGGCAACGAGATCTTTATCTGTAATGGCGGCAAGTCCAACGAAAATTACGCCGCCCGTGAAATGGAAGTTGATCGCCTCAGCGACGGCAATGGCGAGGCGGGTTTTGCCCGCGCCTCCAGCGCCAGTCAGGCTCAGCAGACGGACGTTCGGCCTCATCAGGAATTCAGCGGCATCCCGCAACTCTCTCTCCCGGCCAATGAGCGGCGTCCGCGGGACCGGCAGGTCAAGGATCTTGCCCGCTGGCTTTGCGAGAAGGGATGTCACGCGCGCCGTCGAGTCCGATACTTCAATATCGCGGACAGGCTCGGCGCCGATTGGCCACGCGGCCGTGTCGGTGTCGCGTTTGAGCCGCTGCAAATCCGTGCGAACATCGGCTGCATGCTGGTAGCGTAATTTGCGATCTTTCTCTAAACATTTATTGATAATCCTCTCTAAGTCAGCCGGGAGATTGGGATTCAGCCGCGAAGGAGCGATGGCTGCGCGATTGAGGATCGAGTCAAAGACCACGCCCGCGGTCGCCCCGGGGAAGGGCAACTTGCCGGTCGCCATTTCGTACAGCACAATTCCAAAGGAAAACAGGTCCGTGCGGCCATCCAGGTCCTTGCCGCGAACCTGTTCTGGCGACATGTAAGAAAAGGTACCGATAGCCGCGCCGGGACTGGTCAACGGCTCTTGCAAGGTCGAAGTTGCTTCGAATGCCGAGTGAGGGCCTTCCCCCCTCGCCAGGAGCGGCATTACTTTAGCCAAGCCAAAATCCAGAATCTTGGCGTGCCCGCGTGTGGTGATGAAAATGTTGGCGGGCTTAATGTCGCGGTGAATGATTCCCTTGGCGTGGGCGGCGTCCAGGGAGTCGGCAACATCGATTGCCAGCGACAAAATTGCTTCGGTCTCCAGCCGATCTTCTGCGATGCGGTGCTTTAAAGTGACGCCATCCAGAAACTCCATGACGATGAACGAGTGAGAGTCGTGACGACCAATCTCATGAATGGTGCAGATATTGGGATGGTTCAGCGCGGAAGCAGACTGGGCCTCGCGCTCCAGGCGAGCGAGAGCCTGGTGGTCCTGGGCGGCGTCGTCAGGCAGAAATTTTAATGCGACGAAACGGTGAAGGGTCAGATCGTAAGCCTTGTAAACCACCCCCATGCCGCCGCGGCCCAGTTTTTCAACTACCCGATAGTGGGAAACTGTGGTGCCGACGAGTTCGTCTCCACTCTTCGCTTTTGCGGCGTCGCCAGCCACAAGTCTGCCAACTACTTCGAGAGCAGGCGAGTCAATGAAATGCTTAGTCCTTTTCTCTTGAGCCAACAGCGACTCCACTTCACGACGCAGGGCCTCATCGTCGCCGCACGAGCGTTCGACGAATTGAACGCGAAGGTTCTCGTCGAGTTCTGAAGCACGCTGAAACAACTCTTCGACTCGATGCCAACGTTCAGGATCCATACTTCAGGCTTTGGGGCTCAACTCAAGCAGGAGCCAAGCTCTGCCAACCTCCAATCCCGTACCACCGTCTGCGAGGACACTTTCAGGACTTCGGCAGTTCCCTCGATGCTTAATCCGAAAAAGAACCTCAGTTTCACGACTTTGCTCTTGCGGCCATCAACTTCGGCTAAAGCCGTTAACGCGTCATCCAGTGCCACAAGGCCGGCGTCGAGTTCGTCTGACACCGGGCGGGCATCGTCCAGCGACAAGAGAACCACATCCCCGCCTCGTTTCTGGTAACCACGCGAGGGGGCAAAGTCGATCAGAATATGACGCCTGAGATGCGCCTTCAAAGTGTGGCCAGGTCGTTGCCCAGCCATGTAGCGTTGCGCCACTCGACGTAGCTGTTCGTACACAAGGGGCGTGAGCTTCTCAAGAGCGCTTTGATCCCCAGCGGTCCAGGCTCTGAGTAACTGTGTTACTTCGTGATTAGAAGACAGCCCCATCTGCCCCCCAATGGTTCCAATAGGGTACACCGTTATTTGCAGCCGCCAAAGATGCTCTTTCCCCGGGCGGCGATCGCCATCGCACCAAATTCTTTAACGCCTCGTTTGCTATTTCAGACTTCGTTTCCCGTCTTTCTATATAGCGGCGGAAAAAATCAAGAACAGGAGGCTGCGATGGAGGTCATCGAACGCCGGCAATACCGAGTGCGATATCCACAACGGCCAGTATCCCTCCACCGCATGGTATTTGGCGGCGAAGATTTTCGCATCTGGATAGGGTCGCGGAGGACTGGTCGAACCGAGTGGACTATGGCGGGCAAGACGGCGTTCGGTATCAGCCTGGATGAGCAGCCTCGGGTTAAGCCGCGTGCGTATCCGTTGCAAAGGTGCTCTGGCAAACAACGACGGTAGCACCGGCGTCGTTGCTGAAGCATGACGGTGAACTCGCAATGTGAAATGGGACGATTCTTGCCAGGAAACGATTCGCGCCCAGAAAACCCTGCCAGGCGCGACTGGCATTCCAATCCGATCAGCCACGAACTCGAATGGAGATATCCCAGTCTGAATGCCAGGGCTGTGCCTTAGTGTCCGGATTTGCAAAAGCGGTGTCCTGAAACGGACAGCGCGAACTCATCGATTGCGTATTAAGTTGTTTAGAATTTGACGCCTAGCAATGGCAGGTATGATGCTAATACCCCGGACGGGGGTAATACATGTCATTCGCTCGCGATCTGAGAGTTGCAGCGCACTCATTAATTCGAACTCCAGGGCTGGCGATCGCCGTGATTCTTACACTTTCGCTCGGCATCGGGGCAAACGCCGCCATTTTCACTCTGGTGCGCGGCGTGCTGCTGCGGCCTCTCGTCAACCGCGACGAGGACCGGCTGATCTATATCCAGCAGAGCGCCCCCGGCATAGAGGACGACGACGCAACGTTCTCCGTGCCCGAGATCCAGGATCTGCGCGCGAGTGTGAAAACTTTGAGCGCCTTTGGCGACTTTTCGACCATGGGCTTCACCATGATCGGACTGGGTGAGCCTCGTTCGATTCGCGGCGGCGTGGTGGGCGGCACGTATTTTGATGTGATGGGCCTGCATCCCGTGCTCGGTCGCCTCATCGGACCGCAGGACGACGGTCCGCAGGCTGCCGGCGTGGTTGTTCTCACATACCGTTTCTGGACGACTGCCCTTAACAAGGACCCTTCGGTCATCGGCAAGACGGTACGCCTGGGTAGCATTGGGGACCGCTCGGCGACCGTCATTGGCGTGCTCGAGCCATGCGTCCCATATCCGCAAGATACGGAAATCATCGCCAACGTCGTCACCAGTCCCCACCATCTTTCCGCAACCATGGTCACCGGCCGCATCCATCGGATGACTGAGCTGTTCGGCCGTCTCGCTCCCGGAGTCACTCTCGATCAGGCCGGGGCTGAGTTGCGCGCGGCCTACGCCGCGATGAAGAAGGACCACCCGGAAGCCTATGCGCGGGAAGCAAACTTTCAGATTGGAGTGAAGCTGCTTCGTGACCAGATCACGTCGGGGGCGCGAACGGTGCTGCTGGTGTTGCTGGCAGCGTCAGGGCTGGTTTTCATCATTGCGTGTTCCAATGTCGCCAACCTGATTTTGGCACGGACGGTTCGCCGCGAAGCGGAGCTGGCGGTCCGCGTGGCGCTGGGCGCAAGCAGAGGCGCGTTACGCCGCATGCTGTTGGCCGAAAGCCTTCTGCTTTGTGGGGCCGGGGCTGCGCTGGGTGTAATGAGCGCGCAACCGATGGTGGCCGTTCTAGCCCGCTACGCCTCGCGGTTCTCCGTCCGAGCCCTTGATTTTAGAGTCGATTCGAGCATGCTCTGGGTCGGGGCGGCCCTGGCGGTTGTCGCCGCCGTGATTCTGGCATTCGTCCCGCGCCTGCCCTATTCCGGCACGCCGAGTGGACTGAGCCTGTCCGGCGGAAGCGTACGGATCACGGGCAGCACGAGCCGCCGCCAGCGGATCTTTGCGGTGACACAAATCGCCGCGTCCTTCGTGTTGCTGGCCGGGGCGAGTACGTTGATTACCACGCTGATCGGACTGCAAAGGGCGCGGACAGGCCTGGACACGCAACACGTCCTCGCGATCGATGTTCCTGCCATGTACCAGGGGAAGACGCCTCAGCAGGTCGTCGATTTCTACAAGGAAGCGATCCGTCGCATTGATACCTTGCCAGGGGTGAGTAAGACGGCGTTCGGCAACGTTGTTCCGTGGCGCGATGGCGGCCCCGGGCCAGGTCTTCAATTCTCGGCCGACGGACACGTCCATGCCGCCGGCGTAGAGGATCCGCGGGCGCAGTGGCGAGTCATCTCTCCCGGATTCTTTGCGTCGCTTGGCGTTCCTATCATTGCCGGCCGCGATTTCAATGCGCTCGACGACCAGAGTGATAATGAAGAGCCTGTCGTAATTGTCAGCCAGACCCTCGCACAACGCATGTTCCCGGGCCAGGACGCGGTCAATCGGCATGTCTACTGGACCGATCCGGTGCTCCAATTTTTCCCGGGGACCGATGTCCAAAAGGCGCGTCTTAGCGCGCCGCACCGCATCATCGGCGTTACGGCCGATATTGACGACGGACACGTCGTTCCCGAGCCGACCCTCAGCGTTTACAGTCCCTTTGACGAGGGCCCGATGTTTGGCGGCCGCCTTTTCATCCACACCAGTGCGAATCCTTATGCGCTGGTGGTGCCGGCCACGCGCATTATTCGCGACATGTCGTCCGATCAGCCGGTTGAGCACGCCGCTACTCTGGAAGACATCCGCGCGGAAGTGCTTACGCCGGACCGGTTGAATTCGCTGGTGTTTGGCGTATTTGCGGCGGTGGCATTGGCGATCGCAGTGGTGGGCGTGGCGGGCGTGCTGGCGTTTTCGGTGAGCGCGCGGACGCGGGAATTCGGCATCCGTCTGGCGCTGGGATCGGAGCCGCAGCAACTGCTCAAGGGCGTGATCGCCGAGGGCACCGTGATGGCTGCGGCGGGCGTGCTCGCGGGCGCAGCATTTGGATTGGCGCTGGCGCGTCTGGCGGGAAGATATTTCCTGGACGTCAAAATGCCGGGCGCGTTGCCTGTGTTTCTCTCTGCGTTTGTGCTGATGGCGGTCGCGATTATCGCGTCGGTACTGCCTGCGGCACGCGCTGCGCGCGTCGATGTCATGCAAGCATTGCGCTCCGAATGACCGGTGATAGCGAACCTTCCGAAGCTCCCTAATCGACGCTTTCTACCATTTATATTTTTGGGGCGAGACTCAGCGGGGTACAATGCTTCCGCTTTCCTGGATCAAAGAGCAAATCCTATTTACGGGTGAAAGAAATTCCATGTCTCGCAAGACCATCCTCTCAGCAGTTTTGCTGCTCTCAGTTACCGCCGTGTCACAGGTTCCCACGCATTTCAACGGCAAGACCTGGTGGGATTCGGTCAAGGTTCTAGCCGCCGACGATATGGAGGGCCGGGAAACGGGCAGCAAAGGACTGGAGACGGCGGAAGCTTATGTGGTTGCTCAGTTGAAGCAGGCCGGGTTGCAACCCGCCGGCAGCGATGGCTACTACCAGGCAGTGAAGCTTCAGTCGCGACAGATCGTCGAGAAGGATTCAAGTCTTACTCTCATGCGTGATGGCAAGGCCGAACCGCTCACCCTTGGCGAAGATGCTTTCTTCAGCACGCGTATCGATCTTGCGCCTGAAGTTCAGGCTCCTCTTGTGTTCGTCGGATATGGCCTGACCGTGCCCGAACAAAAATACGACGACCTCGCCGGCATCGATCTCAAAGGCAAGATCGCAGTTATTATTACTGGCTCGCCATCCGAAATTGCGGGCGCCCTAGCCGCGCACTATCAATCGTCCTCTGAGCGCTGGAAGGCCTTTCGCAAAGCGGGCGCGGTCGGCATCATTAGCATTCTCAATCCTGCCGCGATGGACATTCCCTGGTCACGCATGTCTGCAAATCGCACCCACGTCAGCATGACTCTGGCCGACGCGAACTTCGACGACACCGCGGGCGAAAAGCTCGCTGTCGTTTTCAATCCAGCGCATGCTGAAGAACTGTTCGCCGGCTCCGGACACAGCTTCGACGAGATCTCCGCCCTCGCCAAAGACCGAAAGCAACTTCCGCGTTTCCCACTTACAACTTCAATTAAGGCCACCGCAAAACTGGACAAGCAGGACGTGCGATCCGCCAATATCATCGCCAAGCTGCCGGGCAGTGACCCAGCATTAAAGAACGAGTACGTTGTGCTCTCGGCTCACATCGATCACATCGGCATCGGCGAGCCTATCAATGGAGACCGCGTCTACAACGGCGCCATGGACAACGCCTCGGGTAGCGCCGTGCTGCTGGATGTGGCTTCCTCCCTCAAGAAGTCTGGCGAGACGCTCAAACGCTCACTCCTTTTTGTTTTTGTGACCGGCGAAGAAAAGGGGCTGCTGGGTTCGCGCTACTTTACCGCACACCCAACGGTCGATCCGAAAGCCATGGTCGCCGACATCAATATCGATATGTTCCTGCCCATCGTTCCGTTGAAGCTGCTGACCGTGTGGGGCGTGGCGGAATCCGATCTTGGCGATGAAGCTCGCCAGGTGGCCGAAGCGCAAGGCATCCGCGTTCAGGCCGATCCCGAGCCGCAGCGGAACGTATTCATCCGCAGCGACCAGTACAACTTCATCCGCCATGGAATTCCCGCGCTCATGATGGCCGTTGCCCCCGATCCAGCTTCTTCTGAACAAGTGCAGCTCTTCAGAGATTGGCTGACGCATCGGTATCACGCCCCGTCCGACGACCTTGAACAGCCGGTGGATCTGGCAGCGGCGGGGCAGTATGAGGAAGTCATTCGCGGGCTGATGACGGTCGTGGCCAACTCCAGCCAACGTCCGCAGTGGAAGCCCGACAGCTTTTTCCGCCGCTACTCCGAAGCCCCCGCCCGGTATTGAGGATCGTCACCGTGGGGAGACCTGAAGCGATGATTCGTGTTCGGAATAGGAGCGGTTCGTAGAATCGAAACCTGACATTTTCGGTGACAGAAGATATTGCCGGTTTTCGAAAGTCGGAATCGCCAAAAACGCTAAAGGAGGCAGAGCGCGGGGCTAGGTCTCGGTTTCGCCGAGACGGAGCGCGGGTGCCTCGGAGCGGCAGCAGACGCCGTACGATTTCCACAGGCGAAACCACGGGCTGTGTGCGTTTCGCTCGTCATGCCTGCGATTCGCGGCCGCGAGATCACTCGGGGTTAAGGGCCTGGTGTCTGGCACAGCAAAGACGCGCTCCAGCCACTCGATTTCGTCGATCGTCTGCTCGGTATCCATCCAATCCCAATATGTAACAGAAAAGCGGCGAGGTCAATAACGAATGGCATCGCCGGCAAACGAAAGCGAGGAGGGAATGGGTTCATGCCGCCCAGGATGGATCATCGGAAGTTAGCTCGTAAAGATGTTTTTGTTCAGGAAATTATTGCGGAACTTTCCTTGCGGGTCGTATTTCTTGGCGAGTTCGATGAAGCCAGGCATCTTCGCATAAATATTTCTCAATACCTCGGGAGAAGTAGTGAAGAGTTTTCCCCAGTGCGGGCGGGCCTGAAAGGGCGCGAGTTCTTTTTCGATGACTGGTAGCAATAGGCTGACGGCGGGCCAGTCCTGCTTCCAGGTGAAGTGAATGGTCACGCAGGATTGATGGTAGCAGGGGCTCATCCAGAGATTGTCGGCCGCGATGGCGCGGATTTCGGAAATTAATAAGTGTGGACTGATTTGGTCGCGGAGGCGTTCAACGGCGAGGATAGCCTCGACGGCATGAGGCCTGGGGACGAAGTACTCCGACTGAAGTTCTTTGCCGGCGCTGGGAGTGAAACCCATGCGGAAGTGAGGCAGGCGTTCGTACCAGGGGCCGGGCACGCCCATTTGTTCGGTGCAATTTTCTGCGGAAAGCTCGGCGATGGGATGAAGATTCTTTGTGGCTTTCGTTGCGCCGAAAAAGTCGGGAGTGGGGTCGAAAGGGTGGGGTTGGCCGTCGCGGGTTTTAATCCAAACTTCGTTCACGCGCTGCTTTTGCCAGTCGGTGAAAAGGCTGACGCTGTAACCGCTGGATTCGATGGCGTCGAAGTGGTCTTTCACGGCAGAGAGCGGCAGGTTTTCGTAAACAAACTGGCGCATGCTGTAGGTCGGCTGAATATCGAGCGTGATTTTGGTGATTACGCCGAGAGCGCCAAGACCGACCACCGCAGCAAGAAAAGTCTCGCCGTCGTGGGCGCGCGACAAGTTGACCACGTCGCCGGAGGCGGTGACGAGCTCCAGCGCCGACACCGCGGTCGCGAGATTGCCGTTGGTTTCGCCGGAACCATGAGTGGCGGTTGTGCATGCTCCGGCTACGGAAATGTGAGGCAAGGAAGCAAGGTTGTGGAGGGCAAAACCCTGCGCGTCGAGATACGGGCAGAGTTGTCCATAGGTCATGCCGGCATTGATGGTGACCGTGTGAGCAGCGGCGTCTAGGTCGACGACCTCGTCCATCGACTTCAGAGAGAGGAAACTGTTGGCACTGTCGGCGATGTTGTTGAAGCAGTGGCGCGTGCCGAGGACTTTGAATTTGTTTTCTTTCTTAACATAATCGCGGACTTGAGCGAGCGAGGTGGCGGAATACAAGCGGTCGGTTCCATATTGCAGATTGCCGGCCCAGTTTTTTAGTTTTTCGCTGGCCGCCCGTGTAAACAGAGAGGAAAGAGCGGGACTGGCTAATACCGCTGCGAAAAACTTGAGGAAAGCTCTCTTGTTCATGGCGGTGGTCTTGTGATGACTTGAGAATTTTGGTCTTAAGAACGGGCAATTGTACTCTGTTCATCTCCCGCGAGTCGCTCTGGCGAGACGTGATTTCAGCGCAGGCAGTTCAGGTCTTCAACGGGGAAAGTGCAATTCGAATCGCCGATGACGTGCACAGAGACGGGTTCCCAGCGATTTCCGTCTGCACCGAACGGTGGGAACTTATCCCAAGGCGAAGGGATAGGTGTACGGCGTCGGCAAAAGGACGATCGAAAATCAGACTGGTGCTGATGTTTGCGGCGCGCGTCTGGCAAACATCCGCAGATGGACTTTGCCACCGCAGGCGAAACACCGGACTAAAGTTTTGTTTCGCGTAACGGACTGGTTTCAGCTTGTTCTGTTTTCGTAAATTTGCGAGGCGGAAAGGCCAAAATTTCCGCAGAATCTTTATCATGAACCGTAGATGCTGGGGGCGGGAAAACATTGAATTCGAGCGAAGGGATTGGAGTCGAACGAGCGCACGAAGGCAGGCGGAGCACGCGCGTATCTCGGCGGATTCCGATTGTGTTCACCAGCCTTGACCCAAACCAGAAGTTTTGTGGACAACAGGAAACCGTGGTGGTGAATGCACACGGATGTGGCGTTCTTCTTCCGGTACAACTCGGAAACAGAACCGCGGTTTCGATAGAGTTGACTTCCAACGGACGCAGCAAGCTCGGCAAAATTGTGCTGGTAAGGACGGTGATTGAAAACGCGCGGTGGCTGGTCGGGCTCGAGTTCGACGTTCCCTCGGGAGATTTCTGGGGGATTGAAAATCCGCCGGAAGATTGGCGGGTATAAATGAGCGCGGACCTTGTCCGGAGGCGTCGGGGAATCGACTAGAATGTAGGCAGGAAGCGATCAGGGGCTGTGATGACTGACGACAAGATTACGATTTCGGCGGGGCCGCGGTTTCAGGCGGCGATGATTTTGGCGATCGTTGCGGATGCGCTGCAGATCGCGATTTTTCCAGTATTTGCCGAGGGTGCGATGTCGCCGGCGGAGGATGTGCTGGACCTTGGGGTCGGGGCGTTGATGGTCCACCTGCTGGGCTGGCACTGGGAGTTTCTGCCGTCGTTCTTTGCGAAACTGATGCCGGGCGTGGACCTGGTTCCTTTCTGGACGCTCGCGGTGTTCAACGTATATCGCAAGTCGAAGCGGATGGCGGTGGAAGCGGAGCAGACCCGGCAGGCGCGACCGGAGTTGGAAGGATCGGCGTCCGGCTTCGGTAGTTCGGCCTCCGGCGTTGCGCGGCACGAGTGAGTCCCGGGCGAGAACCTCGTCGTGTCTGAGCGGCTAAATCCTGCATCGTTTATTCGTCTTCGCGGCGGCTAAACCCATGCCCTTCCGCGAAGCCAATAGGCGCCCTCCCCGCCGCGTTTATGGCATAGCTTTCCGAAGCTTCCGGAACGGTACAGGGCTGTCTTTCGAACCGGGGCGATTTGCTACAATTCTTTCGCTATGGCGGACATGATCCTGGTTCCTGCGAAAACCGTGGTAAGTGCCAAGGGCGATGGGAATAGTGTGGAAGTGAGCGGGACGGCGAGCCGCACCTTTCTGGTGATGTTGGCGATTACAAGGATCATCGAGCAGGAATCGCTCGACCTGGGGATTCATGGGTCGGCGGATGGGACGACATGGGACGCCAAGCCGATTGCCGCATTTCCGCAAAAGTTTTATTGCGGCGAGTGGCCGCTGCTGCTCGATCTGAGCGCTCACGCGGACGTAAAGTTCGTGCGTGCACATTGGGATGTGGCGCGCTGGGGCCGCGGCACGGAGACTCCGATGTTTGAGTTTGGGGTCACGATGAAGGAAGTGCCGGCAGAGATTTTGCGGGAAGTTGCGGCCACGCGCGGATGAGAATTGTTGATTGATGATTGCTGATTGGAAAAACGCCAGGTGCGGCGTCTGCAGCCAGCAGCAGCAAGCTCAGTATTCAGAAACTGAAAATCAGTAATCCAAGACCTACGATCAAAACTCAACTATCATCAGTCACCCCTTCCTTTATATTGATTCCAGAATGAAAAACGAATCGCAGGCCGTGGTGCGTCCGGCGCGCAAAGTGCGCGGAAGCGTGCAGTTGCCGGGGGACAAATCGATTTCTCATCGCTATGCCATGCTGGCGGGAATTGCGGAGGGAGAGTCGCGGCTGGAAAATTATTCGACCGGCGCGGACTGCGCCAGCACTCTGGCCTGCATGCGGCTGCTTGGGGTGGAGTGGCAACGCAAGGACGGCGCCGACAACGTGATCGAAATGAAGGGACGTGGACTGGCGCTGGCTGCGCCTGGGAGCCCGCTGGACTGCGGGAATTCTGGGTCCACGATGCGCATGCTGAGTGGAATTGTCGCTGGGCAAAAATTCAGCTGCAAAATGGTGGGAGACGAATCGTTGTCGCGGCGGCCCATGGAGCGAGTAATCAGGCCGCTGTCGGCGATGGGCGCGCAGATTGCGTCGCGCGACGGGAAGCCGCCGCTGCAAATTACAGGCGGCGGAACGCTGAAGGGAATCGATTACAAGATGCCGGTGGCCAGCGCGCAGGTGAAATCCTGTTTGCTGTTTGCAGGACTATTCGCCGAGGGTGAGATGCGAATCGAAGAGCCGCTGAGGACGCGCGATCACGGCGAAGTGGCGCTGGCTGCCTTCGGTGCGCAGTTGGAGCGCACCAATCTGGGGCAGGGAAGCGAGGTTCGCATTCGAGGAGGGCAAAAGCTGCGGGGGATGGAGGCGCGTATTCCGGGGGATCTGTCGAGCGCCGCATTTTTTCTATGCGCGTCGGCGTTATTCCCGGGATCACAGCTCACAATTCCGAATTTGCTGATGAACCCGACGCGGGCCAGGCTGCTCGACATTTTGATGCAGATGGGACTGCGCATCTCGGTGACCCAGTTGGAAGAGATTCACGGAGAGATGGTGGGAACGCTGCAGGTAGAAGGCAGTGCGTTGAAGGGCGCAACGATTGCCGGCGCCGATGCGGCGGCTCTGATCGACGAGATCCCGGTGCTGGCGGCGATTGCGCCTTACACCGAGCAGGGAATTGAAGTGCGCGACGCGCGGGAACTGCGGGTGAAGGAATCGGACCGGATTGCGGCCGTGGCGGCGAATTTGCGGAGCATGGGCGCGCAGGTGGAAGAGCGCGAGGACGGCCTTAGAATTCCCGGAGGACAGGCCCTGCGCGGCGCAGAGATCGATTCGTTCGGGGATCATCGAATTGCAATGGCCTTTGCGGTCGCCGCGCTCCGAGCCTCTGGCGAAACGGTCATCCGTGGAGCGGAATCGGCAGCGATTTCATATCCGGCTTTTTTCCAGGCGTTGGATGCAGTGACCGAGCGATAGAGTATCCGTTGGCGCGCGGCAGCAGTGTCTGCAGTACAGAAAGATAAAGCGCGAACCGCCAAGTTGGCGGAGAACAATATAGGTCTCGAAAGTTCGAGCGAATTCTTCTCCTCCACAACCTCCGCAGAGTAACTTCAGGGCTATTACTGAAGTGACCTGTGTTCTGGTCTCCCGCAATAGAAAATAGTGAGCAGCCGTGGGATGTCTTTTTAGGCTCTCACCGTGGGGTTCACGATTTCTCAGGGAGGCAAGTTTATGCGTTCTAGGTGGATCTTTTGCGCGATTGTGGGGCTCGCTTCAGCAGCCTATGCCAGGGAGCCGAAAGTGTATCTATCGGCAACAATACTGCAGATGGACTCGGTGAAGTGCGGAACCTCCGAGAAAGATGCGACGAGCCTCGCCGGCGAAATGCTGGGAAGCGATTCGGGCAGCAAGAAGACGCAGGAGATGTTGTGTCAGGAATATGTTCTGCAAACGGAGCGAGTGATTTACCGGATACGGCCGCGAAATGAAAAGCACTCCGTGCTGTTGCCCCTGGGGGAGGTGGCGCAATTTCGCCTGCAGAGGGAAAAAATGTTGCTACGCATGGCAGGTCCCAATGGAAAAGAGCAGGAGTACCAAGTCATATCGATGACGCCGCGCTCCGACAGCAGCAAGGCTGACGCGGCACCGCTGCGGCTGAACCATCTGCAATAAGAAAACGAATCAGGTGAAAAGCGGCGCGGAGCAAGGATCCGCGCCGTTTTATTTCTGTTCCGGTTATTCAGTATTTCACCGAACATCTACAGGATTTTTCCGATCCAGGTACGCGATGCCCGACCTGGTTGACTCCAACCCTTGTCGTGCGGAGCCGCATCCATAGTTGTGCCTGCCGCTCTACCTCCGCTCGCTCTCCGCTGAAAAAAGGGAGAAGTGTGCGGAGGAGGGCAAGAAGTTCAAATCAATCCACCAAACGAGGAGTGAAATAAATGAAACGTTGTCTCGGTATCCTGATAGCGTCGATGTTCCTGGCCGTACCGGCCCTGTTGGCGCAAAGCTCGGACCATGTCGAAGTGGGTGTATTTGTCGACTATTTCCGGCTGAATAACAAAGCCGCGCCGGTCAGCAACTTTCTGGGGCTGGGAGGACGCGCAGCGTTCAACCTCAACTCCAGTGTTCAACTAGAGGCCGAGATGGCTTATGACTTCAAGAAAAATTACACCAGCACTTTCTCGAATGGGGTGACCTCGACAACCGTGAACACAAGTTTTCGAACGTTGCACGGATTTTTTGGGCCGAAGTTTCAGACAGGGTCGGGACCAATTCGAATATTCGTAACCGGTAAAGTCGGATTCGACAATTTCAGCATCAACAATCAGAATGCGCAGACCGGGTTCACCAATACCGTGGGCCTGACCACGGGCGCCACCTATTTCGCAGTGTATCCGGGGGGTGGCGTTGAGGCTTTCGCCGGGCCAATTGGACTGCGCGCTGAAGTTGGCGACGACATTTATTTCAACGGCGGAGCGCACAATAACCTTCGGGTAACGTTTGGTCCGCAGTTAAGGTTCTAAGCCGATTGGCGCCCACTTCTTGCCACCCGCACGCGAGAAGTGGGCCTCCAGGCCCCGCCAAAGTTAGTCCACTCCTCCGACGATCGTACCGGTATCACTATATTTCGCATTTCGGGCGGGAAGATCGGAAACGCCACAACGATCTTTAATCTCTCGCGAAATATAGGCGACGAGTATGCTTTGGCTCTGCGTTAGGTTTGACCCTGTGATAAAGTATTGCCCACTGCAAACGGCTGGCTGTGGGCTGGCCATAAGCGTCAGGGTTCGATTCCAAGGGCCATTCTCTTCGACAGGAGTTTCCCAATGACTACTCTCCGCGACCTGCTGAAAGAACGCCGGTTGTATTCGGTGGAAGCCACGCGCACCGTGCTGGAGGCGGCCCGTTTCATGATGGAACACAATATTGGAGCGCTGCCGGTGCTGCGGAACGGGCAACTGGCAGGCATTCTGTCGGAGCGCGACATCATGAACCGCGTGGTGGCAGTGGGGCGCACACCGGGAACAACCGCCGTGGCGGAAGTGATGACGGCGAACCCGCGCGCGGTCTCGGCCGATGAGAGCGTCGAGGAATGTTTGTTCATCATGCGGGAATTTGGATTTCGCCATCTACCGATCGTCGATGGCCAAGACCTGAAGGGTTTAGTTTCACTGCGTGATATTCTCATGCACCAGGCCGCGGAGATCGAGCGGGAGGCGCGGAAGGCAGCGTCATAAGAAATCTCTTCCGGACCGCAGGCCACTAGCTGAAGTTCCCGCCGGATTTATTGCCTTCTGCGCAAAATCACTTCTGCCGCCTTGGGTGGCAGGGTGAAGGGGAATTCGAAGATCTTGCCGGCGACGGGCACGCGCAAAATTAGTTCTTCCGGTTTTTTCCATCCGCTGATCCACTTGCTGTCGGCGCTGAACATTACCCATCCGCTGTCCTCGCGGTTGTCTGGGCCGAGCTGCGCGGGACGCAGACTGTTTTTGCCGAGAAACTCCTGCAGTTCCGCCGTGTCCTTCAAGAATGCCCGCATCAGGTCTTCTTTTGCCGCTTTCTTTTCGGGATGCTTGGCCACTTCGCGAGCGGTTTGATGTTCCAATTCGTCGGCATCGCTCTGAACTTTTTGCGAGAGGCCGTCGGGATCCAGGGCAGTCTGAACCACCCGGAAGTGCTTCACAAATTCCAGAGAAATGTCATCCACACTCACGTCGATGGGCGCTTGTCCCTTATAGCGCATCGTGAGCAGCGCGGCGAAGAAGGGCACGTGCCGGTGATGAACGAGTTGCAGTTCCTGGGTATCGATGCCGAGAGTGATGCCGAGATCGCCTTCGGATACGCCGTAGTAAGAACGGCCATCGTCGCGCCGTGAAAACGTGCAGCCCGGGCGCGTCTCGTCCCAGCGCACGACAGGAAGTTTTGACTTGTTTTGTTGAGCGCCAGCCCGGGCGGGACCGGGTTCTGGGAAAACGATGATGAGGACGCTGAGCAACAGCCCGAGCGGAGGGTGTTGCCAGAGAACGCGCATGGCTTAGATGGTGGGCGCGGTTACCGTCAGGCTGAGCGAAGGATTCGCGCTGTTGCTCGAGCTGGTGTTGCTGGAGGCCACGCCATTCGCGTCCACGCCAACCACTGTGAAAGTGTAGGTATTGGCCGGGGTGATTCCGTTCAGAGCCGAAGTAGTGACCTTGATATTGCTGCAGGCTGGTAGCAGAAGCAGGCCGCCGCTGATCACAAACATAGCCAGCAAGCCATAGGCAGTCCGCGATCGCTTTCCACCCACAGCGGCACCTATGCCGGCCAGGGCCAGCATGGGCAACGGGATCCACAAAGCGTAAAAGGTCTTGGGACGCGCGGCGTTTCCGATGATCTGGGGTCCGCTGGTGCTGATGGTAACAGTGGAAGTAGCAGGGACGCCGTTGATCGGCAAGCCGTTTTGTCCCTTGGGGTAGGAGAACGAGCACACCGGAGGGATGGCAACCAGGGGAGTGATACTCGAGCACGATAACGTGATTCCGGTCTGCGATCCGTTGATGATGGGAGTGCTATAGCCGTTGATGGGATTGACGAGGATCGTTCCTTCCGCGCCGCTGCCGGCAGGAACACTTTTTGGCACGATGGGACCAGTTACTGTAATCGTGAACTGAGGGGTCACGGCGAGCACCGTCAGGTTCTGCGGCGGAGTGGTGTGCGTATCGGTTGGCGTAGCAGTCGCGGTGCCTGTGATGGTGACGCCGTATCCGATGGTGGTGGTTTGAAGCGTAGTGGTGATCGTGACCGAAGCGCTGGCCGGAGGGGTGACGGTGGCGGGGCTGATGGCGCAGGCCGGAATGGACGTGGCAACCGGCGGCGCTGAAACCTGGCAGGTGAGCGCGACCGTGCCGGTGAATCCGTTGACGGGGTCGACGCCGACAGTTACGTTGGAAAACGAGGTGCCTCCGGGAGCGACGGCGTCCGGCGAAAACGGGGTAGCCTGCAAAGTGAAGTCCCCCTGTGCGGATGCCGCCGAGATCAAGGTGAGAGAGGCCGTGATTGCCCAAAAAACTGCCAGAACGGCGCGAGCGGCGCGAATTTTCAATTTAGGTTTCGTCAGGTTCACTGGAGACGACTCGAATTTCAACATGAGCAGGTTTCAGTAGCTTCGATTCCCGGGACAAGCTAAAGGCTGCCCGAGGCAGTGATCAGTAGCCAGTGATTCGTGGCCAGAGTGTTGCGAATCTGGCGGCCAATCACGCGGACGCTGCCACTGCTTGCTGCCTACGGAATCTTCCATACTACCATCAGCATGCGGCAGTCAGGGATTCCCAGGATACAAAAGATAATGCGGTGGCTGAAACCTATAGGGAGCGACTGCCATGGCGGGGTCGTGGCAGCGAACAGCAGTCGAGCGTTGCCCGACGGGACAGCCGACGGCGGCTGCCCCGCATGAGTTCTATCTTTCACTCCACCCGACTAGTTGACTGTCAAAGTCAGAGCGGGCGTGCCAGTAGCCGTGCCGCCGCCGGTGCCGGTGCTGGTGCCGGTGACTGTGATCGTGTAGGGGCCCGTGGGTGTGCCGCTACCACTGCCGCCCCCGCCGCTGCTGCTGCAGGCGGGAAGGAGAAGCAGGGTGGAGAGCAGCAATCCCAGCATCAGGAAGCCGAATAATCTTTTACGGCGAGATCCGGCAGATCCTAAACCCGCTCCGAGCAAGGTGATGGCGCCGATGGGCAGCAGCATGGCGTAGACGATTCCTGGATTCTGGCGATCGGACGGGTGCTT
This sequence comes from Candidatus Sulfotelmatobacter sp., assembly GCA_035701745.1. GTDB lineage: Bacteria > Acidobacteriota > Terriglobia > Terriglobales > Acidobacteriaceae > Sulfotelmatobacter. The sequence continues at coordinate 9,414 of DASSRO010000011.1, read as the reverse complement.
CAGCATCGCACTCGAACCGGTGGTGGCGACGTTCAGGGTCGAGGTCACGGTGCCGTTCGCAGGCGGAGTCACGGAATTATTGCTAAAGGAGCACGTGGGTTCCTTGGCCACTACAGGAGCCACTGAGCACGTGAGCGCGACCGCGCCAGTAAATGATTTCGTTGACGTGACGGTAATTGTGGCCGTGGCCGAAACGCCTGGCGTTCCTGATGTTGGGGATAGGGCTCCGTTAGTGATGGAGAAATCTGGCACGGGGTTGGCATACTTAGCCACGAAGGCGTCCGAAGCGCCCCCTTGAAATGCCGTCTGGTAGGCCCCGGTAGTCGCAGGGAAGCTTCCAGTTGGGGACGTCGTTGTGCCGGTGACGTAGATGTTTGCCCCGTTGCTATCAACGGCTATGCCAGCCAGCGACCCGCCACCGCCAGTCGTTCCCGAATTAGAGGTGTTTTCTCCGCCGGATCCGCCCAAATACGTGGAGAACAAGAGCGAAGCGCCTCCGGGATTAAATTCGGAGACGAATGCATCGTTCAGTCCGCCGTTCTTGGGCTGGGTTGGATTTACGGTGGGAAAGTCGCTGGAACTTGTCACTCCAGTCACGTAGGCATTTTGTTGGTTGTCGACTGTGATCGCCAGACCAGACTCGTTTCCACTCCCGCCGAGATAGGTCGAATTGAGCAGCTGCGACCCGTTCGGATTCAACTCTGATACAAACGCATCCGAGCTGCCTTTTAAGGTACTTTGCAATCGGGAGACGCCGGACGGAAACTGCGTGGACTGGGTAAACCCAGTGACATAGGCGTCACCAGCACCGTCGACGGCGATTCCGAACCCTTCGTCTTTAGCCTCACCGCCGAGGAACGTCGAATACACCAAACTACTTCCCGTGGGTTTGATCACGGTTACAAACGCGTCATATAAGCCGCCGTTGCAGTTCCCGTCGGAACCGCACTTAGTCTGTACAGCATTAGGAGTGGTGACAAAGGTCGGGGTTTCAGTGGCGCCGGTCACATACGTGTTGCCCGCGCTGTCGACTGCGACCGCTGACGCGAAATCATTGCCCCCGGCCCCGATGTAGGTGGAATAGACCAACGCGCTCGCCGCGGAATTCAATTCCATGGCGAACCCTCCAGCGGTCATCCCGGAAATGGAATTGACGGACGGCGGAAAGTTGGTCGAGGTGGTAGAACCCACAACGTAAGTGTTCCCGGCGCCGTCGAGAGCGAGGCCGTTAGCGATGTCGTCGCCAGTGCCTCCAAGGAAGGTGCTGTAGACAAGGCTTCCGTTGGACGAAAGCCCGAATAGGAATGCGTCGAAGTTGCCGCCACCGAAGGTTTTTTGAAGAACTCCGGCTGTGAATGGGAAATTATTGGAGCCCGTTCCGCCTGCGACGATGGCATCGCCGGAGGCATTCACCGCAATGGCGTTTCCGCTGTCGTTTCCAGTGCCGCCGACGTAAGTGGAATAGTCAAGCGTCAAGCCGTTGGCCGAGATTTTGGTTACAAATACATCGAAACCACCAACGTATCCTCCCGTGGTTCCGGGAAAAGGGTTGGATTGTGTCTGGCCAGTGATGTAGGCATTTCCACTTCCATCAACGGCGATGGCGTTGCCGTCATCCTCTGCGGTGCCGCCAAGGTATGTGGCGTACGTTACCGAGGGATCGATCACCAGTTCGCGGTTGCGATCGTAGTTGCCCAGTTCAAAACTCACCTGATTATGAGCCTGCAAAACGAAACGGGCGTCGACGGGTCGGCGGGCGCCGTCGTTTTGTTGATAGGCGAGGGGCTTGTGCAGCAGCACATTTCCCACGGAAGAAGCGAGGATGAGATTGCCTTGCTCGTCGGTTGAGATGCGGTTTGCTCCCGTCACGCCCAGGCGAATTGGGTCGGGGCTGGCGCCGGGTGCGACGATGAAATCGAATTCCAGTTGCTTCTGCAAACCGTAGTACGTCATGTTCACGCCGGGATAGGCATCGCGGTAGGAGACGCGCGCAAATTGCGGCACGCCGGCGTGCCAACGGCTCCGGTCATTCCCGATGAAGTAATTGCTGTGGCCCGGTAACTGGGAGGCCGCGGAGATGGTGGAGTGCGGATTGCCGCCTATGAGGTGCAGCCGGATGGCAGCCGTTTGATCGTGGGCAGTTTGCTTGGCTTGCGTGGGAGCGGGTGACTTTGCCCGTGGCTGCGAGGAATGCAAGGCGAAGACTGCGTCGTGCGCTGTGAGAAATACGGCATAGCCATTGCCCCGCGCCACATACTTGACCTGGGGATCGGTTTGCCCCTGATTTTCTTCAAACGCGAGGGGCAGGGAAGCCATGCCGGCCAGAGTCCGGGCTCGGGCTTGCGGGGCCGAAGCCGGTGCAGCCGCCGAAAGGTGCTGAACGCCGACCGAGGGGCGGTGCAGGCCCAGCCTGCGCGCTCCGATAACTCCCAGCACAGCCAGCACCAGGGTTGCGACGATCACGATTCCGGCGGGCACGAACTCTTTCTGGGTAGATGGCTTAAACACGAAGATCCTCCTGTGATCCGACTCTAAAACACCGATTTTTGAGAATAGACTCGACCTCGGGGTTCAATTCCCAAGGCACATCCCGGTTTCTGAGAGTGCAACGAAGCCGTCTGGCGCAGCTTGTCCGCGAGTATGGAATGGCGAGCAGTCCCCGTCAATTAGCCTCTAGATAGCAATTCTGGTTCCAGCGAGTCTCTTGCCCAGCGTTCCTGATGCGAATCAGATCGTAAGGTGTGCAGGGTTTAAATCCTATGGAACGGTAACGATCACCCCGGTGCAAGGCTTAGGGCCGCGCCGCCGATAGCTGTGGGCCACCGCAGAGTCGAAATAGAGAGCGTCTTCCGGCTCCAGCAGGAACTCTTCGCCGCCTATTTTAACCGTCAAAGATCCGTTCAAAACATAGAGAAATTCGACTCCGGCATGCTGGTGAGGCTTGATCTTATCGAGCGGAATTTCCTGAAAATCTGCCAGAAACGCGCTCAACTTTCGCTCATTGGCGCGATAGTCCAAACATTCGAAATAGTACTGCACGTCGGCCACGCCGGGCCGCTCGGGGAAGCGTACCCGATCTGCTTTGCGGACCACGCCGACTATCCGCCGCTTGCGCTCGTCGGTGAAAAAGTAGTCAAGCCCGACACCGAAGACCAGCGCGATGCGCAAGAGTGTGGGCAAGGTGGGAAACAACTTTCCCCTTTCCAGCTTCGATAAGAGGGCGGCCGAAAGCCCTGTGTGTTTGCCCAGTTCAACCAAGCCCATGCTTTTGCGGAGCCGCAAGGATCGTAGTTTCTCCCCGATGGAGTATCGCGTCAGGCCCTCGGAAAGGGTAGCGGTCAGGCCGGCAGTCATGTATTCATAGTAAAACAGATGTTCTCTACAGTAAACATCAATCTCTCAAAACCTTAGGCAGACCTGTTTCACCGTTGACAGAGCGAGAGGATCGCGGAGTTTGCGGATGACGAAAAAAGCCGGGCGCGAGGTAGCCGCCCGGCTTATCCGAAATGCTTATGTCTTACTGCGGCTTCTTTTTGTTGAACAATCCCATCACATTGTTGATCGGATTCTGTTGTTGCCCGGGAATGGTCTTGCCGTTCAGCGCATTTTTCAGAAGGCCGCTGGCCAGTCCTTTAACGTCAGGCATGAACTTGGGATCGGATGTGGTTCCCGAGACCGCGATGGGCACGGCGCCCAGTCCGCCGACGTTGGCATTCAATTTGAACGCGAGTTCGTTGGACGGGCTCACGACCCCGGCCCCGGTGACCACGCCAATTGCCGGCACAGTGAGATTGATATTGTCGGCGCGAGTGCCGTCGGGGGCGACGCGAACGTTGGAGCTGAAGTTCTGAATCGTGGTGTCATTGCCAGTGGCGTTGCTCTTACCTGATAAGGCCGATATCGCCGAGAGTTTCGAGCCCAGGTTGAAGTTCGCGAGCGTCGTATTTTGCATTTTGACGCTTCCCGACGTGACCAGCTTGTCAACCGGACCGACGATCGTCAAATCGGTATTCATATCGCCGCCTTTTAGTTGCGACTTTGGCGGAAGGATGACGCCGACGGCGGGCAGAATCGCTTCGAGATCATCGACCGGCATACCCTGCCCGATCAGTTTCAGGTTGACCGAGGTTACCTGGCCGTGAGCATCGTAGGTTCCGGTGATATGGACGGCGGCTTTGCCCGCGGTAACTGCGCACTGCGGGATCGTGCCAGTCTGCTTGGCCAAGTCAAAGTTAACGGTGTAATTGACCAGCACCGGTTTCCCCGCGGGCGATCCTTTCTTCACGACTTGGAGATTGGTTGCTTTCAAGGCGCCGGTGGTTTTGGCTTCATGCCCGTCGGAGGTGACGTTTCCGTCGAAATCGGCGATGCCGGAAATTCCGGCGGCCGGATCGATAAAGCCGGACTCAGCCAGGTTCATTTTTTGCACGTTAATTTTGGCTTCAAGCGGAGTTTTCGCGGCGTCGCTAGCATCGATCGGTCCGGCCTTGCCGTCAAGTTTCAGGGTGCCGTTTCCCGGCAGTTGTGCGGTTATGTTGAACGGGAAAGAAGAGGTGAACGAGAAGTCGGACATGGTGATGTCGACTTTGTCGTAGACACGAGGTTTCTCGGACGATCCTGCGCGCGATATGGTGAGCCGTCCGTCGCTGACATTGAGTTTGGCGATGGAAACGTTGGGATTGGCCGAAGGGGAACTGGAATTGTTCGCGGGCTCGGATGCCGGCTTCTGGTTTGGCGTGGAGGAAGGTTCGGCTGCGGGTTTCTGCGCCGAAGCATTGTTTCCGCCGAGGCTGGAAAAATTCCATTTCTCGCCATTTTCCGAACGCACCAGGCTGATCTCCGGCTGGTTCAACGTCAGATTAGTCACGTTGAGGGTCTTGGAGAGGATCAGCGGGATCATCTCGACCCCCACCTTCAGCGACTTCGCTTGCACAAAGGGACTCTTGCTGAAGGCGGGATCGTCTGCGATGGAAATGTCATCGGCAGCCACGCTGCCGGTAAACAACGAAAGCGAAAGATTCCCCACTTTGACCTGACGCCCGAGTACCTGCGTCAGCTCCGATTCGAGTCTTGGACGGAAGGAGTTGGCGTCGATGAAGAAGGGAATGGCGATGACGATCAGAATCAGCACGCCAACGATAATGGCGATGATTTTCACAGTGCGGTTCATGTTTGATGCCTCCTGCCGGAGCGGCGCTTGACGATCGGGGTGCGGCGGGAACTGGAACGCGAGACGTTGCCGGCAATATCTACAACCGCCGAGTGTATCACTGCGGTTCCTGCAGCAGTTCGGGAGACGGGATGGTTTCCATCTGCTTTTCGCGCGCGGCGCGATGCTCGTTATCGATGTTGACCGCGGCTTCCAGTTCCTTTTTGGCTTCGACTTTGCGTCCCATATGTTGCAGCACCTGTCCGCGTACGTAGTGAACGTCGGTGCGAGCGGGATCGAGATTGACGGCAATGTCGAGTTCGGCTAAGGCCGCAACAAACTTTTGTTGGCGGCGATAAACCTTGGCCAGGCCGAGAAGCGAACTCACCAGGCGAGGATCGCGGCGCAGGGCCTGCCGGTAAGCTTTTTCGGCATTGTCGTCCGCTTGCATGAGCCAGTACGTATTTCCGAGCTCGTCATAGTTCAAGGCGAGATCGGGCTCGACCGCCGCGTCTTTGAGAAACTCGTCGCGGGCGTTTTGATAATCCTGTTTCTTGAGGTAGGTCAGGCCGAGATTAAAGTGCACGAAGGGAAGTTTCGGATCGGCCGTCGCAGCGGCTTGAAATTCCGTCAAGGCCAGGTCGTACTGATCGAGATTCAAATAGTACTTTCCCACAAACATGCGGTACTCAGGTGATCCATCGCCCACTTTGATGAGTTGTTCGGTGGCGCGGTTGTCGAGTTCTTTCAGTGCTGCGCGGTGGGCGGCGTTGGAAAGTACATACAGGTAAGGCAAATGGCGCGACTCGTGCGGCCACAGGGGCTCCAGCGTGGTGGCTGCGTCGGCCCAGCGCTCGGCAAAGAAGTAGCACAGGCCTAGCAAATATCGGGGCTGCACCGCGTCTGGTTGATCGCGAACCACCGACTCGAGCGGCGGCGTGGCCTTCAGAAATTCACTCTGGCGATAGTAGGCGAGGCCGATGTTGAGACGGATGCCCGCCACTTCTGGCATGAGTTGTTCAGCTTTGGTTAGCGACTGCAACGCCCGCGCCCATTGCTTGCGACGCATGTAGACTACGCCGAGATTGGCAAAAGCTCCGCCCGATTGTGGATCCTGTTGCAGCACCTGGCGAAAATCGAGTTCGGCCTCCTCGATGCGTCCCTGGGCGAGGGCCTGCTGGCCGCGCTGGAAAAGCAGCGCGGGATTCTCGATTGCCGGAGCCGCGGATCCCGCCGTGGACGCGCCATTGCGGACGCCTTGCGCCGACGGAGCAGCGGCTTGCGGCGAGGGTAGAGCCGCCGCCATTTTCATCGGCAGAAGGAAAACGAAAAGCATCGATGTGATTCGTGCGCTTGACACTGATAGGAGTCTCTGCTGTAGTGTCCGCCAGCGCGGGCTCACAGTTCAAGCCTTGACGCGCAACTGATAATGCAGAGTCGCGGGCGTGGTTGATGGAGAGCAACGCGACCGAGAGCCGAGGCGGTGACTACATGTTCCGGCGCGAGGTTGCCATGGTGACCATTCGGGACGTGGCGAAGGAAAGCGGGTTTTCTTCGACCACGGTGTCGATCGTGCTGAACAACGCGCCGCTGGCGCGCTACATTCCCGTTGTCACCAAGAAGCGGATCGAGCGCGCCGCGCAGAAGCTGGGGTACCGTCCAAACCAGTTCGCCCGCTCGCTGCGCAGCAAACGCAGCCACACGGTGGGCGTAATGGTGTTCGACATGACCGACCCCTTCTGCACGCTCATTCTGCGCGGCATTGAAAACGCCCTTTATCAATCGTCTTTTCTGCCCATTCTGACCGACGTGCACAACGAGCGCAGCCGCTTTGAGCGCTATCTGGAAATGATGCTCGACCGCCGCATTGAAGGCCTAATCGTTCTGGCGAACTGGCTCTTTCTCGACATCAATCTGCTGGGCGATCTGGAGAAGAGCAGCATCCCGACCGCCATGATCGGCTGCGAACTGAAGACGGACTCGATCAGTTCGGTGATCGTGGACAACGAGGTTGGAGGACGCATGGCGCTGGAACACTTGTACGCGCTCGGGCATCGCAAAATTGCCTTCATCCGCGGGCCTAAGGCGCTCACCGACAGTTCGCCGCGCTGGCGCGGCGTCCGCAATTGCGCCAAGGACTGCCGTCTGGAACTCGACTCCCGGCTGATTATGGAATTGCCGGAATCGCGCGATCCCATGTCGAGTTTTGAATCGGGGCACAAGCTGACAGAGGAATTGATCCGGCAGAAGCGGCCGTTCACCGCCCTGCTGGCCTTCGACGACATGAGCGCCTTCGGCGCGATCCGCGCGCTGACCAGGGCGGGCGTGCGCGTGCCGGAACAATGCTCGGTGATCGGCTTTGACGATGTGGCCACCTCGGCGTTGTACACGCCCTCGCTCACCACCGTTCGCCAGCCCATGGAAGCCATGGGATCGTCGGCGGTAGCGATCGTGGTGGACGGCATCAACGGCGTGCTGGAGAAGCGCGAGATCGGCGCTGCGCATCGGAGGGTAGCTCCCGAACTGGTCGTGCGCGAGTCAACCCGCAGCCTGCTATAGCGCGCAGGCGACGAACGCGGGTGCCTTGATTTTTCGTCCTTACGTTTCAAAAAAAATAAATTGTCAAGGGGCGAGGTGTGATCCCGCGCACCGGGCGCGCTTTTTTCTTGACAGTTGAGTGGCCATAAAAGCACTATTCATACGTTTTAATAGCCCATCTCGGGTCTCGATCAACCGGGTGCAATTACGGTCGACGTGGAAGCGTCGAGTCGTCAGAACGGGAAGCGCAAGGCGGACGAACTGAATTCGCACAGGGTAATACCTGCGCTAACGAGGGGAGCGTAACCATGAAATCAAATCGAGCGCTATTGCTGATTGCTTTACTGACGGTGGTAACGTTGAGCGCGGCCAGTTGGGCGCAGGATACGGGCTCGATTACGGGCATGGTAAAAGATCCTTCCGGCGCTGCGGTCACGGGTGCCAACGTCACCGTCACCAGTCCCGATCGTGCCATTACTCGCCAGACGGTTACGAATTCTGCGGGTGAATACAATGCGTCGGCGCTGCCCGCCGGCAAGTATGACATTGAGGTGAGTGCGGGCGGTTTCAAGAAATTCGCAGCCAAGGGTGTTGTGCTGGATGTGGCGCAAAAGGCGCGCGTGGATATCGCCCTGCAAGTCGGTGCGATCAATACCGAAGTTGTTGTTGAAGGCGCGGCGGTCGCCCAAGTCGAGACGCAATCGTCCGAACTTGCGGGCACAGTCACCGGGAAGGAGATTTCGCAACTCGAACTCAACGGCCGGAACTTCACGCAACTCGTCACCCTGGTTCCGGGCGTTAGCAACCAAACCGGGCAGGATGAAGGCGCGGAGGGACTAAACGGCAGCGTCCAATACAGCATGAACGGCGGCCGCGTCGAATATAACAATTGGGAAGTAGACGGCGGCGACAACATGGACAATGGCAGCAATGCGACATTGAACGTGTTTGTCAGCCTGGATGCGATTTCCGAATTCAAGGTTCTGACCTCGAATTACGGAGCTCAGTATGGTCGCAACGGTTCGGGAACCGTTGAAGTGGAAACGAAGTCGGGCACCAAGGCGTTTCATGGCGACGCTTATGAGTTCGTGCGCAATAATGCTTTCAACGCCAAGAACATCGTGCTGTATACAACTCCGGACTACAAGAAAAACGACTGGGGTTATACCGTCGGCGGTCCCGTATACATTCCGAAACTTTACAACCGCAACCGGGACAAGACGTTCTTCTTTTGGTCGCAGGAATGGCGGCGCGACATCGTTCCTGGCCAGAGCTTCAACCAACTCGTTCCTTCCGTCGCCGAGAGGGGCGGAGACTTTTCCGACCTGTGCCCGAACCTGAACTCCGGTACAGCGAGTGATTTTAGCGACTGTCCCGCCGTGCCGGGCTTCATCAACGCCGCGGGTTACACGCCGAACCTGAATGTGATTCCCACGTTCAACGCCAACGATCCCAACGTGCAAGCGTTGCTCGGCATGATTTCTCTGCCGACGACCGGGGTGCCCGGCGCGGAAGTATTCCAATCCTCTCCGGCACAAGGGACGGACTGGCGCGAAGAACTGGTGCGTGTCGATCACAATTTCAACGACAAACTCAGCGCCATGTTCCGATACGTCCACGATTCGTGGACCACCACCAACGCGGTTCCGCTGTGGACCAACGGTGGAACTTTCCCCACGATCCAGACGGCCATGAAGGAACCGGCGGTGAGCATGGTGGCGCGCTTG
>DASSRO010000010.1:0-16919 GCA_035701745.1 Candidatus Sulfotelmatobacter sp. | reverse complement strand
TGAAAGAAGTGAAGCTCTCGCTGGCCGACGCGCCCGACTCTAACAAGCCAAACCTGGAGAACTACGCAAAGCGCCTACAGAATAAAGAAGACATTAACCGCTAGGAACTCCTTCGTGTGGGCAAAGCCGTGTGGGGACGGGCGCTCTCGCCCGTCCAGCGAAGGCGAAGCCGAGCCCGCCATCCACGAAACCTGAAGGGCCAGTCCAACTGGCCCTTTTTTCATCCCGTATTATGCAGCCCCGCGGCGATCCCGTTGATGGTCGCCCCCAGCGGATACTCCAGCTCCGAACTCTGCTGCCCCTGCTGCTTCCGCCGCAACAGTTCCACCTGAATCAAACTCATGGGATCGACGTACGGATTCCGCAGCCGGATCGACCGCGACAGCACCCGATTCCGTCCCAGCAATTCTTTCTGCCCAGTCACACGCAGAATCATCCGCCGCGCCCGCAGGAATTCTTCTTCCAGCATGGAGAAGACGCGTTCTCGAAGCGCCGCATTTTTAACCAGTCCGGAATAATCGCGCGCAATGCCAAGATCCGCTTTCGCCATGCCCAACTCCACGTTGCGCAGCAATTCCGAAAACACCGGAAAGCCCCGGGCGATCTGCCGCAAAAGTTGCTCGTGCCCGGGCCCGCTCTTGGCGAATTTCTGCAGCGCATGTCCCACGCCAAACCACGCCGGAACCGCGTGCCGGCTCTGCATCCAGCCAAATACCCATGGGATGGCGCGCAAATCCTCGAGCTTGCGCCCCTTGCTTCGCCGCGAAGGCCGCGACCCGATTCGCGCCGAATCCAACTCGTTCACGGGAGTCGCCTGCTCGAAATATTCCAGCACGTCAGGATTGTCGGCGATCTCGCGGCGGTAGACGCTGTAAGCCTCTTGCGAAATCTCTTCGATCGCCTCCTCCCATCGGGCCTCCGGTTTTTGCTCCGGCCGCGTCAGCGCCTCCAGGCTGGCCGCGATCATCAACTCCAGATTCCATTCCGCGAGCACGGCGTCGGCATATTTCCAGTTGAGGACTTCACCCTGTTCGGTGATGCGAATCTGCCCCGAAAAACATCCCGGCGGCTGCGCCAGAATCGCCGCATGCGTGGGGCCGCCGCCGCGTCCTACCGTTCCACCGCGCCCGTGAAACAGCCGCAGCTTTACTCCGCTCTCCCGCGCCGCTCCATGCAGCTCGCGATGCGCTTTATAAAGTTCCCAGGTGCTGGTGAGCATGCCACCATCTTTATTGGAGTCGGAATAGCCGAGCATGACCTCCTGCCAGCGCCCCCACGAATCCAGCAGAGGCTGGTACTCGGAATCGTTCCACAGCAGCCGCATGACGCCGGCAGCTCCGCGCAGCGACTCGATCGATTCAAACAGCGGAACCGGCATCAATCCCGGATCGTCGCCGCTCGCCGACCCCGCTACTTGCACCTGCGCCGCGCGGGCCAGTCGCACTACCGCTAAAACGTCCTGCTCCGTTTCCGCGCCGCTGATAATGTAATTTCGAATCGATTGCGCGGGATAGCTGCGTTTCAATTCCGCAATCGCGCGAAATGTGTCCAGCAGTTCCCGCGTCTCTGCCGAACGTGCTTCTCCTTTGAGCTCCGGCTCAAGCTCCTTCAAGGCATTCTCATGCACGCGCGCGTGCTGGCGAATGTCCAACGTATGCAAATGGAACCCGAACGTGCGCAGCTTCCGCAATATCGAATCGACGTAGGTTCGCGACAACCGCTCTCCGCGATTGGCGTGCAGGCTGTTCTGCACCAACAGCAAGTCTTCTTCAAACTCCGCCGCGCTTGCATACGCCGCGGCCGCGTCCACTGCGTCGCGGCTCTGCTGCAGCTTGTGAAACATGTACGACAGAAACCGGCGATAACTTTCCGTCGTGTTATGCGGACCCCACGCCAAATGCACGCCCGGAATGATGCGTTCGTAGTGCTGCAGGCGCGAAAGCAGATCTTTCGACACGCCGGTCTGCCGCCGCGATGAACTCAGCCGGTCGCTCAGCGCTTCCACATCGTAGAGATACTCGCGCAGGATCAGCGCGCGCGCCATTTGCAGCGCGTTGCGGGTAGAATCCGGCTTCACCAGCGGATTGCCGTCGCGGTCTCCGCCAATCCAGGAACCAAAACGCACCAGGCTGGGCAGGCTATTCTTGTCGACCTCCACGCCGTAAACGTCGCGAAACGATTCAGCAACTTCGGCGTAAATCTTCGGCAGCGCTTCGAACAGCGAGAGCCGAAAGTAGCGCAGCCCCATGCGAATCTCGTCGTCCACCGTGGGTTTCGCCAGCCGCACCTCGTCGGTCTGCCACAGCGAAGTGACTTCGGCGCGAATGTTGTTCTCGCACTCTTCCGCCTCTTCCGCAGTGAGCGGCAGGCGGTCCAGTCGCTCCAATTGCTGCGCGATTCGCCGCCGCTTCAGCAGCACCGTCTGCCGCGCCACCTCCGTGGGATGCGCCGTAAAAACCGGAGTGATTGCGATCTGCTCGAGCGCCGCAAGCGCATTCGCCGCCGAAATTCCCGACTCTTTCATTCGCAGCAACGTCCCGCGGAAAGACCCCGGCAGCGATGGATGTTCGCGGTCGAGTTTCCCCGCCCGCCGTCGCCGTTTCCGGTGATTGGTCTCAGCCAGATTCGTTAACTCAAAATACGCGGCAAACGCTTTCGTTACTTGGTAGGCATGGTGCAAGTCCATCCGCGACACCATTTCCTGCGCTTGCTGCATCAGCGCCAGCGTCGAGGCTTGCCGCGGGCCGCGGTTCCCAGACTCGCGATGCCCAATCAACAACCGCCGCAACTCTTCCACCGACTCAAAGATTTCCTGGCCAGACTGCTCGACCAGCACCTGCCCTAAAATCGCGCCCAGCGAGCGCACGTCCCGCCGCAGCGGATTATCCTTCGCAGGCTCGTCGGAAGACGCGGTCAATTCCGCCAGCCGCGCCTGCTGGTCGTCGGCCTTCCACAACGGTTTGACCTTGCTCGATGTCATGGCGAGGATTGCTACACAGAATAAACGACGCGGCCGGACCGCGCGAAGAACAGCCACGGATTTCACGGATTTTAACGGATCAAACACTAATTAATGTCTGATGCCTGTGAATCGGTGTTTGTCCGTCCCCGCGAGCTTACGTCCCGCCGCAGGGGATTATCTTTCGCCGGCTCGTTGCGGAAGGCAGCCACGGATTTCACGGATTTTAACGGATAAAGTCATTAATCAATGTTTTATCCGTGCAAATCCGTGTGAATCCGTGGCCAAGGTTTTTATCTGGGTACTTCGAAGCGGTAGCCGATGCCGCGCAGCGTCTTCAGATATTGCGGATGCCGGGGATCGGTTTCAATTTTCTCGCGGAGTCGCCGAATGTAAACGTCGATCGATCTCGGCGTAACGAAGGGAGTTTCTTTCCAGACCGCATCGAGAAGTTGGTCGCGGGTCAGGACTCGCCCCCGATGCGTAGCCAGATATTCCAGCAGTCGAAATTCCCGCACCGTGGTGAGCACGTTGCGCCCCTGCACCTGTACTGTCATCGAAGAAACGTGAATAGCCAGTCCGCCCAATCGCATCACTTCTTCGGGCTCGGACTCCTTGCTTAATCCCCGCAGCACGCTGCGAATCCGCGCCACCAGTTCGCGCGGGCTGAATGGCTTGGTAATGTAATCGTCTCCGCCCAGTTCCAGTCCTTTCACCCGGTCAGATTCCGAAGTCTTTGCGGTAAGAAAAATGACGGGAACCATGGAAAGCGACGGAGTCTGCCGGATGTGGCGGCACAGTTCGAAGCCGTCCGTTCCCGGCAGCATCACATCGAGAAGAAACAAACTCGGCATCTCGCGCAGCGCCTCGGAAATGACGGAGGCCCCGCTGACGAAGCTCTGCACGGTAAATCCGCTGGCTCGCAGATTGTGCGCAATCAACCGCGCAATGTCGGCATCATCCTCGACCACGAAAATAGGAGACTTGGCCGCGTCGGAGACACCGGCGGCATCGTGCCGTTCATAGGAATCCAAGGGGAGTTGCATCTTGTACTGAGGACAGGCGGAAGCCGCCCGGAACTTCCAGCACCGTTGCCCTACCGAGACTCTATGTAGGCATTGTTTCGCGAATGTGTACTGCAGGTTAAAGAATGATGAATTTGTAGGAGCAGTGGCCAGCGGTCAGTCCGCGACGTCAAGCATTGAAGCCCTGTATGTTTTTCTGACCACTGACCTCTGCCTCGCTAATTCGCCGTCTTCTTCTTCGGCACATGGCGCAAGCTGCGGCCTTCAATCAAGCTGTACAAATCCTCCGCAAGATTAGTCGTGTGGTCCCCCGCACGCTCCAGCGCCTGCGCCATCAGCAGCACATCAAAGCCGGTCGTATCGCCCTCGGCGACGGCGAGATATTTCTGGAACAACGCGTGACAAATGTGGTCAATCTCTTTATCCATCTGCAACACCTTGCGGGCGCATTCCAGATCGAGCGTGGAGAAGCCGGTGTGAATCAGGTCGAGCATGTCGCGCAGCCTCGAGGACATCTCCACCAGTTGCCGCACGTCGGCCGCGGCGATCTTGGAGGTTCGCGCTTGCTTGCGCATTGCCACGCTCATCACCAGGTCGCCAATGCGCTCCAGGTCGGTGGTCGACTTCAAACTGGACAGCAACTGCCGCGCCCGCGCTTCGTTGACGCGGGTGATGGCCGCAGGCAATCGCTCGTCGATCTGCCGCTCGATCCGGTCCAGTTCCTGTTCACATTCCTTAATAGCGAGGAAGGCCATGCGCGAGGAGTCAACCAGCAGGTCGCGCACGTTAAACGCCGCATCGCGTGCGATCAGGCAAGCCTTCAGCGCAAGCCGCGCCAAGTCATCCGGTCCACGCAGCCTCGGTTCCGCCTTGTCGGGCCGACCGCCTGGATCGGGTTCCTCAACGTCCGGAGTTTGAGAAGTCGTCGTTTTTCGTGGCATCGCAAAAAATGATAACGCCGAGAACCGGTGTCGCTCCCAGCAAGCAGTTTATCCCCGAAATGTGAAAGTATGGTTACAACCTTGCCTGATCATCCCTGGCAAGGAGCCGCAGAAACTTTCTGCGAGGAGGACAGTGGTGAATCTTGCCGATTATCTGCGCCGCCAGTTCGCCTACGATGAATGGGCGAACCGCGAAGTTCTAAACGCCATCCGGGCCGCCGGCGCCAAAGACTCTGGTGCCGCGCATCCCGCCGGAGCCAACCAACGCTCGCTGCAACTCATGTCTCACATCCTCGCCGCCGAACTGCTCTGGCTTGAGCGACTGAAGCAACAACCTCAGAGCCTTCCGGTATGGCCCGAGCCCGACCTGGCGCAGTGCGAAGCGCAGGCCTCAAAACTCGGCGGGCAGTGGATGGAGTTTCTCGACCTGATTACCGCAGGTGACGTTTCCCAGTCCATTTCCTACACGAACAGCAAAGGAGAGCAGTGGACCAGCACCATTGTCGACGTCCTCACCCACGTCGTGCTCCACTCTGCCTATCATCGCGGGCAGATCGCCAGCCATATGCGCGCGGGCGGCCAAGCCCCCGCCTACACCGACTTCATTCACGGCGTGCGCCAGGAACTCTTCAAGTAACCAGGTCCCGATAATAAGAGGAATCGCGATGGAAAAACGGCTTCGAACGTTAAACATGCTTTTCATCGTCGCTGTCGTCGTTATAGCGTTCGTTCTTGTGACGTGGAGCGGCCCATGGAACCTGCAGCGTTACGTTGGCACCGTCCTGGCGATCGTTGGAATAAGCGTGGTCGGGCTGGCTCGCTACCAACTGGGAAGGTCGTTTTCGGTAACCGCGAAAGCCCGCCAACTCGTCACCTCCGGTATCTATTCGAAGATTCGCAATCCGATTTACGTATTCGGCCTGGTCATGCTAACTGGAGTTGCTCTGGTGCTGCAGGAGTCCGCGTTCTGGCTTTTCCTCGTGATCGTGGTGATTCTTCAGACCGTCCGCGCCCGCCAGGAGTCCAAAGTCCTGGAGGCGGCGTTCGGAGAACGGTACCGCGATTACCGCCGCAAGACCTGGTTTTAGCCTGCCCTGCGCTTTGCCGCGAACCTGCCAAAGACGTAATATCTCAGCAATGAAAAGACTGCCTGCGATTTTGCTTTCCGCGTTTTTCCTCGCACTGTTCCCCGCTGTTCTCTTTGCCTCGGATGAACCGAAAATTCCTCCTATGCCCGCGCCCCTGGCTAACAACGCCGTCGTCGTTCAGCGGAATGGAACTGAAATTTACTCTCTGATGGGCATCGGCCCGAAGAAAACCTGGGACGACATTACCAATAAGATGTATATCCTCCGGCTTTCGTCGAAGAAGTGGGTCGAAGGTCGGCCCGTCCCGGGCGTGGCCGGACGCCTCGCCGCTTCCGCTATCGCCGCTCGTGGGCAGATTTTTGTTTTCGGGGGATTCGTGGTGGACGGGCAGGGCAACGAAATCACCGTGGGCGACGTGAACTCCTTCCGTCCCGACGACCATCGCTGGTATCGCGCCGCCGACATCCCAACCCCTGTCGACAGTGCGGTGGTCGGCGTATTCCGTGATCGCTACATTTATTTGGTTGGCGGCAAATCAAAAAATGGCCCCGTCAACATCGTGCAAGTCTACGACGCCGAAAAAAATACCTGGAGCCAAGCCACTCCCTTTCCCGGCACACCGGTATTCGGTCATGCCGGGGGCATCGCCGAGGATGCCATCGTCTTCGTTGATGGCGCCAAGACTGATTCCGACAAGCAAGATTCTGGCCCTGCCAGTTCCTACGTCGCCTCCGATGAATGCTGGCTGGGAAAGATCGACCACAAAGATCCCAACAAGATCGTTTGGACCAAACTACCTCCGCATCCCGGTACCGCGCGCTTCGGAATCTTCGGAGGTGGAGGAGAAAAAGAGCATAGGATTCTTTTCTCCGGCGGCACGCCCACTTTCCACAATTACAAAGGCGAGGGGCCCGACGGCAAACTCGGGAAGATCTCTCCTCTAACCTTTTCCTTTGAATTGCATGGTACCCGCTGGGACACGATTAATGACCAGACACCCGACCCGCGCACCGACGGACGAGGCCTCCTCCACACTGCGATCGGCCCCCTGGTCCTTGGCGGCATGTTGAAGAATCAGGCCATCACAGCTAACGTCATGGCCCTGCCCAGAAAATAGGACATGAGATGCACAAAAAATTAGGGCAGCGTCCGGAGCGAAAACCTGCCCAAGTTCACTGGCTTCCCGCCTATTGCGCGGTACTGTGCGCAAACGCAATATTCAGCCCCGTAGTGAAGATCAAGTCGTTTTTCTTCGCGCTCAGCGGCGGATTGGTCACGTAGATGTCGCCAAACTGATTTTGCCAGCCCAGCCATTTACTAATCTTGGTTACGGTTCCTAGATTGAAGGTGAAGCGGTACTGGCTCGTGTCCTGCAGGTCAGGATAGAAATACACGTTCTGCGTGATCACGGTGCTTTTCCCCATCTTGTGCGTCAGTTCCTCGCCCAGCGTCAGAGCCACGAATTTGTTGGTCTTCCCGTAAGACGCGAAAATCGGAGGCACGCTCCCCACTACCAGCGGACCGTTCGAGTAGGTTTCGTGTGTGTAATTCACCCCGCCCAAAAAATTCAAAATGGTGGCATCGTTGTTGATTGCGTGAAAGCCTAAGCCACCGCCGTAAACCCCGCGCAGATCGAGAAACTGCAGGGCATTGGCCATGAAGTCGGCGCCTACGAAGGCAAACAGCCGCGGGTTCAGATTGCGGTCGTAGCGGATTCCGCCTTGCTCCAGGCTGGCCACATCGCTCGGAGTCGCCAGGTCATTCCTTGTGTTGATGGAACTGGCGTAGAGTGTGATCTTGTCGTGGAGCGTGGGATGCGTCGCGTTGAAAGCCAGCGCCAGGTTTTCAGTCTGGGCGTTTCCACGGGCCACAGAAAAGCCTACATCGATTCCGCCGTCCCATCCATTCATCAGCCCGGGATGGACGTACTTCTGATACGCTTCCTCGCTGCGGATCTCGGTCACGTCGTCCTTCGGCGCTTCAACCGTGCCCGCCGTCTTGGTCGCGATCTCCACGTTCCCGTCAGAGGTGCTCAGCGGACCGACTGCTGTCTTGCCGCCCTTCAAACTCACGTGCAAGATTTGGTCGCTCTTGATTTCCTGGATCTCTCCATATTTGATAGTGACGTCGCCCGCGGCGTCGGTGTGAATGACCAGCGTCTTGCCGTCCGACTTCGCGATGCTGCCGGTCAGGCGGTCCCCATTTTTTAACGTGACCTGGTCCGCAAAGGCAGCGGACGAAGTTGCTAGAAAAGCAGCCAGCAAAAGAACTTTCACTTTACACACGTTCTCCCACCTCCAAAGTGGCAGACATTTGAGGGGGAAAATCCTACTGGGGTTGCCTTGAACACAAATAGGAATAACGCGGCTACGAAGCAGCCGGACACTGCCGCGAGCGGGCTGGATCAGGCCTTGGGTTCAGTCTTTTTGCTGGAATCCGTCGGAGTCTGCGCCGAGGTATTGTCCTTCATACCTTCCTTCAACGCGCGGATTCCTTCGCCCAAACCTTTGCCGAGCTCAGGTAATTTCTTGGGCCCGAACACCAGCAGCGCAATAAAGAAGATCACTACCAGGTGCATCGGTTGAAATAGACCTTCAAACATCGGAGCCTCCAAGGGGCTAGCTACAATTCCCAATCATACGCTATCGGATGCCCCGGGGGAAGGCCAGCCGACTCGGCCGCGATTTCCGTAGCCTGCCTCTTTTTTACCCGGCTGCCATGAATTCAACGGTGAATCCAGCCACGGCCAATTGTGATTTCAATCACACCCGCCCCCTCCGAGCCGCTGCCAAACTGCCCAGACATTCCCTGTTGCCGGTTACCTCCGTGATCTTACTCGCGGGTCCGTCGACGGGCTATGTTTTCGCAGGGGGTTTGAGAGGAGCTGCCGTCGCACTTCTTCAAATACCCTGCCAAGCAAGCCAATCCTTGTGTTGGGGAGCCCGGTGAGAGTTCAGCCCGCATTCTTCGTACTGCTGGTCAGCCTGACAGCTGCAACTGCCGCCCAAACCGTCGAAAGTCCATCTCGCGATCTTTCAGTCGGTCGCCGTCAACCGGTCAACACGACCCAACTGATCGCCTGGCTCGCTGGAGCGATCCCGGGTAGCCGCCTGGCTCGAGTCGTTAGCGAGCGTGGCTTGGCCAACCTGCCCACAAATAATGAGTTGCACCTGCTCGAAGCCGCTGGGGCCGGGAAAGATCTCTTGCGTGTCGTCTGTTCGGGAGACGTCCAATCCGCTCGGATCGGAGCCGCCATCCCCGCCTCGTTGCTGAAAGCAGCCGCTGAAATCCGCCAACAGAAATTCCCGGAAGCTGAAATCGACTTGCGCGAGGTCATCGGCTCCGATCAGGCCAATTCCGCGCTGCACTTTGCTCTGAGCGGAGTTTACCGCCAGGAAGAGAAATGGGACGACGCCTTCGACGAACTCGAACAAGCTCTGCGCCTCATGCCCGACCTCTCGGATCATCATGCCGCCTTGGCTTACCTGTTTTATCGCCTGGACGACGGTCCGAACGCCATCGCCGAGGCGCGCACGGCGCTCAGCCTCGATCCCAATAACGCCGATGCCTATCAATACCTGGGTCTTGGTCTTTACTCCAATTATCAATACCGGGCCGCGGTCCATGCCTATGCCGAGTCACTAGGCCGCGATCCCAACAATGCCGACACGTATTACGATATGGGCATTGCCCTGCACGCGGACGGCAACATACCCGGTGCGATCGCAGCCTATCAACGCGCTATCCGCCTGCGTCCTGAGTTTTGGGAGGCTCACTCCAACCTCGGCCTCATCCTGCATGAACAAGGGAACCTGGATCAGGCGGTGACTGAATACCGCGAGGCCAAGCGAATTGCCCCCGGTGAAGCTTCGGTCCAGAACAATCTCGGTAATACCTATTGCGACCAGGGCAATTACCGCCTGGCGATCGAGGAGTTGCAGTCCCTGTACAGCAAGCATCCCGAGTGGCAACAAGGACACGCATGCCTGGCCAGCGCCTACATGGCTGAGAAGAACTACGACGCTGCGGTCGAGCAACTGCGTCTGGCCCTGCGCCAGAATCCCACCGGCTCGACTGAGCACCGCATCCTCGGCCAGGCCCTGATGCTTGCCAACAGGCCGGAAGACGCGCTCCGGGAACTGCGTCTGGCGGTTTCACTCGATCCTAGCTCCGAAGCCGCCCATCACCTTTTGGGCACGGTTTTGTTTCAGGAACAGCAAGCGGGAGCCGCCGAGAAGGAATTTCGAGAAGCTCTCCGCCTGAACGCCTCGGCCGACAATCACTATTCTCTTGCAGCCTGCCTGATCAGCATGGATCGCAATGCCGAAGCGTTGGCGGAACTGGAATCGGCCGAGCGGCTCGATCCCGAGCACCCCCTCTATCATGCCCGCCGCGAAGAGCTTCTGAAAGTGATGAAAGAAACAAAAACACAATAACTCGCATACGGCAGCCCCTGGGCTGCCCAGTGCGAAGGGAGCCAGGTTCGAACTTCGGAAACCGATCGACTGTGGAGACTGATAATGGCGACCAATGGAACGCAATCGAAGCAATCAGCCGGCAGCGCCGCAGCCGTGCAAGCGGCACTGGCCCGGGAAACGTCGTCCGCCCTCGAGTCGGATTCGCCGCGAAAAATCGCCGGCTATGGCTTGCCCTGCGCGAAATGCCATCTCTACTATCCCGCCGACCTCGATGCCTGCCCGACCTGTAAGCATAGCGAGCGCGTGTCGCCGGTCGCCCCCAAAGTGTCGCTGCATGTCTCACAAGCTGTAACCGAACCAATTCCCGATACTACGGTCGTCGAACAAGAGCGCGAGGAATTCCTCCGCCAGTTCAAATCGCAGCTGTTGGAAGCCCACTCTGAAGTGGTGAACGTTCCCGAATCATTTTGTAAGTTTGCCGACCACCATTCCGGGGAACAGGCGCACGCCGAAATCTGCCAGGCCTGCTACGAGCGAGTGCAGGAGCGTGTCGACATTTATGAAGCGGCACTGCACCTTGACCTGAAAGAAGCGGCGCAGATTGTCTACGATGCCGTCTGGGCCGACCCGTCCGATCCCAGCAAGACCTATCAAAACGCCGCCAGTGCTTTGTTGACCGAACTACGTAAGCGCGCCGGAATGACTACGGTGCTGGGCCCGTTCCAGCCCCTATCGCACTGAAACTCTGTGACTCGTTGAATCTTGCTGTAAATGATTGAAAGTCCTGAGAAACTCGGTTCCGTTCGCGCAACAAGGCCCGTTTCGGCCCCGCAAATGCTATTTCCGGGAATGATTGCCTGCCTGTCGTCTGGCAAGAATATGCTTATGTACCTACAAATATGCGGGAAATCAAATTCGTGGCTGCACTAGCTTATTCCGCCTTAATTCCAACCCACCTCTTGCCCGCATAAAGCTTGTAGCCGGAGGCGTCCTCGACCAGTTTCAGTGGGACGGCATGTTGCAGGGCTGTTTCAGTCTGCGCCGGAGCGCTCAGCACGTCGTTGTTGGCTACATCCATCACCAGGAACTTACCGTCCGCGGAGAATCCAAAGCCATATTCGCCCGGCTTCAATTCCGCGCCTCCAATGTTAAGCGTGGTTTCGGTGACGAGCATGCCCTGGTATTTCTGCTGGATCGCAGTGGAATACCCTGACGCGTCCACCAGGGCGGCCAGCACCATCTTCCCATCGGCCAACTGAAAGCCGACAGAGTTGCGCACCTGAACGGGAGCCTTCTGGCCGCGGAAGAAATATTCCGCCGGGACGGCTTTCTTCAGTTCGTCGCTGCTTAGCATGTGTTTCGACGATTGCTGCGCGAAGGCGGCCGCCAGCATGAGTGTGAGCACGCTTAGAATGGCACGACGACTGTTCTTCATCTATATCCTCGACGATGAGATGGAAAAGCGCTTCGGGGGAACTGTACCCGTTCCGCGAGCCGCGCGCAAATCGGAGGCTGCGTTAATTCCGTTTAGCCGCAAGATTCGGATAGTCCGCTTGGCCGCCCCGCCGTAGGCTTTTCTTACTATGACTACCAATGCCATACTCACAGCGGAAAGCATAATGCCCAGCCGCCAACTCAGATCCGAGACGCAAACTGCCGCGCCGGACGATCAGCGCTGGCGTGCAGTGCTCGGTCGCGATGCCGCGCACGATGGAGAATTCGTGTTCGCAGTCTCGAGCACGGGGGTATATTGCCGGCCGTCGTGCCCGGCACGCCGTCCGCGTCGCGCGAATGTCCAGTTCTTCCTCGCACCCGCGCAGGCCGAGCAAGCCGGTTACCGCGCCTGCCTGCGTTGCCGGCCGAAATCGTTGAGCGGGAACCGCGAGTCCGACGCTGTGAAATCGATTTGCCGCTTCATCGAGCAGCATCTTGACGAGCCGTTGACCCTGCCGCGCTTGGGCAAGGAATTCCGCCAGAGCCCGTTTCACTTGCAGCGACGCTTCAAAGCGGTGGTCGGAATTACGCCTCGCGAGTATGCCGACTCCTGCCGCTTGCGCATGTTGAAGCGCAATCTCCAGGCCGGCGATTCGGTGACCCGCGCCATGTATGACGCGGGATACGGCTCCAGCAGCCGTCTTTACGAGCGCACCGCCTCCCAACTCGGAATGACTCCTGACAAGTATCGCAGGGGAGCCATCGCCGCTTCGATTCGCTATATTTGTGCCGATTCGCCGCTGGGACGCATGCTGATTGCCGCAACCGAACGCGGCATCTGCTCCATCCAGTTTGCTCGCTCGGATGGTGAACTCCTTGAAGGCCTGAAGCGCGAATTTCCATTCGCCGCCCGCAAACTGGATCAGGGTGGGCTGCAATCGTGGACGCGCGCTCTGCTGCAGCACATGCGCGGCAAGCATCTGGATGCTTCACTGCCACTCGACATTCGCGCCACAGCGTTTCAGCGTCGCGTGTGGACTTACCTGCAGTCGATTCCATTCGGCGCCACTCGCTCCTACAGTCAAGTCGCGAAGGCCATCGGCCAGCCCAGAGCCTGCCGCGCCGTGGCTCGCGCTTGCGCCACCAACCCGGTCGCAGTCGCGATCCCCTGCCATCGCGTGGTTCGCGAGGACGGCAGCATGGGTGGCTACCGCTGGGGCATCGCGCGCAAGAAAGCCCTGCTCGAAATGGAGCAGCCGTCATAGAGACGTAGCAGTGCGACGTGGCGCTGCCAGAGCGAAGTTGCGAGCAACGTCTGTCCGGAATGCGTCTATTATTCCTGGACTCCGGGGTTGCGATTTCGCACTAGCACCCAATTCAGCAGACCGAGTGCTATGGTTGCTAACAGAATCAGCGATTGACCGAAGTCGACGCGTGTCACCAAAGCCGCGCACATGAGGACCGCGATGCCCGCGAGGAAATTGCCAGCGGGCAAGCGGAATCCCGCATCTGCCACGCGCTTGCGGCGCAGCACGGGCAATGCGGCACAGCACACCCCATAGTAGAGCAGGCGTGCGACTGCGGAGAGCGTTACATTCCACTTGAATTCGCCGCTGAGGGCAAAAGCCCAAACCAGAGCCGAGAAGAACAGAATCGAAACATAAGGCGTGTGAAATCGCGGGTGCACTGTGGCGAACGCCTGCGGGAAGTCTCCCTGCTCGGCGAGCGCAAAGGTCACGCGCGGCATGCCCAGAATTTTTGCACTGAGATATCCATAGAAGGAAATCAGCGCGCCCACAGCGACCAGCGCCGCGCCAAAAGATCCGACAGCCACCCTAGCCACATCGGCCAACGGGCGCTCGCTGTGCGCCGCCGCGGGCAGCACTCCGACGACGACCCACTGAATCAAGGCGTAGACGGCGGTGCACGTTAGCAGCGCGGCGAACAGAGCGAAGGGAGCATCGTGGCGCGCGTCCTTGGCCTCGCCCATGGGAGCCAACGCAGTTTCAAATCCTCCATAGGCGAAGACAAGCAATAACACGGCCTTTAGCCATTCACTGGCCGTGACCGCCGCTGGTGCGGCGGCCGAGATTGCTCCGCGATGGGCCGTCAGTACGAACAGCCCCATCGTGATGACCGCAAACAGCGGCAGAAGTTTTGCCGCGGTAAAGAAGTTGCTGACCTGCGTCCCGGCACGCACGCCGCGCACGTTGATGAACGCCAGCACGCCGACCAAAAATGTAAGAATCAGTGCACGGGGTAAAGGGGCCGTCGCGTGCGGCCAGAATTCGCCAAGATAGATCACAAACAAATTTGCGTTCGCAGCCGGAGCAGCCACTTGCCCTAGCAGTAACATCCATCCCACTTCAATGCCCATGCCGCGCCCGAACGCCGCGCGAGCGTATAAGTAAGGACCACCCGCCTGCGAAAAGCGAGATGCGACCTCGGCGAAGCAGCCGAAGATGATGCCCATCCCCACTCCGGCCAGGAGAACGGCCAGGGGGCTGAACCTTCCGATCAGTCCTGCTACGGTGGAAGGCAGCCCGAAGACGCCGCTCCCGATCACCGAGTTCACCACTAGCGCGGTCAGGCTCCAGCGCCCGATGGCGCGTACCAGTTGCTGGCGGCGAGGGGTCGAAATATCTGAGTCCGACGGGAGCGTTTCGGGCATCGCGTGGTTTTATCACAAACTCGAACTCGACGACGAGCAGGGAGTGCAGGAGGCTTTGACTTTGGTTCGAAGACCCGGCCCTCGCAAAACGAAAGTCCTTTAGGCTTTGGCCAACAGTCGAGGCGGCTGTCACCCCGTGATCCGTAGTGACTTTGGAGTAGAGAAGGAATGCACTTATGACTCCTTCGAAGAATGTTTTGTCGCCGAGTATGCATAATGAATACCCAGCTGGACGTGAAAAGCCGCGCCAATCGAGGGTTTAGCGCAGTAACTGTTTTGCGGACGAAAGTAACGCACAGAATTACCAAAGGCGCATGCCCGTGGGACATCTATTCGCTTGCGGATGCCGATGAGATGTTTAACAGGTAAACCGAATGGCCATCGACGACATGGACGACCTTCATCTTCGCATCGCGCGCGTCACCGAGGACCTGCGAACCATCCAGCAGGAACTCAACTGCGCCGCCATGCAAGCTCCCAGCGACCCGGAACTCATGGAAGCTTTAAACTCACTTTCGGAGACGGAGCCCATCGAAGTGCTGCGCACAGCACTCGATCAGATGCGGCATTTCCTGTGGTTCTACTCGCAGGTCATGAGCAACGAGCCGGAGCTTGGGGACAAATTACGGCAAGCGGGACCGTTGCAGACAGCCGATGATGAGACCCCCAAATCGGGAAGCTCTTTTCTTGACCAGCTCTCGCGTGCCGACGAACTTATGCTGCTGCATCACCTGGCCGACGCCCGCCGCCGCAAACCAAACTAGGCGTCATTTAGAGACGTACCTGCCGACGTCTCTCACGTACGAATCTGTGCCTAACTTAGAAGCCGAGCCCACCAACAATTGTCTGGCGTACTTCGCCAGCCGGGCTGAGAACGTTGAAATCCGCAGACGCCCCCGGGACCAAAGTCCCCTGTCCCGGCAATCCCGCTGCCTGCGCCGGATTCAATGTGGCTGCCCGCACTGCGTCGCGCAAGCTCCAGTCCGAAAATCGCGTCACATTGCGCACCGCGCGATCCATGGTGAGCACGCTACCGGCCAGGCTGCCGCCTGAAGTGCACTTGCCGTCTTTGACGTCCACTTCGATCGGGCCAAGCTGGTAACGGCCGTCGGGCATGCCGGTCGCGGAAATCGCGTCGGTAATGAGCACGGCGCGTTCACGCCCTTTGGCGCGAAGAAAAAGCTTCACGACAGGCGGCTCCACGTGAATTCCATCGACGATGATGTCGGCGCTGATCCCGTCATCGCTGAGCGCTTCGCCGATGATGCCGGGATCGCGGTGGTCGAGCGGGCGCATGGCATTGAACGTGTGCGTAGCATGGCGCGCTCCCGCCTTGACCGCAGCTTGCGCGACCGGCATCTGCGCATCGGAGTGACCGATGCTGACGCAAACCTTCCGGCGGGCGGCCTCGGCGATGACTTCTATTGCACCATCAATTTCCGGCGCAATCGTCAGCATGCGCACGTGTCCGCGCGCCGCCTGCCAGAGGCGATCGAAAATCTCAATCGTCGGCGCGACCAGGTTTTCCGGCGGATGCACCCCGCGTCGCTTGTGGCTGAGAAACGGTCCCTCGAGATGAATGCCCAGCGGGCGCGCTTGCACCGATTTGTCATTGGCGGCAGCCTCGATGGCGTCAGCCAATCGTCCCAACGCGGCACAGGTCGAGTCCAGCGGCGCGGCAACCGTGGTCGGAAAATATCCTGTAACGCCATGGGTAACTAAGAATTTGTGCAGGCGTGGCAGATCGGACGACGATGCTTGCATTAGATCGACCCCAGTTCCGCCATGCAGGTGGATGTCAAAAAAACCCGGCGCCAGCACCGCGTCCCCAAAATCGACGACGGAAGCATTGCCCGGAACATCCCTGTTCGATCGCGAACTCATTTCGGAAATCTTTCCGTCTTCCACCAGCAGCAGTGGATTCTGGATTTCCTCAAGCGGAGTGTAGAGCCGGCGTGCGATGAATACGGTTTTCATGAAGTCATGAGGCGAAAATCTATCGTAGCCGCCGCTCGGCTTTCAGACAACTGCGGTCGGTGAATTCTCAGTAAAGGAGCGGAATCACCGGAGTAGCTAGTTGAGCCTCCCGCCGGTGTCGTCAACAAAGCGCTCAACAAAGAACGATCCGCCCCGAAGTCAAAGGCAAAAATGAGAGTTAGTCGCAGGGTGTTATAATTTGCCGTACGAGGAATTTTTCGCAGCGGGCGTCCAGCAGTTCCTCGGGCACCCCTGCATACGTCGGGGAGTGGCTCAGCCTGGTAGAGCACCTGGTTCGGGACCAGGGGGTCGGAGGTTCAAATCCTCTCTCCCCGACCAATCTTTTCAAGCACATAAACTGCGTTTCTGGTTTTCTGTCTACACCGCTGTAGACGATTTCGTAGCG
>DASSRO010000009.1:0-12284 GCA_035701745.1 Candidatus Sulfotelmatobacter sp. | reverse complement strand
ATTGGGAACGGCGCGGTGAACAACTGCTGTGCAAATTCGGGAGGTGATCAAGAGCACGTTCCATCACGGGTCGGATATGTGATCAAATTGGAGGAGGGAGGCTTGCCTGCAGATTCAGTGGAAACGAATGGGTGCGCCGGATATTCTTGGAGCCGCGCGGCTGATGTAGTAAATGGAGATTATGCCGCTGACCTGCATGCTAGTGGCGATCGAATGCGTTCCTCGCCGAGTACCCTTTGGGTACCCATTTACATATTCGTGTCCGCGCCTGGAATCTTTTCCGAAGGGTTCCTGCGCTAGTGATGTCAAACAGTTACGGTTTGCGAGCAGGCTTTCACGGCGGTAACACGGGTTCAAATCCCGTCGGGGACGCCAACAAAATAAAGTCTTGCGCGAAAACGCTGCTTTTCTTCGTGATCCAAATTTGTTCCACTTCGCCTGTTTTGGCTTTCCGAATCGAAACCTTTTCTCATTGCCTCAGAGCGATCCCAACCATCAGCGTTCCGGAATCCCTCTAAGGTACTGTTACCAAGGTTTGCCCCAATCGTCCGGTTTCTTCGATCTCTCCATACAATTGAGTCAGGGATAAACCCGCGTGCCTTCTCGGTGGAACGCAGGTGGCGCCGATTCCCGGCCGGTATGCTGCATCTTTCAACATCGCGGCGGTTCCTGTTGCCCACTCTGCTCGTGGCCATGTTGTTGCCTTCGGCATCGCGCGCACAGGATGATCCGAACGAAACTCCGCTGGGCGATGTGGCTCGCAGTTTGCGCAAGAAGGATCCGCCGGCGCGCGACGTGATTGACGACGATAACCTGACCCAGGTAATGCAGCAGGCCGAGAGCCGCCACGCCCCGGGTTCCGCGCTGCAGTTTCTGATGGCGGGCGAGGACAAGGGTTTTCGTGTGGCCGGGCCGGATGTGTCGTGCAGCCTGTCGTTCAATGTGAACGCCAAATCGCTGCTTTCCAGTGCCTATTCCCAGATGGAGTTGCCGCCGGGCGAGGTAAGCAAGCTCGAGGGGCCGGCGACGATCGAGGGCGATACGCTCATCGTTCCCCTATATAACCGGACGGATTGGCACGTCAGCGAAGTGGCCGTGGCCTTGACGGTGGTGAAAAGAACCGGAAGCGCGTTGGTTGAGCCGCAGGAACTCGAAGTGCGCCCGGAGAAGAAGCCCGATGCGACGGTGATCTACCGCATGCGAGCGGCGGCGGGGCCTTCGGCGACCACGGTTTTCAGCGCGCGGCTGAAGCCGGTAATCCAGCCAGATGAAGAGTGGCACTGGGCGATCGTGCAGGCGAGGGGATATCCTCCGCAAAGTTACTCGGGAGGCTTGCCGCAAACGGCGGCGCAAACCGTCGCGGTGCCGCAGTCGCTGTCGCAACCGCTGTTGCCGGAGCCTGTTTCTGCGCAGCCCAGTGAGGCCCCTGCCCCTGGCACGGCTCAGACCGTGCCCGTCGCATGGCCGCAGAAGACTCCGTAGACGAAATTTCCTTCGTTCCGCGCCTCACGCTGGGCACGATTCCCGTCCTTTTCTGCGTGCTAGACTAAGCTCATCCCTGAAATCGAGGATGGCAATGAAATTTGGCGTCATCATTTTCCCCGGATCGAATTGCGATCACGATGCCTTCTGGACGATTCAACACGTCGCCAAGCAGCCGGTAACGTTTCTCTGGCACGAGTCGCATGACCTGGAAAACTGCGACGCCATCATTGTGCCCGGAGGTTTCGCTTTCGGGGATTACCTGCGAACCGGCGCGATTGCCAAGTTCTCACCCGTCATGGAATCGGTGCGCAAGTTTGCCGATGGCGGCGGGCTGGTGCTGGGCATCTGCAATGGCTTTCAGATCCTCTGCGAGTCCGGCCTGCTGCCCGGCGCGTTGATGCGGAACGTTGGCCTGAAGTATGTCTGCAAGCCGGTACAGGTTCGCGTGGAAAATGCGGAAACTCCGTTCACCAACGCCTGCGCGAAAGGCGAAGTGCTCACCATCCCGATCGGCCACATGGAAGGGAACTACTTCTGCGATCCGGCAACGCTCGAACAGTTGCAGCGTGAGAATCGGATCGTCTTCCGCTATTGCTCGCCCGGCGGCGAAATCGCTGCTTCGTCCAATCCCAACGGATCGCTCGACAACATCGCGGGCATCTGCAGCCCCGGCGGCAATGTCGTGGGAATGATGCCGCACCCCGAACGTTCTGCTGAACCGGAACTGGGTTGCACCGACGGTGTGAAGATATTCCAGTCGCTGGTTGGCGCCATGGCGAACCGTTAAATTCCTGCCGCAGAATTTTCTTGGTTATCAACAGGCTGCCGGTATATTGTCTGTGCTTCTTCCCCTGTAGTGGGCCCCTAAGCCTGAATTGCAGTCTGCGCACACGCAGGGAGGCGTGTCTCTAATGACACCGAAGCAGATTCTTGATTCTTTTTCCGAAACATTAATGCGGGATGAGCGGATTCTGAGCGCGCAGGAGCGCGCTCTGGTGAGCGCCATCCTGCAACATGCCAAGGCGGCAAGCGGCGAAAACCCGGAAGCGCGAGAGGCGGTGAGATCCATCATCGCGTCCGCTGTGGGCGAGACTGTCGCGCAACGGGCGTTCGCCGTTCTCGGCGGAAGTATTGTGGAACGCCTTCTGGATGACGGCGCGTTGGCCGGGGATTCGGCAGACGCGAGCACGATCAATCTTAGGGAGCCGCAGCCGCCCTCGGGCGTAAAGGCGCCGCCAAAGTCGCCGCAGCCGCCGATGCGCACGCCGGGAGAACCTCAGCCACCCTCGCCAGGTGTGAAGACGCCACCGAAGGGGCCGCCGATGGCCACGCCCGGGGAGCCGCAACCGCCATCGCCCGGAGTGAAAGTGCCGAAGAGGGATCCACAACCTCCTTCGCGCACGCCGGGAGAGCCACAGCCACCGTCGCCCGGCCCGGTCCACGCACCTCGCAAGCCCGAACCGATGCGGACACCGGGCGAGCCGCAGCCCCCGTCGCCACATCTGGTTCGCACCACGACGGCGTCAGAAACCAGTGCAGCCGTGGCCACGCGCCCGTCCGTGTTGCCGGCAAAGTGTGTGGTGCTCGACGAGTTTCTTGCGCCGCAAGAACTGGAAGAACTCACGCGCTTCACCATTGAACATGAGACCGGTTTCAGCGCCAGCGAGGTGGTGTCTCCGAGAGCGGACGGAGGGATTGTCGACTATGAGCACCGCCGTTCGCGCGTGCTGACGGAACTGGAGCATCACCAGGACCGGATGCTGGCGCGAATCAAAGCGGTGCTGCCCGAAGTGCTGGAGAAGCTCGGGATGGAGGAATTTTCCATTGCCGACGTGGAGGCGCAGGTGACCGCCAGCAACGACGGAGACTACTTCCACTTCCACAGCGACAACGGGAGCGAGCGTGTGGCGTCGCGCCACCTGACGTTTGTTTACTTCTTCCATCGCGAGCCGCGCCAGTTCGAGGGCGGCGAGTTGCGGATTCACGATGCGCGGCTGGAAGACGGCGCTTACGTCAGCGAGGGCAGCTACCAGACGATTGTTCCGCGACAGAACCAGATCGTGTTTTTCCCGTGTGAATTGCTGCACGAGATCACGCCGGTGAATTGCGCGTCGCAGCTTTTCGCCGATAGCCGCTTTACGCTAAACGGATGGCTTCGTCGCTAAACAATTCGGCGTGGCTCGAGTGGATGGCAAGCCTGATGGCCGGAGTGTCCGGGGAAGGAGTGTCGCGGCAGACCTATGCCGCGACGCTTCCTCCGGATCGTTTTTACTGCTTGCTGGATGAACTGCCGCTGCATCTGGTGCCCCAGCGAGCGCAACGGTCGCTGCAGGTGCCGAACGTTCGGGAGCAACCGCTGGTTCTGAATCCGGAGTGCATTATTTGTGAGGGCGAGGAAATACCAGAGGAACTATCGTCACGGGGAGACCTGCTTGGCGGGTTTGCGTTGCAGGGAACCGTCGCGTGGGTGCGAAGTCGAACGACTGGAAACCTGCTTCCATTCTGGCTGGGGCCGGAATTGGAGCGCGTGATCCGGAGTTTGCGCCCTGATGAGGCTGTGCCAGCGTTGGTGGAAGAGACGCATCAACGAGTGCTATTGGCCGCGGGCATTCTTCAGTCTCAAGGCCACGCGGAGCGCGATCATCAGCCGAACCAGAATTTCAGAAATGCATCGCTAAGCTTTCGAGCGAAGGACTACGCGCCGATTGGGGATTTGATCCACCCGTTTCACGTCGCCGCGTTGCGCCGCTACTACCGCTACCTGATTCGCAGCGGCGCCATTCGGTTAGGCGATGGACAAAGCCCGCGGCGTTACGTCGCTTATAACGAACCGGTCGCGCGGTTTTTCCATCATGACATCGCGGCAGCGCTGAGCATGGTTGCGGGAGAGTTGCTGAAACCATCTTATGTCTATCTCGCTTCGTACCTGAGCGGAGCGGAGCTCAAAAAGCATACCGATCGCGAGCAATGCGAGTTCAGCGTTACCCTGTGCCTGGATTTTTCTCCCGAACCCGTGCTGGCGACTTCGTGGCCCATACAGCTGGATACGCCGAAGGGTCCGGTTAAGGTCTACCAGGCGCTCGGGGACGCTCTCGCCTACCGCGGAACTCGCTTGCCGCATTACCGCGAGCCCCTGCGCGAAGGCCAGACGTCAACCTCAATTTTCTTTCATTACGTGGCGAATGATTTCGCGGGGTCGTTGGATTAAACAAATGCGGTTCGGGCGGCTAGCGCACACCGGAAATCAGATATAAAACCGACAGAGTCTGATTGTAGCTGTAGGCAAATCGTGTGCCTTCGCGATTGACGACGACCGGAGCCACCATCACCACTCCGGCTGGAACCCCTGGGCGCAATTCCCGAACGAAAGTTTCCTGACCATTGTCGATCCTGACTTTGTAAATTCGACTGGGTAATTCGCCCAGGTGATATCCGAAAAGAAAAGCTCCATCGTTGGACCATTGCACCGGAAGAAATCCCGCTTTGAGGGCGGGAATGGAACGGGGCTGACCGTCGCCGATGGGATAGATCGCGACTGCGGAATCTGCTCCGACGCCGACCACGAAACGACTGTCGGGCGACGACGGACCGCAGACCGTCCCTTCGGGCGTTACCGGCTTCGGCGTTCCACCAACCATATCCAACAGGTAACAGCGGGTCGCGTGGCCCTGCTCGTTGGCATTGGCGATGAGCCTTTGTCCATCCGCAAGAAAGCGGGCCCATCCGCTTTGAATCTGTTCCAATCCGTGAACTTCGATGGAACGAGGCTGTCCGGCACCGATCGGAAGCAACGTGAGCCGAGGAGGCCGCGTGGAAGAGATGGAGACTGCCCACTTCCCATCCGGAGAAAGTCCGCCAGCGCTGCCTTCTCCCAGGCGCACCGGGAGCGTGCCATCCACTTTGCGCAACGCGACGGCATATTGCGGTCCGGCCGCCTCGCTGGCATCGCCAAACAACACGAATGATCCGTCCGGCGAAATGCCTTTAGCCACGTTCCAGTCGTGCCAGGAAAGGTCGACGTCCTGCGTGCTGCCGAGAGTGCTGAAGCCCATTGCCAGGCGCTTGGAGTTCAGGCTCACCAGCACGGTGCCGTCGGGCGCAATGTCCTGCAGCGTGATTCCCATGGGCAAGTCGAGCACAGTGCGGATCTTGCCCGAGAATGCGACCGCCATGAGATTTAAATTCGTGCCCTTTTCCGCAGCGGTAAACCAGATTTCCTTTCCGTCGAGGCGCCAGGCCATTCCTTGCGCCGACTCGTAATCCGCGGTTAAACCGCGAACATGCCCTTGCAGATCGCTGACGCAAACTTTGCCCCGGCTGTCCCAGAGCGAAGGATGGTCGATGAACGCGATGACGTCGCCCTGAGGAGAGAATCGAATGTCGCTGATCCATCCATTGCTCTGGTAGAGCGCTTTGCCGATGGGATATTCGAGGCGGCTGTGGCCATCGACATAGTTCACCACCGCAAGATTGCCCTGAGCGTCCCAGTCGGCCCAGCGCACGTCGGCCATAAGTTCTTTGGGAGAGCCTCCGGCGAGGGGCGCACGGGCGAGCATCCCGCCAACGGTTTCGAGTTGACCGCTGTGGCTTCCGTGAAGCACGACTGCGAGTTCGCCGCTGCGCGAGATGGCTAACAGATTCGCATCGGTTAAATTCAGAGGCTGCGCCAGAAGGGAATTCCCCACTGTGGAGAACAGCTGCACCGGCTTGTTGTTCCAGGCTGCGCTGTAGACGATGGAAGCTCCGTCGGGCGCGAACCGCGCGGAGTATACGGTGCCTTCTTCAAAGGTCAAACGCCGGTATGAAGGAGGCGAAACGGGCGCGCGGAATTGCGTGACCACCAGCAGCGCCACGGCGGTCAATAGGGCGACCAGAGCCCAAGGCAGCACGCGCGTGGCTCTTACTTTTTTGGCGGGACGAGCGATCCGCGCAGGCGATGATGCCGACAAAGTCTGCAGCGCGAAAACTAAATCCTTGGCGGATTGGAACCGGTTCTCCGGATCTTTTTCCAAGCAGTGCCGGATGATGTCCTGGTAACCCGGCGGGATAGCAGCCTCATCCAGGTTGGTGGCGGCGGGCTCTTCGCGCAGGACGGCGGTCATGGTGTCGACTTCAGTTTCGCCGCGGAACGCACGCGAACCGGACAGCATCTCGTAGAGAATTGCCCCGAAACTGAAGATGTCGCTGCGGTGATCGACCGGCTTGCCGCGCAGTTGTTCGGGCGACATGTAGGCGACGGTGCCAATCATTGAGCCGTGCTTGGTCACCGTCGTCAGGCTTTCCATCGGACGATCGACGTCGGCCGGAGCCTGCAGCTTGGCTACCCCGAAATCCAGAATCTTGATGCGCCCGTCTCTGGTTAAGAAAAGATTCTCGGGCTTCAGGTCGCGATGAACAATGAGCCGCTCATGCGCAGCGGTGAGACCCTGTGCAATTTGGAGAGCATAGTCGGCCGCCTCGGCAACAGGGAGCGGTCCGTCATCCAGACGCTGGCGAAGATTTTCGCCATCGAGCAATTCCGAAACGATGTAGGGAACTGTGCCGTCAAAACCGACGTCGTAGATGGCGAGAATGTTCGGGTGATTGAGGGCAGCGGCGGCCCGAGCCTCTTGTTCGAAGCGCCGCAAATGATCGGGATTATCGCTGGAGGCCGGCCGAATCAACTTCAGGGCGACGTCGCGCCCCAGCCTTTCGTCGCGCGCGCGAAAGACCTCGCCCATTCCGCCCGAACCAATCTTTTCGAGGACCCGGTAATGCCCCAAGAGCTGGCCAGCCATAGATGATTGAAGGAGCCTGCACGCCTGCTAGAGAAGCGATGTTAGGTGTGATGGCCGACGCAGTCAAGAGCGGCGCGATCCCGAGGTCGCTAACTCCGGCACGGTGAAGTGGACATTCTCTTCGGCGTGCAAATCCAGGAATCTGTTTTCCGACCGTGTCGTACGGAGACGAAAGCGCCCCGAACTCGCTAGGGCGCTCCGTTTTGAGCAGCCCTCCCCCGAAGACTGCTCGCAGCAAAACTACCGTCGAATTCCTGGCATGAAAATGGCTCTGGAGAGGTAGGGCTCATACTGTACCCAGTTTGTTCCGTATAATCTGCGGCTGGTCCGTGCTATAATCCGAATTCGCCTGCATGCATATCGAGGCAATCTTGTGATCTCCTCTAAAGGCGAATCCTGCGCCATCCAGCGTTCTTTAACGACAGATCTTTAGATACGAGGGCTAACCATGTCCGGCCATTCCAAATGGGCCACAATCAAGCACAAAAAGGGCGCGCTCGACGCCAAGCGCGGCAAGATTTTTACCCGTCTCATCAAGGAAATCAGCATTGCCGCGAAGAACGGCGGCGGCGATCCTGATTCCAACCCGCGCCTGCGCGGCGCTATCGTTGCCGCCAAGGCCGAGAACATGCCCGCCGACAACATCAAGCGGGCCATCCAGCGCGGCACCGGCGAATTGCCCGGCGCTACCTACGAGGAGTTCTCGCTTGAGGGGTACGGGCCAGGCGGCGCCGCGGTTTTGCTCGACATCAATACCGACAATCGCAACCGCACGGTCAGCGAAATCCGCCACGTCTTCGGCAAGAACGGCGGCAACATGGCGGAAGCCGGCGCGGTCTCATGGATGTTCCACAAGAAGGGCGACATTCTCATCGCGAAGACGGCTGCCAAAGAGGACGACTTGATGAATATCGTGCTCGAATCTGGCGGAGAAGATTTGAATGACGATGGCGACAACTGGGAGATCCTGACCGACACGTCAGCCTACGAAGCGGTGCTCGAAGCGGTGAAGAAAGCCGGCATTGAGCCCATCTCCGCCAGTGTTGCCATGATTCCGCAGAACTACATCAAGCTCGAAGGCGCCGCGGCCAATACGATGATTCGCCTGATGGAGGCGCTCGAAGAACACGACGACGTGCAGAACGTTCATTCCAACTTCGACATCGATCAGAAGCTGTTGGAAGAAGTCGCGGGATAGTTTGGAAGCGAAGAAACTTCAAGAGCCGCCCATCCATTCGGGCGGCTTTTGTTGTGCGCGGTCCTTCGACTTGGTCGGTGAGGCATTCTACGGACCGAAGTTTTCAACACGTTCGTGGAAAATGCTGTGGAAAAGGGCGGAAGTGTTGTCGTAAGTGGTTCATCGAGAGATGTTTCAACACATTGCACAGAAGCGGGTGCTGGCACTTTCGTGGTAGAACTCGTCAGCAAAATAATTTCTGAAAAGCAGACTCGACAAACTTCTTGTGGACCGCGGACTCGCTGCCTCGCGTGAGCGCGCGCAAGCGCTTATTCTTGCGGGAAAAGTTCTGGTTGACGATCAGAAGATCGAGAAAGCTGGCGAGCAAGTCTCTGAAAGCTGCGTCATTCGACTGCTCGGCGAGGATCTGAAATACGTCAGCCGCGGCGGACTGAAGTTGGAACGCGCTCTTGAATTCTGGAAAATCGCGGTTGCCGGGAAAATTTGTCTTGACGTCGGCGCTTCGACCGGCGGATTCACCGATTGTCTTCTGCAGCACGGCGCCGCGCAAGTGATCGCGATCGACACCGGCTACGGTCAAATGGACTTCAGGCTTCGGCAGGATGCCCGCGTCCGGCTGCTGGAAAAAACCAATGCGCGCTATTTGACGCGGGAGGCGGTTGGCGTCACCGCCGATTTCATCGCGATGGACGTTTCTTTCATCTCCGCGACGCTCGTCCTTCCGGCGGTGCTTGCGGCCGCGTTTCCTGAATCCCGAGACGAACGCAAGCATCGGCAACTGGTTGTCTTAGTAAAGCCGCAATTTGAGGCGGGAAGGGAACACGTGGGAAAGGGAGGCATTGTGCGCGACGAGGCCGCCCAGCTTGCGGCCGTCGAGAAAGTCAGAGGAGTGCTGGCCGGGTTGGGTGCGGTGAAAACAGATTCGATCGAGTCCCCCATCCTGGGCGCGGAGGGCAATCGCGAGTTCCTGCTCCACGCCCTGTTTTAGTTTTTTTGTTGGCTCGTCCCTCTGTGGTTAAGCTCCCGATTTTCTGTACAATCACTTCTTCCCTATGGCCAGCCCGCGAGCCTCCACTCAGAAAACCGCCGCCATCATTTCGCGGCCCAATCGCCCCACCGTCGCGCAGATTCTTCCCGGGCTTCTCGCGTGGCTCACCGAGCATGGCTACGAAGTCATCATCGATGAGGAGACTTCGCGATACGTCGACGCCCAACCGGTTGTGCCGCGCATGGAAATGGCATCGCATCCGCTCGCTCTCGTCGTGGTACTGGGCGGGGACGGAACGCTCTTGTCAGCCGCGCGAGTGACGGCTGCGGTCGATGTTCCGCTGCTAGGCGTGAATCTGGGATCGCTGGGGTTTCTGACCGAAGTGCCTCTGCCGCAGCTTTATCCCATGCTCGAAGCCATCAGCCAAGGCCGGGCCGCGGTGGAACTTCGTTCGCTCATGGAAGTCGAGTTGTTGCGGGGCAGCGAGGTTCGCGGCAATTATCTGGTGTTCAATGATGCAGTGGTGAACAAGACCGCACTGGCTCGTCTGAATACCTATGATCTCTTTATTGACAAGGCGTTCGTCTCCAGCTATCGCGCCGATGGCATGATCGTGGCCACGCCGACGGGCTCGACCGCGTATTCTCTCTCCGCTGGAGGCCCTGTGCTGATGCCGAGCGTGCAAGCTTTTTTGGTTACCCCGGTCGCGCCGCATTCCCTGACGCATCGCCCGCTGGTGGTGCCGGATTCCGTGGAGATTGAAATCCTGCTGCGCAGCGAAGAAGAGGTCGCTTACCTGAGCCTCGACGGGCAGCCGGGCCTCGATTTGCGCGATGGCGATCGCGTGCGCTGCCGCCGCTCGGAGCACCAGGTGAAATTGTTCCGGACGGGGACCGACTTTTTTCATGTGCTGCGCACTAAGATGAAGTGGGGAGAGCGCCAAAACTGAGCAGTAAAGCGGCTTTCAGAGTTCTGCGCGCCACAGGTCTGAAACCTTTTCCCGCCGTCGAATTACTTTCGCCGACTTGCCTGTGACCAGCACCTCACCCGCGCGCGGACGTGTGTTGTAGTTCGAGGCCAGCACCATTCCGTAAGCTCCAGCATCCAGAATGGCAAGCAGGTCTCCTTCTTCCGACACGGGCAACTCGCGATCGCGCGCGAAAAAGTCTCCGGTCTCGCAGACTGGGCCTACTACGTCGGTGACTTCGATCTTTGGCGCTGCGGAACGCTCGCCCTGAATCACCGGAACAATCTCGTGATATGCGCCATAAAGCGCGGGCCGTAGCAGGTCGTTCATCGCAGCATCGACGATCAGAAATCGTTTCCCATCGTTACTCTTGCGATAGACCACCGACGTCAGCAAAACACCCGCGGGCCCGATAATAGAGCGCCCCGGCTCCAGCAGCAGCGTCACGTCCAAGTCGCGTAGGGGCGCCGCGAGGGTGCGGGCGTATGCCGCTGCCGCGTTCGAGAAGTTATCGGCGCCCGGCTTTTCGTAGGCGATGCCGAGGCCTCCGCCGGCGTCGACGTAATCGATGCGATGTCCGTCGTGTCGAAGATCGCGAACCAAGTCGGCTACGCGCGACATGGCCTCGCCAAAGGGCGCGACGTCGGTGATCTGCGATCCGATGTGCACGCTTACGCCGCGCACCTTGAGATAGCGCGCGCCCGATGCCTTGCCATAAAGGGTTCGCGCATCGCGAATCGGCACGCCGAATTTGTGTTTGCGCAATCCGGTAGAGATGTAAGGATGAGTCTCGGCCGAGACGTCGGGATTCACCCGCAAAGCCAACGGCGCAACCTGGCGCGTCCGCGCAGCGCATTCCGCCAGCGCCCACAGTTCCGACTCGCTCTCCACGTTGAAGAGCATGATTCCTGCCTTCAACGCAGCCGTCAATTCTTCGCGAGTCTTGCCCACGCCGGAAAACACGACTCGCTTCGCCGCCTTGCGGTCGGCGGCGAGCACGCGCTCCAGTTCGCCGCCGGAAACCACGTCAAACCCGCATCCCTTGCGAGCTAGCATTCGCAGGATCGTCAAGTTGGAATTGGCTTTGACGGAGTAACAGATGGTATGCCGCACGTCGCGAAACGCGCCGTCGAACGCGTTGTAGCGTTCGCGAATCGCGGTTGACGAATAAACGTAGAGGGGCGTACCGTACTGCTGCGCCAACTTCGGCAGGGCCACATCTTCACAGTGCAAGACCGCATTGTCGCTACGTCGAAGGAGTCCGTGCTTGACCTCGCGGTAGACGAATCCGGGAGGCCGTAGTTCCAGCTTCTGGCTGCGGGATGTCATTTTTTCTTCGGAGTAGACTGCCCGCCGCCGCGCACGCGGATCGCGACCACGGTCTGGTCGTCGAAAGTCTCCACGCCCGCCGAGTGTTCCGCCGCCGCTTTAAAAAGCGAGTCGACCACGCAGGTTGCCGACTTGCCTTCGCACTCGGCGATGATCTTTTCTACGCGGCCGCGTCCGAACAACTCGCCCTTGCGGTTGCGGGCGTCAAGAATGCCGTCGCTGAAGAACACGAACATGTCCCCGGGCTTCATGCGGAACTTGAATTCGTCGTAATCGGCTTCATCAAACAGGCCGAGCGGCAAGCCGGTTGCTTCGACAGCTTCGAGAACTTCGTCTTTTGCATGCACGTAAATGGGGCGGGGAAGTCCCGAGTTGGCCACCGCCAGCGTGCGGCTCTCGTCGTCCCAGACGGCGTAAATAATCGAGACGAACTGCGCCTCGATGCGGCGCTCGGCCAGCGAAAGATTTACCGCGGAAAGCATCTCTGCCGGACCGGGTTCAATGGGAGCGTGGGAGCGAATAATTCCGCTGACGAGCGCG
>DASSRO010000008.1:0-5591 GCA_035701745.1 Candidatus Sulfotelmatobacter sp. | reverse complement strand
CGAAGAGGATGGCCTGTTTGCGGCTCCGCCAATTCGACTGGTGGTCGGCGAAGAAGTTCATGTTTCCGTGCTGAAGGCATTGTCGATGCTTGGCCTCGGACGCTCCCGCGTGCTTACTGTTCCGGCGGACGGTCAAGGCCGAATGCGGGCCGACGACTTGCCGGTGCTGGACGAGCACACCATCGTTTGCATTCAAGCCGGCAACGTCAATACCGGGGCTTTCGATCCGGCAAAAGAAATCTGCGCACGGGCGCGGGATGCGGGAGCGTGGGTGCACGTGGACGGAGCGTTTGGACTATGGGGAGCCCTCTCTCCCCTGTATGCTCCTTTGCTGGAAGGCGTGACGGCGGCGGATTCGTGGGCGATTGATTGCCACAAATGGCTCAACGTTCCTTACGATTCAGGAATTGTGGCGGTGCGCGAACCCGAGCATTTGCGGAGGTCGATGTCCGCGGGCAACGCTGCTTATCTGGCACAGAGTGCGGGCCGCGAACCCTGGCAGTACACACCCGATTCCTCGCGGCGCGCCCGCGGAATCGAGCTCTGGGCGGCGATGCGCTCGCTGGGGCGCAGCGGGCTGCAGGAAATGATCGAGCGTAATTGCCGTCAGGCCAGGCTGTTTGCCGAACGCTTGAGGGCTGCGGGTTTTACCGTGTTGAACGATGTCGTGTTGAATCAGGTGTTGGTCTCGTTCGGCACCCCGGAGGAAACGCGTCGGGCTATCGCCGATATTCAGGCCGACGGCACCTGCTGGTGCGCTGGTACAGTCTGGCAGGGACATACTGCAATGCGAATCTCCCTCTCCTCCTGGGCTACCACTGACGAGGATGTCGAGCGAAGTGTGGCTGCAATGATCAAGGTCGGGAAGCCGACGCGAGTAGGTTGATGTTCGCGTAATGCTTCAGAAAGCGCGAGCGGCCTGACCAACCGGGCTGGCTATTTTCCAATCGCAACCGACAAGTATTCTGCCAGCTAGCCCTTTCGGCTGTTTTCCTCCGGCGGAACCTAATCCGCTGCCCCCGCATCTGATAAGGAAAGCGCATCCCCGCCCGGGTTACCCAGGGTGACAATGGCGGTCCGGGTGGGCTTTTGGGTAGTGATATACTGTTTAAATTCAGTGCGGTAACTGGGGTGGAAGAACGCCCTCAACGAAGGAAATCTCCGATGGCTCGTAGTTCTCGCCGATCACTCTTCCTGGTAGTTTTTTTTCTGCTCGCTTGCGGCTTTCTGGGAATTCTATTTGCCCAGCGCTCGGGCCAGCAGTCGTCACTGGGCGACTCCGAAGTGAAGGATAGCCTGAAGCAATTCACCGACGTGTATGCGCTCGTCGAGGACAACTACGCCGAACCGGTGAACGCGGACAAGGCCATCTATAACGGGGCGATCCCGGGCATGCTGCACGCGCTGGATCCGCACTCGAATTTCTTCGATCCGAAATCGTATGCGCTGATGCGCGAAGACCAGCGCGGCAAGTACTACGGCGTGGGCATGACCGTCGGGCCGCGCAACAATAAAGTGATCGTGATTTATCCGTTCACTGGAACTCCCGCGTACAAGGCTGGCATTCATCCTGGAGACGTGATCATCGCGGTCGACGGCAAGTCGACTGAGAACATGAGCACTACCGACGTGGCCGACCTGCTGAAGGGGCCCAAGGGGACGACGGTACACATCAGCATTTCGCGCGAAGACGTCGAGAAACCGATGGAGTTTACACTGGTGCGCGACGAGATTCCGCGCTACAGCGTCGACGTACATTTCCTGATCAAGCCGGGCGTGGGATACATGCACGTCAACGGCTTCAACGAAACCACCGAGCATGAAGTTTCCGAGGCGCTCGATTCGTTCGGCGATTTGAAGGGCTTGATTCTTGATTTGCGCTCTAATCCGGGCGGCTTGCTGAGCGAAGGCGTGGGCGTGGCCGACAAGTTCCTGAAGAAGGGACAGCTGATCGTTTCGCATCACGGACGCGCGTCTGCAGAAAAGCGGTACGTGGCGCAACACGGCAATGGCGGCAAAGATTATCCGATTGTGGTGCTGGTAAACCGGCAGACGGCTTCGGCGGCGGAAATTGTTTCCGGGGCGATTCAGGATCATGACCGCGGCTTGATCGCGGGTGAAGTGACGTTTGGCAAGGGTCTGGTGCAGACGGTTTATCCGCTGTCGGAAAATACCGGACTGGCGCTGACCACGGCACATTACTACACGCCGAGCGGGCGGCTGATTCAGCGCGACTACAGCAACATTTCTCTCTACGACTACTACTACAGCCGCGACAGCGCCGAGAGTTCCAACACCGCGAACCGCGAAGTGAAACTCACTGACAGTGGGCGGACGGTTTACGGCGGAGGCGGCATTACTCCCGACGTGAACATTCCGGCCGTAAAGAGCAATCACTTCCAGGACACGCTTCTGCAGCACTACGCGTTCTTCAACTTTGCCAAGCGCTACGTGGTGAGCCACAAGCCCTCGAAGAGCTTCGAGGTTGACGACGCGACGATGCAGGAGTTCCGCAAGTCGCTGGACGAGGCCAACATTCCCTACACGCAGGCCGAACTGGTGGACAACAACGACTGGATCAAGTCCAACATCAAGTCGGAGATTTTCACCGACGCCTTCGGCCAGGATGAAGGCATGAAGGTTCGCGCCGAGTCCGATCCGGAAGTAGTGAAGGGGCTGGAACTTCTGCCCCAGGCGAAGGCCCTGGCGGACAACGCCAGGAAGATCATTGCCGAGCACAATTCGGCTCCGGCGTTCGGGCGGCCCTAAGGCGGTCGTTGGTCGTTTGTCATTAGTCATTGGCTTGGTCTGGGGGGGCGGAGTTTTCTCCGCCCATTAGACTTGCCAACTTAATCCAACCTCCTCCAGACCCACTTCGGCATTCGTTGACTTCGGGTTCCTGCTATGTGAAAATCCGCGGGAGAGGCCGCCTTTGCCTGTTGGGCCGTGGCCAAGCCAACCGTCCCTGACTGCGCTGTTTCTGAATCGCCATATCATGGAGCGTTTTAAGTATTTGGGAAGATGTGGGGGATCGTGGCAGCGTGGCCACTTCGGGCTGAGGCTCGTTTGAAGCCGCTGGTTCTGGCGGGGGCGTTGCTGCTGGCGGTTTGCGCGGGATGGACGGACCTGCGCTGGCGGCGAATTCCAAACTGGCTGACCGTCTCGGGGCTGTTGCTCGGGGTGATTCTCAATTCCGCTGTGAGCGGACTGGCGGGAGTGAAGACTTCCCTGCTGGGAGTGGCGCTGGGATTAGCGCTGCTGCTTCCGTTTGTTCTGCTGCGCAGCTTGGGCGCAGGAGACTGGAAGCTGGCTGGAGCGCTCGGAGCTTTCACCGGACCGGCGCGGTTGGTCGACCTTTTGTTGGCATCGATTCTGGTCGCCGGAGTGATGGCGGTGATGCTTGTAATTTACAAACGGCGGACGCTGCAGACGATTCGCAATATCGGGCACATCCTGATTTCGCTGGTGACGTTCCGATTGCCGGGAACGCGAGTGTCGCTGGACAACCCGGACTCATTGAAAATTCCTTACGGAGTGGCGCTGGCGTTCACCGTGGTGCTGTATGGAGTTCTCTGGAAGCTGGGGATGGCGGCGTGATGATGAACTCGACGCGATCCATGTTTCGAAGGCTGGCCGATGACACCAGCGGCGCGGAAATCGCCGAAGCCGCCGCGGTGCTGCCATTGATGTTCATGATCCTGCTGGGAATCTTCTGGTTCGGGCAGGCGTTTAGCATTTATGGCGCAATCACACGCGCGGCGCAGGAGGGTGCACGAGCCGGAGTGGCCCCCACCTGCACGACTTGCAATACGAGCACTAATACTGCGGCGACGAATGCGCTGAATGCGGTCAACAACGCCATGATCGCATCGAAACTGGATCCGACACAGGCGAAATTTTTGTCTTCCACACCATCATTCTCGTCTTGCTCCGGCGCTTCTACTTCCTGTTCGGGGTCTAGCACAAACATTTGCGTGCAGGCTCCGGTTGTACTGAAGGATAGTGGCGCTCCGAGTGGAGTCTGCGGCATGTCGGTGTCGTTTCAATATCCATTCCAGTTTTGGCTGCCGTTTACGTCTCTGAACAAGCAGAAGATATGGATTCCGGCCTCGGCCCGGGTGCGGATGGAGAACCAGTGAGCAGCAGGTTGAGATTGCGAAATCGGCTTGCGTCGATAGCTGGCCGCGCCTGGCGCGAAGAGCGCGCGGCGCAGTTGGTGGAGTTTGCGGTGTCGTTGCCCTTGCTGGTGGTGTTTGTGGTGGGAATTTTCGACTTCAGCAACGCGTTTACGATGAAGCAGAAATTTACCAATGTTGCGCGCGAGGCGGCGCGGGCTGCGGCTGCCGATCCCGCGAGCGATTTGGGACTGAGTTCGCCGCTTTCGGTGACCGATGCATTTGAAGTGGTCGACTCCTATCTTCTGGCGAATGGTATTAACGATTGCGGCATGACGCTGGCGAGCGGAACGAAGAGTGGGTTGACCTGGACGTTCAAGGTTACAGCGACGACGAGTGCCCCGTGTGGAATCACCCTGATCGTGAACCGGGGCTATTATTTTCCGATCACGGGAGCGTCGCTGCCCGCGGTAAACTGCACGTCGCAAAGCCCGGGCACGAATATTGCAGTGATTGGCACCTGCGTCAGCGTGCAGTACACCTACCCGTGGCGATTTGGGCGAGTTGCGAGTCTGCTGGGGCCAAGCGCTACTCTGCCGAGCGCGGTCTCGGCTGCGTCGGTGGCGATGAACGAGAACTGAGATTATGAAACCGCCAGCACTGAGCAAATCTCGGCATGGATGTTCCGCGCGGAGAGACGAGCGCGGCATTACGATGCTGATCGTGGCGCTGGCCATGGTCGCGATTATTGGCATGGCGGCGCTATCGATTGATGTGATCACGCTTTATCTGGCGCGCGAAGAGGCGCAACGCGCGGCGGATGCGGCGGCGCTCACTGCCGCGCGAGTAATCTCGATGTCCGGTATCACGGGGGCTGCGACCACCGACACCCAGCCCACATACTGGCAGGCAATCTGCGGGACGAGCGGAACAGCCACGCAAGCCGCTCAGGCCGTGTTGAATCAGAACGCGGTCGCCGGATCGGTGCTCACCAACTCCACGATCAATTATTCTGCGGGAAATGGAAGCACAATGAGTTCCAACGCCGATTGTTCCACGTTGCCTGATGCGTTTGGCGTGAACCCAGTCGTTACCGTGCAGGTGCAACAGACGGGGCTGCCTACTTTTTTTTCGCGCATCTGGCGGAGAACAACCAATACGGTGAGCGCGACAGCAAGTGCGGAAGTGTTCAATCCGTCGAATTCAGGGAACATGGGGAATCAAACGTCAGGGAACATTATTCCGGTGCAGCCGCGCTGCGTGAAACCGTGGATGGTGCCGAATCTGGATCCGTTGAATCCCAACGCTAGTTGCCAGACGAACTGTCAGCCGTTCGTGAGCGCCACGGATGGACACATTGTCAATTCTGGGATATCGCTGAACGGCGGAAATAGTGGCGGCGTGATTGGTGAGAGATTCCTGCTGATACCCGATTGCTTACATCACATTTCAGCATATTGCTCGCTTCGTACCCCC
>DASSRO010000007.1:0-4617 GCA_035701745.1 Candidatus Sulfotelmatobacter sp. | reverse complement strand
TAGAGCAGAATGCGCTTCTGCAGCGCGTCGCGCACAATCTCGTCGGTGATCGCAGCGGGTGTGACTTCTGTCAAGCCGGGTGTCCCATTTCTCGCGTCCTTTGCGAGAAGCGGGGATTGCGCCAGCCCGGCGGCTACTTCGAGCACGTTGTAAGCGCTGCGCGCGTCGCCGCTGGTGTAGCTGGCAATTTTCC
Organism: Candidatus Sulfotelmatobacter sp.; assembly: GCA_035701745.1. Taxonomy (GTDB): domain Bacteria; phylum Acidobacteriota; class Terriglobia; order Terriglobales; family Acidobacteriaceae; genus Sulfotelmatobacter. The sequence continues at coordinate 4,424 of DASSRO010000007.1, read as the reverse complement.
GGAGCACGTCGTCGGAAGCATTGAGATTTTTTTCGCCCAGCCCGCGCTCGCGATCAGCCAGCGCTCGCCGTAAGAGCTGCACGATCTGATCTTCCGTCAGCGGTTTTAGCACATACACGCGGCAGCGCGAGAGCAATGCCGAGTTGATCTCGAACGAAGGATTCTCGGTGGTCGCCCCGATCAGCCGGATGTTGCCTTTCTCCACGTGCGGCAGAAAAGCGTCTTGCTGGGCCTTGTTGAAGCGATGGATCTCGTCGATGAAGACGATGGTGCGCGTGCCGTACTGCCGCGCGCGCTCGGCGTCGGCCATGACCTGCTTGATCTCTTTGATTCCGGCGAGCACCGCCGAGAACTCGATGAACTCGGCTTTAGTCATATTGGCGATGATCTTCGCCAGCGTAGTCTTGCCCGTGCCCGGAGGTCCCCAGAAGATGAGAGATCCGGTATCGTCGCGGTCGACCTGCGTGCGCAACGGTTTGCCGGGGCCGATGAGGTGTTCCTGCCCAACGTACTCGTCGAGCGTCCGCGGACGCATGCGGTCGGCCAGCGGACGGGTCGCATCGGCGGCCGCTCCATCAGCATTCGGAATGGGCTGGAATAGGCTCATAAGGCGTTATCGCGCAAACTTCAGCTTAACTCATCCGGCTCTTCGAGGTTTTGTCGTCCGGATTGGTGTAACCACACCAGTCTTCTCGTCCTGAGCGAAGCGAAGGATCCCGATAGCGCAACTACACGGCAGGGATCCTTCGCTTCGCCCAGGATGACAGAAAAACAGGGAGTACGAAGTGGATTGCATGACGGCGTTGGAGGCAAATGGACGGAGAATACCGCTAAGTTGTTGAGCCTGCGTGGAAGTGATTGAAAAGTCGTAGAAGGGGCCTACGGGGCCGCTAGAGCGACGATTTTCCGTCGGACGGCGTCCTGCCTCGCCCGACGAGCGATCGTCGCCGCCAGGGCCGTTTCCGGCCCCGCAAATGGCATTCTGTGAGGCTGGCAGCTGCCCATTCCCGACCCTGCGGAATCGTCGCTTTCATTACGTACAAGTATAGTTGACAAAGTTGTACGTACAATAAGCTTAAAGCGCGACTACCCTCGTGGAATCAATGAATTGCAGCTCTGGAGCAGACGGCAGCGCGCCAATTTCCGCCGCATACCGGTAGAACAGCTGCAGTCCTTCCAGGCACCCGGCGTCGAGCTGATAGTGAATGTTTTGAGTCAGATAGGCGACCACGTCGCCTTCACTGATCCCGAGTTTGGGCGCCCATTCGCGAGCAATCTGGTCGAGGCTCGAAGCTTCCAGTCCCTGATCGCGCGAGTTCTGAAACACCGCCGGCAAATCCAGCGAAGGCGCAGCCTCGGACAGAGCCTCCCGACGCACAGCCCAGAACGCGAAAACAAAGGGCTTGCCCGTGTGCCGAATCCATTCCTCGGCCAAGTCGAGCGTGTGGTAGCGCTTGCGGTCGACCATCAGCGCCGGATCTCCGATCAATAATCCTGCATCGTGATCTGCCAGCATCCGGTCAGTGTTGGGCGCCATGGCCGTGAAGGTCCTTCCAGCGCCCAGCCATCTAGCAAACAGAACTTTCAAAAGCGCGACGGAAGTCATCGACGACGTGTCGAGCGCAACCGTGCGAATTTGCTCGACTGGGACTTTACTGACCAGCAGAATGGAGCGCACCGCCCGCCGCGAGGCGATTGCCACCTCGGGCAGCACCAGCAAATTGGGAATTTCGGGGTACGCCGCTGCGGGAATAATTCCGATATCGGCGGTTCCGTCAGCCAGCGATCGGGCGCAGGCAGAGGGTAAAGTATAAGAAATATCGAAGTCGCGGCCGGCGTCGCCATGCTCGAAATTCCACATTAATGGCGCGGTGTTCAGGTAGGAAATGGCGGAAATTCGTAAACGTCGCATGCTTTCCACAATTTTAACAAAGCCATTGTGACGCATAACCTTGACACGGTTCGGCGCGGCTGAGTACAGTCCGCTCGGAGTTCCTTTTGTCCAACGCCGCAGTATCTCCGGCCGCGACCCGTCTTCTGGAGTGGCTGGCCATCTCGCTGACGCCCGGACTGGGCGCCACCAAGGCGCGCAAACTGGTGGAACATTTCGGATCGGCCGAGGCGGTTTTTCGCGCGTCGTTGACTGAACTGGAAAGCACCGGCATTCAGGCCATGTCGGCGCAATCGCTGGCCACCGGGAAGTCGGCGGAACTGGCGCGTGAAGAGATTGCCCGCGCAGCGGCTGCCGACATCGCGATGGTTTCGCTGGATGACCCCTCATACCCGCCGCGCCTGAAAGAAATTTACGATCCTCCGCTCGTGCTGCGCGTCAGGGGCAATGTTGAAGCGCTGACGTGTCCTGGCATCGCCATGGTGGGAACGCGGCACCCCACGCCGTACGGGTCGGGTATGGCGGAGCGATTGGCCTGCGACTTGGCGGCGCAGGGACTGGTCATTATTAGTGGGATGGCGCGGGGCGTCGATACCTCGAGTCATCGCGGGGCCATCTCGGCCAAAGGCAAGACCATCGCGGTGTTCGGCACGGGCGTGGACGTCATCTATCCCAAGGAAAATTCGCGGCTGGCGGAGCAGATTCTGGCGCTCGGTGGCGCGCTGATCTCCGAATTTCCTTTGGGAACGTTTGCCGCTCCGCAAAACTTTCCCATCCGGAATCGCATCATCAGCGGAATGTCCTGCGGGGTGCTGGTTGTGGAAGCCGCGGAATATTCCGGCACGCGCATCACCGCGCGTTGCGCGCTGGAGCAAAATCGCGACGTCTTCGCCGTGCCGGGCAACGTCACGAATAAAAATTCATGGGGTCCGAACACGCTCATCAAACAGGGAGCGAAGCTGGTGGCGACCTGGGAAGATGTGTGGGAGGATCTCCCGACAGAAGTACGACTTGCATTGACTCCGCCCGCCTCGCCTGAATCCACAGGCGGTTCCTCCGCATCTCTATTCCCAGACGAAGGGCTTCCTCCTCACGAAAAGCGAATCCTAGGCATGCTGAAGGCCGACGCGGCCACGCACATCGACGAAATAGTCGAGCGCCTGGAAAACGAAATGTCCTCCTCGGAAATCTTCGCCGCTCTGTTCGAATTGGAACTGAACGGCAAGGTCAGGCAAATGCCGGGGAAGAATTTTGTAAAAAGCTTCTAGCTGCTAGCTCCTAGCTTCTAGCTGCAGCCGAAAGGTGATTGCCGATGGAGGACTTCAAACACTTGAAGGTTTGGACGAAGGCGCACGAGTTGACATTGGCGATTTATCAACGCACGCGTACATTTCCGAGAGAAGAAATTTACGGCTTGACCAGCCAGATACGGCGTGCATCGGCCTCAATCGGGGCGAATCTTGCGGAAGGATGTGGTCGAAGGTCGGATCCAGAAATGAAGCGTTTCGTTCAGATTGCCAGAGGGTCAGCAAACGAATTGGAATATCACCTGTTACTGGCAAGAGACTTAGGTTTTTTGGCGGTCGACGAGTTCAACGAACTGGAAGCGAAGACGCTGGAAATCCAACGCATGCTGGCCTCGTTAGCTCAGCGATTGGGGCACCCGATTTTAGCTAGAAGCTAGAAGCCAGGAGCTAGCAGCTTTTCCCAGTAACTTGTTGCCTTCCGCCTATTCGTGCTAGCTTCGAAAACAGAATTCAACGAAATTGAGGTTCCATTGTCTAAAGGTTTAGTCATTGTCGAATCGCCGGCCAAGGCGAAGACCATCCAGAAATATCTGGGGAAGGGCTTCACGGTCGAGGCTTCACTCGGCCACGTGAAGGATCTGCCCAAGAGCACGCTGGGTGTGGATATCAAGAACGACTTCGAGACCGACTACGTCGTTATCCCTGGCAAAGAGAAAGTTGTGGCCAAGCTGAAAAAGCTGGCGGCCTCGGCGGACGCCATCTACCTGGCGCCTGACCCGGACCGCGAGGGCGAGGCCATTGCCTACCATCTGGCGGGCGAACTCGACGGCGACGGCAAGAAAGCAAAAAAAGCGAAGAAGGTGAAAAAGGGCGAGGACGAACCGCCGCCGCGCATTCAGCGCGTGACCTTCAACGAAATTACCAAGCGCGCCGTGCAGGCTGCGTTCGAACATCCGCGCGCCATCGACCAGAACCTGGTGGACGCGCAACAGGCTCGGCGCGTGCTTGACCGTCTGGTGGGCTACCAGGTCTCGCCGCTGTTGTGGGACAAAGTTCGCCGAGGACTTTCCGCGGGACGCGTGCAGACCGTTGCGCTGCGCCTGATTGTCGAGCGGGAACGCGAGATCAAAGCGTTCGAGAAAAAAGAATATTGGACGATCGACGCGCACCTTGCCGCCAGCAAGCCTCCGGCATTTGACGCGCGATTTGTCGGCAAGGGCGAAGAGAAGATCGAAGTCACCAACGGCGAAGACGCGGAAAAGATTCGCGCGGCGCTGGAAAAATCC
>DASSRO010000006.1:0-11030 GCA_035701745.1 Candidatus Sulfotelmatobacter sp. | reverse complement strand
AGGCAAGGCAGCCACGCCGCCGAAAGCGATCCCGCTGCCGGTACCGCGTTCGGATTCGTCGCCGGCGTCCCCGTAAAGAAATCCGACATGGTGAACCCCGGCGTCTGTCCAAAGAACACGATCGGAATGAACGGCGACTGGAAGCTCAACTGGTCCACTGCGCCCACGTCCTCGCGCACGTAGTAAATGCCGTAGCCGCCGCGTACCGTCGTCGTGTGCCGCCCCAGCACGTCCCACGCGAACCCGAACCTCGGTCCCCATCCCGTCGAAACGCTGTTCTTGAATGTCGATCCCGCCGCTGTCCCCGTCAGTCCCGTGACTCCAAGCCGGTCCACACACTTCGGATAAACAAACGGATACGTTCCTGACTTCGTCAGGTCCGACTCAATGTTGCCGATGTGGCAATTTCCGTCCGTCCACGCTCCCAGAAACTCCGTGCGCAGCCCCATGTTCAGCGTCAGGTTCGACGTTACCTTCCAGTCGTCCTGCGCGAACACCGCAGAATTGCTCTGCCGGTATTCGTGGTTATAAACGCCGCCGCCGCCAAAACTGAACTCCGGCGTCCCTCCCACAAAGTTCCCGAAATCCGTCGCGCCGGTCGTATTCGTCAGGAAAAGTTGCCCGTTGAACACCTGCGGAAATTGTTTGTTCAGGTTGACCTTCGTGTATTGCCCGCCAAACGTGAACGTGTGCGAACCTCGCACCCAGCTCAGGTTCTCCACGAAGTTGTAATTGTTTTGCTTCTGGTACTGGTTCGCCTGTGGAGTCGGCCCAAACTGAAAGCCTGACGTCAGGAACGTGAACTTGTAAATGCTGCTCGTCAAGTTGCTGGTCGGCCGGTCAATTCCCGCGTCCGTCACCGTGACCGGATTCACGTTAATCGCGCTGTTGTTGATGTGTACCAGTCCAAAGCGCAGGTCGTTTACCAGCCGCGGCGAAAACACGTGCGTCTCCGAAACAATGAACACCCGGTCGTGAATCGGCAATTGATACGGAAAGTTCAAATCCGTCTGCGCGGCCGCTCCACCCAGCGATGCTTGCAACCCCCCAGCCCCGAAAGGAATGTCTTGCTCCGAGTTGGAAAAGAAAAATCGCGCCGCCACCGAATCCCGCGAATCGCGGAACTCGTGATCCCAGTTCGCAGTCAGTTGGTCATCCACGAATTTCCCCGGCTTGCTCACCGTAAACGGCACCAGCGATCCCGCCGCAGTTCCTGCGGGCACATTATTCGGCAAGGGGAATAAATATCCATTCGCCGGCGCCCCAAACTGGTTGCTCTTGAATGCCAGCAGGTTCACCGCCACCGGATCGGCGCTGGCCACTCCGAAATCCGCCGCCAGGTTCGCCTGCGCTGTCGCGCTCGTTCCCCGGTCCGCCGCCGGAACATATGGAATAAACGTGCTGATCAGCGTTCCCGGAGAATCTCCGCTTCGTTGCCGCGTCCCCTGATAGTTCACAAAGAAGAATCCCAGCTTGCCTCCGCGTACTACCGGCCCGCCCAGGCTTCCACCAAAAATATTCTGTTGAATGACCGGCCGCGGCGACCCGCTCCCTTTCAGGAAATATTCATTCGCGTCCAGCACCGTGTTGCGGAAGAACTCGTACGCATCCCCGTGCAGCGTGTTCGTCCCCGATTTCAGGATCGCATTGATGTTCCCCCCGCCGTTCCGCCCCTGGCTGGCGTCGTAAAGCGATGTCTGCACCTTGAATTCCGCCACCACATCCGGATTCGGCAGCGGCGTATTGGTCAACTCCGCCACGTTGTAGTCGGTCACGCTGATGCCTTCGATCAGGTAATTATTGTTGTCTTCGCGCTGCCCGTTCACCTCAATGCGCACGTCGCCTCGTCCCAGGCTGGCAGCTTTGTTCAGTTCGCTCTGCGCCCCCGTCGATAGCGTCAACAGTTGTTGAAAGTTCTGCGTAGCCAGCGGCAGCGCCCGGATCGTGTTGCTCTCGATCGCCTGCCCCGTGGTCGCGTCCGTCGTATCCACCGCCTGCACTTCCGCCTGCACTTCAATCTTCTGCTGCACCGCCTGCGTCGTCAGCTTCGCGATCATGCGCGTGGTCTCTGTCACGCGCACCACAATGTTAGGAAACTTTCCCTCCGAAAATCCCGCCGCCTCCACGCTCACGCTATAGGTCCCGACCGGCAGCAGCGGCGCTGTAAAACTGCCGTCCGCATCCGTCCTCACCGACCGCTCCATCACGCTCGTATCCTGGTTTGTGATCCTCACCTCGGCATTGGCAACATAGGCTCCGCTTGGATCCTGCACCGTTCCCGTGATCGCTCCCGTAGCCCCGCCCTGTGCCCAACTCTGCGCGCTCAATCCCAGCGCCATCACGCTCAAACCCACCAACCTCATCCACTGACCCCGCATGCTCGTCTCCCTGTATCTAGAATTGCCAGCTTGAATTATTCGTAGCGAAGAATTAAGAACCTGCGACTTCTGCCGTCATCGTTGGATACAACTCTGCCTGGAACCTTCTGGAACCTTGATGTGGGAATTCGAAAGCTTACCGAATCTCCACCGCACTTTTCAAGAAAGAACCAACACGAAGGTAATAGCTCATTGGTTGCCCCACATTCAGACGCGGGTGCCCGACCCTTCTCGCGCCTTTCGCGAGAGGGTGGGGATTTTGACTTTGAAGTTTTTGAAGTTGTTTCCAGCCGCTGTTGCGAAGTGTTGTGTTGCGCTACTGCTAACTCTCCCCAAACTCCCGATACCTCTCCAGCACATCCCTTTGCGAAATCACTCCCTCAAGATGCCGCACATCTGCCCGGCTCACCACCGGAACCAGTGGCCACCGGTCCACATACCGCAGCGCCGTCTCCAACGCCAGATCGGGATGCAAAAACGGAATCTGCCGGATCGGCAATTGCGATCCCAAATTCGCCCCGCCCTTCCCCTCATCGACCAGCCCCCGCAGTTGTTGCTTTGAAACGCTGTTCCACCCGCCAGGACTAAGCCTCACCAAGATCTCATCCTCCTCTGCAGCTTCCGACTTCATCCACGCCTGTTCCACCGTCTCCTGCGCATCCAGCACCAAGCCCTCCATCGTCCGCATCGCGTCTTCCACGTGCAGCACGCCCTCTTCGCGCTGCTCCTCCATCGATGGCAATTCCAGCCCATCCTGCCGCGTCAAAACGTCGAAAATCGCAATCGGCTGCAACCCTCGCGAAATCACATACGCGATCGTATTCGCCACAATCACCGGCAAAATGATCGAATAATTCCCGCTCACCTCCAGCACCATAAAAACCGACGTCATCGGCGCCCGCAGAAATCCCGCAAACAAAACTCCCATCCCTACCAGCGCGTATGTTCCGGGCGGCCCGCTTAAATGCGGAAGCACCACGTGCTCCACCCCGCCCACCGCCGCTCCCAGCATCGCTCCAATAAATAATGTCGGGGCGAACATTCCTCCCGGCGTTCCACTCACGAATGAAAATAGCGTCGCCACAATCTTCAGCCCCGCCAGCATCGCCAGGAATTGCCACGTGAACCGCCCGTGCATGGCCTCGTCCATCGCCTCATAGCCCGCTCCCATCACCTGCGGCGCGCCCAGCCACGCAATCACGCCGATCAGCAATCCCGCCAGCGCCGGCTGAAAATATTGCGTCCACAACGGCAGCGCCTTGAACTTCGGCCGGAACGTCGTGATTCCCATCGAGAACAACACCGACGCCAGCCCGCCCACAATCCCGAGAATGGCATACGCGATCAGCTCCGACGGCCGTTCCAGTTGTACCGCCGGAATCCTGAACAGTGACTCCGATCCCAGAAACAACCTCATCACCACCACGCTCGACACTGCCGACAGCACCACCGACCCCAGGATTCCAGCCGTCCATCGCCCAATTACTTCCTCGATCACGAACAGCACTGCTGAGATCGGCGCATTGAACGCCGCTGCCAGTCCCGCTGCCGCGCCCACCGGCGCAATCAGCCGCATGCGGTCTCGCGACAGCCGCATCTTCCGCCCCAGCATCGACGCAATGCACGCCCCAATCTGCAGCGACGGATCTTCCGGCCCCAGCGATTGTCCCGACCCGATCGCCATGGCCGCAGTTATGAATTTTCCGATTGCCGTGCGAAACGGAATGAACCCGTTGTAGATGTACAGCGCCGCCTTCGTCTGATTCACGCCGCTGCCGCGCGCCAACGGAAATACGTGAATCACCAGTATGGCAATCACCAGTCCCGTCAGCGTCGGAGCCAGCAGAAGCCGCGTCGGCGATAGCACCGCTCCCGTTCCCAACAGATAAAGCCGGCTCCAATCAATCGCAAACCGGAAGCACACCACCGCCAGCCCCGAAAAAACTCCAATGAACACCGACAAAATCAAAAAGAAGCGGTCTTCCCGGAATACCGATTTCAACAATGCTCTCGCCGAACGGCCATTAGCCGCCCTGGCCCCAGCGCGTGAATCGTTTACCGTCTCAGTTAAACCAATCTGTGAGTTCAACGCCGGGTCCACTCTTAGTTGACCTCGTGCGATTGTGAGATCAGCAGCAAAGCTTCATCCGCTCCGCTCGCATTCCCGCATGTGGCGCTCGTCTGCCGTTCAACCTCAAACACCAGTTCCATCGCGTTTTCCACCAGGTCCGGATCGCGCCGCATTTCTTGCTGCGACATTCTCGGCTTCATCTTGGTCCAGTTCTCCGCCAGACTTGGCCCCGCAGTTGTCGCGGCCGCACCTTTCGATGTCGCGCACGAACTCAACCGCTGTCCCGCGATCCCAAAGGCCTCCAGCACGATACGACGGCGTTCCTCCGCCGAAATCCCAAGCCGAAACGGATCCATTCGCAAAACCAGTTGCGTTGCCTTCAGGCGCTCTGCGCTGGCGACGTCGCCTGGATCTTCAGCCAATGCCGCTTGCAAATACCGCTCTGCCACCGTGTACTGCCCCAGTTCCAGCGCCGCCCATCCCGCTCCAGCCAGTGCAGCTTCATTGTGCCGGGTGACCTTCAAACTCGACCGGTACGCCGCCAGTGCATGCTCGTAGTCCTGCGCCTGCAGAAACAATTCACCTACACGCCTCTGCTGCACCGGATCCTCTCCCAGATTTTCCTCCAGCGCAATCAACTCGGCCTGCGCCTGCGCCCGCGCATTGATGTTCAACAAATATTCGATCAACTCCAGCCGCGTCTCCCGTCGCCTGTCTTCCCCATTGCCCGGCCAGACCGCATAGATCGCGTTGTGGTAGTAACGTTGCGCCTGATCCGTTTGTGCGCGCTCCGCCGCGATCCGCGCCAACTCCAGGTTCACCACTCCATTTTCCGGCTCCTCGTCCCACAGGTTCACGAGATAGGAATAAGCCTCGCCGGTCCGCTTCAGCCCAATTAAAGCTTCAGCCAGGTTCAATTGATAATCGTAGTTGTCTCGCGAATAGAGCAGCGCCGAGCGGAACTCATTGACCGCGCCGTCATATCGCTTGGCGTTCAGGTCCGTGACGCCGCGGCTGAACCACCGTTCCCCCAGCCCCTCCCGCCGCGCATGATAAGCCTTCGACAATCCCGCCACCGCCAAAAAAAACAACACGCCAAAAGCCGCTAGCAACGCCAGCATCACCGGCTGTTGCTTGATATAAAGCCGCAAGCCCAGTCTCTTGTCGACCACCGTGTTGTTCTCGTTCGTTTCGACCATTAATCGATATTGCGAAAGCTCAGGCTTGAATTGTTATCCGCCAAACGCGGTAAGACAGGGGTTCAATCTCTAACAGTACGATGAGCGGCGAGCGGCGAACGACCAACGACGAACGGCCGTTCCCATCTCAAGCTCGCATTCTCCCCCGAGTCCCCAACAGCCACCCCGGTTCGCGCACATGCTCATCCCGAAAACGCAGTGACCGCGCCGCAAGAATCGACGCACGTCCCAAATATCCGACAACTTTGTAGTCGTCCCCGCGCTCCACCACCGGCAGCCGTCCCACGTCGTAGCGCAATAGCTTCGCCGCCGCCTCCGACACAAGCTCATCCGGATACGTCACCACCAGTTTCGTGCTTCCTGCCTCCTGCACCGTCGCCGCTCCCGAACTGTCCTTGTCCAGCGCTCGCAGAATATCGCCACGCGTCACGATTCCCGCCAGCTTCCCAGCGTCATCCAGAATCAGCAGCGCCTCGTGCCGCGCCACCGCCGGATCGTGCCGCGCAATCCTCTCCGCCAGCGCTCCGACCTTGGTGCCTGCCGCGATCACCGGCGCTTCCTTCTCCATCGTCTCGCCCACCGTCGCCTGCGTCAGCGCGTCTGCCTCATAATCCTGATGCACCCGCAGCCCCCGGCGCGCCAGTTTCTCCGTCATGATCGAACTCGTTGGCATCAGCAGCATCGCCACTCCGTCCGCAATCACCGCCACCAGCATCAGCGGCAGCACCGAGTTGTAATCGCGCGTAATCTCAAATGCAAAAATGATGAACGAAAATGTCGCCCGCGACGCCGCCCCGAACACCGCGCCCATCGCCACCAGCGCAAACGCTCCCGGCGAAAGGTGCGCGCCCGGGAATACATAATTTCCCGCCATGGCGAACAGCCCGCCCATCGCCGCGCTCCACATGAACGTGGGCGCCAGCAAGCCACCGGATGTACCCGATCCCAGTGAGATCACCAGCACTGCAAACTTTGCCGCCATCACCAGCAGCAGAACTTTCCACACCAGTTGCCCGTTGAGAATGTCTCCGATCGTGTCGTAACCCACGCCGAACACCCGTGGCACGAAAAATCCAATCACACCCAGCGCCAGCGCCCCAATGGCCGGCCACCACAACTGGTCTACGGGAAGTTTCTCGAACAGGTCCTCCACCCCGTACAGCGCTTTGCTCAGTCCCACCGCCGCCAATCCACACAACGGGCCCAGCACCAGATAAAACGGCAGTGCGTGCGGAATCCCGAAGTCCATCGTGCCCACCTGAAACATCGGCCCTGGCCCCAGCAGTTGCATATGCACTGCCGTCGCCAGCGTGCTAGCGACAACGAGCGGAATAAACGACCTCGACTTGAATTCAAAAAGCAGCAACTCAATCGCGACGATCACCCCCGCAATCGGGGTATTAAATGTCGCCGACATTCCCGCCGCCGCTCCGCACGCCAGCAGCACCTTTCGCTCCACCGCGGTCGTATGCAGCACTTGCCCCACCAGCGACCCGATCGCTCCGCCCGTCTGGATGATCGGGCCCTCCGCGCCAAACGGCCCGCCCGTCCCAATCGCAATCGCCGCTGAAATCGGTTTCAGGATCGCCACCTTCGGCTCGATCCGGCTGCGATTCGTCAACACCGCTTCCATCGCCTCCGGAATCCCGTGCCCCTTGATCTTCGACGACCCGTACTTCGCCATCACTCCCACGACCAGCCCGCCAATCACCGGAACCAGGATCACCCACGCTCCCAGGTGATGTCCTCCCACGCTCTGGAACGTCGTCGACCACCGGTGAAAGAAAAACAGATTGGTGAATAGCCCGATCAGCTTGTACAGCGCGTAAGCCACCAGCCCGGCGATCAGTCCGATCCCTGCCGCGAGAAATGAAACCAGCACAATCCGAAACTGCGCCGGTTTCTCCTCCGCTAGCGACGCCACAGAAGCAGCGACGCCATCCCCATTCTGATTGCTCGGTACTGCTCTGTCGTTCGAACTCATAATTCGACTTTCATCCTTTGCGCGAAGCCCTCAATTCCCATTCCCTGACGCGAAGCAACAAAAAAATGCAGCCGGCAGCGCAGCCGCGAAGCGGCGAAAGACTGCAGCCCACAGCGCAAGCTGTGGGGTAGCCCGCAAAAAAATCACAAGCCCCGGAGGGGCAAAAGAAACTATTGCTTCCCGCTCGATATCTTCCGCGGCATCACCCGCCGCAACGCCGCCACCAAATCCGGCGCCGCATTCCGCAACTCCTCGTGATGGTGCAACGCCAATTCCGCCAACACCCGCTCACCCTTCGGCGTCAATCCCAACATCACTTCCCGCCGATCGTCCCGGCCGCGCTCCCGCCGCACAAACCCGCCCGCCTGCAACCGATTCACCAATTCCACCGCGCTGTGATGCTGAATCTGCATCCGGTTCGCCAATTCCCGAATCCGCGGCCTTACTCCATCCGGCATCCCCTTGATCGCCAGCATCAACTGGTACTGCCCCGGTTCCACACCCGCCGCCCGCACCGCCTGTTCGCTGAACCGCAAAAACTTTCGAATCTGATGCCGAAATTCGGCCAAAGCCTGGTAATCCGACAACGCCAACTTCCTCATCCCAGGATTGTATCGTGCCGCGACAGTCTTAACACATTATATCGTGAAACGATATATCACGTCTTGCCCACAGAAATCACGTGTTATCCCGACCGAAGCGCGCCGACCGAAGGGTTAAAAAACCTCTGTCATCCCGACCGAAGCGCGCCGACCGAAGGGAGGCAAGCGAAGTGGAGGGACCTTGTGTCTCCCCACGCTCATCGCTGCCCACCAGCACACCCGCCCTAGCCTCTTTCCCCGCGCCCATTTAAAATCCTTAGTCCACAAATTTCATCGCGACCCACAGGAGACCTCGTGATCCCGCGCTACACACGCCCCGAGATGGCCCGCATCTGGAGCGACGAAAACCGCTTCCGCACCTGGCTCGCCGTCGAAGTCGCCGCCACCGAAACCCTCGCCGAAGCCGGCCTCGTTCCCAAGGACGCCGCCCGCGCCATCCGCGACCGCGCCGACTTTCGCGTCGAACGCATCCACGAGATCGAAGCCGAAGTCCGCCACGACGTCATCGCCTTCACCACCGCCGTCGCCGAAATCGTCGGGCCCCACGCCCGCTGGTTCCACTACGGCCTCACCTCCAACGATGTCGTCGACACCGCGCAGGCCCTGCTCATCCGCCAGGCCTCGCAAGTCATCGCGCAGGATCTCCAACGTCTCGCCGAAGTCCTCGAACGCCGCGCGTGGGAATTCAAAGACACGCCCATGGTCGGCCGTACGCACGGCATTCACGCCGAGCCCATCACCTTCGGCTTCAAAATCGCCAACTGGTATTCCGAAACGCAGCGCAACATCGCGCGCTTCATGGCGGCTGCGGAAGACATGCGCGTGGGCAAGTTCTCAGGCGCCGTTGGCATCTTCGCCCACCTCACTCCTGAGCTCGAAGAAAAAATCTGCGCGCGCCTGGGATTGAAAGCCGCTGCGGTTTCCTCGCAGGTCATCCAGCGCGATCGTCACGCGCACTACCTGGGCACGCTCGCCGTCATCGCGTCCACGCTAGACAAGATCGCCACTGAGATTCGCCACCTGCAACGCACCGAAGTGCGTGAGGCGGAAGAGTATTTCAGCGAGAAGCAAAAAGGATCGTCTGCCATGCCGCACAAGCGCAACCCCGTGACCGCCGAGCAGATCAGCGGCCTGGCGCGCGTCGTGCGCAGCAACGCCCAGGCAGGATTCGAAAACGTTGCCCTCTGGCACGAGCGCGACATCTCGCATTCCTCCGCCGAGCGCGTCATCCTGCCCGACTCGACCACGCTCGCCGACTACCTGCTCAGCAAGACCGCCAACCTCGTCGACACCATGTTCGTCTATCCCGAACGCATGCGCGCCAACCTTGAATCGACGCGCGGCCTCATTTTCAGCGGACAGTTGCTGCTCGACCTGGTCGAGCATGGCGTCTCCCGCGAGGACGCCTACCGCCTGGTGCAGTCCCACGCCATGCGCGCCTGGAAAGAGGGCCTCGACTTCCATCAACTCGTGCTGGCCGATAAAGAAATCACCAGCCGCGTCCCCCGCCGGCAGATAGAACACGCCTTCGACCTGCCCCGCCAACTCAAAAACGTAAACAAGATTTTCGCCCGCGTCTTCGGCCCGAAGAAGGCGTCACAAAAAACTCAAAAAAAGAAGAACAAGAAGAAGAAATAAATCCGGCGCCCGGATGCCCCACCCTTGTCGCACCTCATCCGACAGAGCCCACCCTGAGCGCAGTCGAAGGGTTGGAGATTTTGACTGTCATGCTGAGCGAAGTCGAAGGGGTGTGGGATTTTGACTGTCATGCTGAGCGAAGCGGGAGGGAGAGCGAAGCGGTCCTTCCCGCGCAGTCGAAGCATCCCATCCACTTCAGGCACTGTCAGTTCATCTCTGCACCCCCCAGCTCACTGCAAACGGTGCAGAAATCGATCGGCATCCCCTCTTCCTCCACCTCCACAAACTCAGGATCCACACAAGCCTGAATCTCCACCACCCGCAGCAGATCCCAAGCCTCCCGATACCGCGCCCACTTCGCCCGCTTGCTTCCCGCGGTAAAGTGCAACGTCAGCTTTTTCCCCATCGCCGCGTACGGAATGATGTACCACTCCCCCTCCGGAATCACCCACACCGCAAAAAAATCCACCGTCCCCTTCTTGTACTGTTTCCTTCCCGGCCCGTGCACGTTCAAGCTGTATTCATTCCCCCGCCGGCAATAAATCGTCGACTTCACCTGCACCCGATAAATCGGCCCGCCACTCTCCACCGCCACGTCATACCGCCCCGACTCCCCGTACGGCTTCAACACTCCCATTCCCAGCCCCTTCGCCCGCGCCATAAAACAAAGTTCCGCCCACTCTCCCCGCTCCTTGCAGTCCCGAATCCACTCCGAATTGTTCTTCCTCTTACTGTTTTTCCTGTTCATCGCCCTGTCCCGCTCCCATTCCGACTTCCTGATGATTTACGATTCCGCCACTCTCAGATCTGTCAGTCCAACCCTGAGCAAAGCGAAGGGGAGGAATCTCAGTTTCCCCGCCCCTACCCCCACTATTCCCGTTCTGAAATCCTCAGTAAAGGTCGTCCGTCACACCCCCGCCTGAGGAAATTATCCAAATTCCGTGGAAAATTCCTGGCCGGACGAGGGCCGAAGCAGTGACGTGAAAAAGCGGCTCTTAAGCCAAGATGGAGGGCAAAGAAACAGGTAGAGCCTTGGGAGGGAAGACAGACGCGGCACTATCTTGTGTCAGAGCCCGTAGCCTGATCGTGCACCGAGCCCAACTGCTGGGCAAGCAGGTCAGCGAGCAACCTCTCCAGCACCGACAAGTCGAGCTTTTT
>DASSRO010000005.1:0-16515 GCA_035701745.1 Candidatus Sulfotelmatobacter sp. | reverse complement strand
CACCATCGTCTACACTTCCGGAACCACCGGCACTTCCAAGGGTGCGATGTTGACCCACGGCAACATTGCCTCCAATATTCGCTACTCGCTCGCCGGATTCGAAATGCGTCCCGGCCTGGTCAGCATCTCGTTTCTGCCGCTTTGCCACATCACCGCGCGCCACGTCGATTTCGCCATGCTGTACTACGGCGTCACCCTGGCCTACTGCCCGTTCCTCGACCGCCTGCCCGTGAGCCTGCAGGAGGTGCAGCCTTCCCTCTTCGTGGCCGTGCCGCGTGTCTACGAAAAAATCTACGCGCAGGCTGCGCAGAAGGCCAAAGGATTTCCCAAGAGCGCCATTTTCAACTGGGCTCTCTCAGTCGGGCAGCGCCACAAGCCCGAAGTTCTCGCTGGAAAAACTCCGGCCTCGACCAGTTGGAAACTGGCCAACAAACTAGTCTTCTCGAAAATTCGCGCCGGCATGGGGGGACGAGTCGACACTTTCATTTCGGGCGGCGCCCCTCTGGGCCGCGAACTCGCCGAGTGGTACGCCACCGTGGGCATCCGCATTCATGAGGGCTACGGGCTCACCGAAACCTCTCCTGTCATCGCGGTGAACACGCCCGCCAATCACCGCATCGGAACCGTCGGAAAGATTCTGCCCAATCTCGAAGTCCACATCGCTGAAGACGGCGAGATACTGGTGCGCGGACCGTCCGTGTTCAAGGGCTACTGGAATCGCCCTGAAGAAACGAACGCTGCCCTGTCCGATGGCTGGTTCAAAACCGGCGACATCGGCAACATCGACGCCGACGGGTACCTCTCGGTCACCGACCGAAAGAAAGACTTGATCAAGACTTCCGGCGGAAAATTTATTGCGCCCCAGCCGATCGAGAACTCGCTCAAGCTCAGCCCCCTGGTGGGAGTTGCCGCCATCCTGGGGGACCGGCGTAAATTCCCCGCCGTCATGATCTCGCCCAACTTCACTTTGCTCGAGCAGTGGGCGAAAGACAACAACGTTCCCTTCACCACTCGCGCGGACCTGGTCGCCAACCCCAAGGTGCAGTCGCTCTACGAAGGTTTGGTCGAGGGTATCAACGGAAATCTGGCGCGCTTCGAAAAGCTCAAGCGCGTGCTGGTGGTGGCCGACGAATTCACTGCCGACAACGGCGCTTTGACGCCGACCATGAAACTGCGCCGCAGGGTGATCGAAGAACGCTACCGGAGTAAAATCGACGAACTGTACACCCAAGCAGAGACTGCGACTGCGCCGTAACTCTACTTCGTTCGCGGGCACCTGATCCTTTTGGTAAGATTGCCGCCGTCGTTTTCCGAGGTTGCGATATGTCAAACATCGACCGTCGGACTTTACTCTGCGCTTTTGGCATCGCTTCCGTTACGACTATGTTTCCCACCCGCGTTGCCGCCTCAGCAAAAGTTGCCGTGGCGAATCCGAGCGAGAACCGGTTCGCGTTCAGCACCGCCGCACAAGCGAAAGCAACTCCGTGCAAGCTCTCGAGCGGAGACAGTGGAGGAGCCTGCACCATTTTTGAGATGAACGCATTACCGCGCTCTGGACCGTTCCTCCATGTTCATCATCGTGAGGACGAGTGGTATTACGTGCTAAACGGTGAATTCCTCTTTAAGGCGGGCGGTGAAGAGCACAACCTGGCAACTGGCGGCAGCATCTGGTTGCCGCGTGGAATCCCTCACGTCTGGGCAAATACGGCAACGAACGATGGAAAGTTGATCCTCATGTGCCAGCCTGGTGGATTTGAAAAATTCTTTGACGAGATCGGAAACGTACCGCTCGACAAGAAGAGTCCCGAGACGATGCGCGACTTGATGGCCAAATACGGGATGGAAATGCTGGGACCGCCAATATTTGTGTCTTCGTGGATGCAGCAACACTAGGGCAGGCGACAAATTCTCCTACCCATGTGCTCGCGTCTCCAGCTTTTCATTACAATAGGCGTATGTCGGACTCCTTAGTCATCGCCGGCCGCTCCTTCCGCTCCCGCCTCATCGTCGGCACGGGTAAATACAAATCGCCGCAGGAAACCGCGCGCGCACTCGAGGCCAGCGGCGCCGAGATGGTCACCGTCGCGGTGCGCCGCGTGAATCTCGATCGCAGCAAGGAATCGCTGCTCGACTACATCGATCCCAAAAAATATTTTCTACTGCCCAACACCGCCGGGTGCTACACCGCCGACGAGGCCATCCGCGCCGCGCGGCTAGGGCGTGAAGTCGGCCTCTCCGATTGGGTTAAGCTCGAAGTGATTGGCGATCAGGCTACGCTGTATCCTGACGTGCAAGCCACGCTCGAAGCCACGCGCGTGCTGGTGAAGGAAGGCTTCACGGTTTTGCCTTACACCTCCGATGACATTGTTTTTGCCAAGCGGCTGATCGATGCGGGAGCGGCAACGATTATGCCGCTGGGCGCGCCGATTGGAAGCGGCATGGGAATCCAGAATCAGGCGCACATTCGCATTCTGCGCGAGATGATCAGTGGCGTGCCGTTGATTGTCGACGCGGGAGTGGGGACGGCCTCAGATGCGGCCATCGCGATGGAACTGGGCGCCGATGCGGTGCTCATGAACACTGGCATTGCCAATGCCCAGGATCCTGTGCTGATGGCCGAAGCCATGCACCACGCCGTGCTGGCCGGACGGCAGGCATATCTGGCAGGGCGGATGCCGAGAAAGTTGTATGCGACGGCGAGTTCGCCATTAGAAGGCGTCGTGCGCTAAAGCATGTGCGGCGGTGGCTGAGAGACGCGGGCGGGGGCTCTCCCGCGCCACATACCAAAAAAGGCGGCCCGAAGGCCGCCCTGAAAGCAACTGTCGAGTCCTCACAACATCTTCGCGCTTTCCACGTGGATGGAGTCGCCGGAGACCGTGCCGGTCGCCGCGATGTGATGCCCTTCATGCCCCTTGAGCGCGTCCGGGTTGTCGACCACAAGAATCTTCTGATCCTTGTCGGTGACGATGACCATTTTCGCGCCAGCGGCCAGGCATTTCTTGGTGCAGGCCTCGGCTTTTGCATTGGCGCCCTTGGCGCCGCACTTGTCGTCTGCCACCCAGCCTTTCACGGTGGCGCTCTTCCCCATATCGTCAAACGCCATCGCCGTCAGGGCGAACACGAAACACGTCGCAAGAAATAGCACGAACAGTTTTCTCATGGCCGAATCTTCTCCTTTTGAAATTGAGCTAGCAGCCCCACGCCGCGCTCACCAACTGGGCCATGAAGATTTTGGCAATCTTCGGAACCGGCCCATTCCACTGTGAACCTGAGGCAAACGAAATATACCACAGGCGGGAAATGACATTGTCAGCGCAGGGAGCGAATATTCGCCGGCGATTGCATCAAAGGAAAACTTGGCCGACTATTTTTTCGCGGAGCGAGTAACCGGGGGCACATGCTTGGCTGGAGAGGGCGGAACATAGACATATTCGCCCGGCTTGGCGTAGCCCAGTTGTTCGCGTGCTTCCTTTTCGATGGATTTCTGGTCGGTCTTCAAGCCCTGAATCTGCTGGGTGTAGCGGTCGTTCTCCTGTTGCACTTGAACGATCTGCTTTCGCAAGGCCTGATACTCGGCCCGCTTTTCTTTGTAAACGACCATGCCATTGGCGCCAAACATAACATGCACAAACAGCGAAGCGGCCAACACCATCACCGCGACGGTCGCAATGCGGCGCCGCAGGGTGTAAAGGCGAATCGCCAGCGGCCGCACGCGCTCAATCCACAACGCAGCCAGCGCCTCCGCCTGGGGCGCGCGCTCGACTACCGCCCGCAGCCCGTCCTCGGGACGTGGAAACCGCCGCGTTCTGGAAAAAGCCTTCACTCAATCGCCTTCATTCGAAAATCCACTGCTTAGCCGCCGCGCTCAGCTTCTCCAAGTCCTTCTCACTGCGCGCCTCGCTGTAGACGCGAACCACCGGCTCCGTTCCCGACAGCCGGTAGCAAACCCATGATCCGTCGCCCAACAACAGTTTCAATCCGTCGGTGCGCACGACTCGGCTAACCTTACTCCCGCTGAAGTCGCGCGGATCGGATCGTAACTTCTCAGTGAACTTCTCTTTCACCTCGGGCGTCAAGCGGAAGTTCTCGCGCTTGGGAAAATAGGAACCAACTTGGTTACACACGGCCTTTAATTGTTCGCCCAGCGATTTCCCCCGACGCGCCACCGCTTCGCAGCACAGCAACCCGGCCAGCACTCCATCTTTCTCCGGCACATGATGCCGGATGGACAGCCCCGCGCTCTCTTCGCCGCCAATCGCAATCTTGTCATGCATGATCAGTTCGCCAATGTACTTAAAACCCACCGGAGTTTCGTGCAACTCCACGCCATGTTTCTCGGCCAACGCATTGATCAGATTCGTAGTCGCGACCGACTTGGCCACGCCGTTCTTCCATCCTCGACTCTCCACCAGGTAATCGAAGAGCAGCGCGATGACGTAGTTTGGCTGCATGAACGTTCCGTCGGCGTCGACAATGCCAAAGCGGTCGGCGTCGCCATCGGTGGCAATGCCGATCTGCGCCCCGGTCTCGCGCATTTTCGTTCGCAAGTCTTCCAGCAGATGATCGTCGGGTTCGGGCGCGTGGCCGCCGAAGAGCACGTCCCGGTAGTCGTGCACCGTCGCTACCTGTAAGCCCGCGCCGCGCAGAACTTCGTCGGAGTATCCCCGCGCCGCGCCCCACATGGGATCGAACACCACCCGGAGCTTCGCCTTACGAATTACATCCAGGTCGATGATTTCCCCCAGCCGCTTCAGGTAAGCAGGCTTGGGATCAAGCGAACCGTGCGCCGCCTTGCCGGCCGGGACGGGGTTGGTCGCCTTCGCGCCGTCGCCCGCTACGATGGCAGCCTCAATCTTTTTGGTGACTTCCGGCAGCGCCGGGCATCCGTCGGGCGTGGAGAATTTTATTCCGTTATATTCCGGCGGATTGTGCGACGCCGTGAAGTTAATCACGCCGTCCGCGTGATTGTGGACCACCGCGTGGGCAAATGCCGGAGTCGGCGCGGGTTCGGCAACCACCAGCGGGGTGATTCCCTGCCCCGCCAGAATTTCCGCCGCCATTGCACAAAAGGTCTCGCCCAAGAATCGCGGGTCCCGTCCCACGATCACCCTCGCCCCTTGCGGCTTTTGCGATGCCACATAGCGGGCAATGCCGCCCACGGCGCGCTGTACGTTGGCAAACGTGAACTCCTCCGCCATGACGGCGCGCCATCCCGATGTGCCAAACTTGATTTGCGTTAGCATGATGAAGCCTCGATGATTCCTAATCTTGTGACCTCGCGGCGCTCGTGCCTGCGAGACCGAAGGCTGATTTTATATGACCGACAAACGAATCGTCCTCTCCACCGCCGGATCCGAAGACGAAGCCCGCATGATCGCTCACGATCTCGTCGAGCAGCGGCTGGCCGCCTGCGTCAATATCATCCCGCGGATTGAATCGATCTACCGCTGGAAAGACAGAGTGGAATCAAGCCAGGAATATTTGCTGCTCATCAAGACCAGCGCCGAGCGTTTTCCCCGGGTCCGCGATGCCATCCGCGAACTGCATTCCTATGAACTTCCCGAATGCATTGCGATCAGCATCGAAGAGGGCAGTCCGGAGTACCTGCAGTGGCTGGCATGTTCGCTGGTGAAAGACGACCCGAGCGAATAAAGAATCTCCTCGTGTCTCTGGCCGACAGCCCAAAAGGCCTAAACCACGGAGGACGCCGAGGGCACGGGGCAGCAACTGCATCTCTTTTTTGGAACGAATCCGTAAAATCCGTGGCCAGGTTTCTAGATCGCGTTCAGCGCCCCATCCAGATCGTCGAGAATATCGTCCACGTCTTCAATGCCAACCGATATTCGCACCAGACCATCGGTGATGCCGATAGCTTTGCGCCCCTTCGCTCCTAGGGCCGCGTGCGTCATGGTGGCGGGATGCGAGATGAGCGTCTCCACCCCTCCCAGGGACTCGCCCAGCGAAGAAAGGCGCACTTTCTTCAGCATTTTGTTCGCATTCTTCAGCGACCCAGTCTCAAACGAGATCATCGCTCCAAAGCCGCTCATCTGCCGCCGCGCCAGCGCATGCTGCGGATGATCCGCCAGCCCGGGATAAAGCACGAACTTCACTTTTTTATGTTTGGAAAGAAAATCCGCCACGATGCGGCCGCTGCGATCATGAATCTCCATGCGGGCCGCCAGCGTCTTCACGCCGCGCAGGACGAGCCAGCATTCGAATGGAGACAGGATCGCGCCCGCGGCTTTCTGAAGAAAAGCGAGTTGATCGGCGTGCTCCTGCCTTGCGCAAACCACCACGCCGCCCAGGCCGTCACTGTGGCCGTTCAGGAACTTTGTGGTCGAGTGCACGACCATATCGGCACCGAGCGCGAGAGGTTGCTGAAAGTAGGGCGACATAAACGTGTTGTCGACGACCAGGGCAACTTTCTTCTTGCGGCAGACTTCGCTGATCGCGGCCAGGTCGCTCAAGCGCATTAAAGGATTCGTCGGCGTCTCCACGTACACCATGCGGGTATTTTTGCGGATGGCCCGCTCGACATTCTCCGTGACCGAGGTATCGACGTAAGAAAACTCCAGTCCGAATCCCGTCATCACGCTGTTGAAGAGGCGGGGAGTGCCGCCGTATAAATCGTTGCCGCAGACTACGTGGTCGCCCGATTTCAGCAGGCTTACGATGGCGTTAATGGCGGCCATCCCGCTGGCAAATACGCGGGCCGCCACTCCTCCCTCGAGCGCGGCCAGATTCTCCTCCAAGCGGGCGCGCGTGGGATTCGACACGCGCGAATATTCGTATCCCTTGTTTTCGCCGATTCCCTGTTGCACGTAGGTTGATGTGGGATAAATGGGCACGGTCACCGCGCCGGTCAAAGGGTCGGGCTCTTGTCCACAGTGAATGGCCCGCGTGGCAAATCCTGCTTCTTTATTTTTTTTCATGAGTGTGAATCTGTGAGAGGCTGTGCTTTAAATGCCGCCCTCAAAAATGTTTTTCGACAAATAGCGCTCGGCGGAATCTGGGATGATGGTCACCACGCGTTTGCCCTCGCCCAGTCGTTTTGCAACTTGCAGGGCTGCGAAGACTGCCGCGCCGCCGCTCGATCCGGCGAGGACGCCTTCCTTCGCCGCGAGCGTCTTCACCATGCCAAAGGCGTCGTCGTCCATCACCATCATCACTCCATCGCAAACTGCGGCATCAAACGTTTTTGGGATGAAGCTGGTGCCGATGCCTTCCACTTTATGCGGTCCGGGCTGCCCGCCGCCGAGGGTGGAACCCTGCGTCTCCACAGCGTAGGCCAGTGCCTCGGGCAACTTTTCTTTCACGAAGCGCGCGACCCCGCTGAAAGTTCCCGAAGTTCCGCAACCTAAGACGACGGCGTCGATTTTTCCATTCATCTGCTCGAAGATTTCGCGCGCGGTGGTCTCGTAGTGATAGTCCGGGTTGGCGAGATTTTCGAATTGCCCGGCCATGAAGGCCGAGGAATCGCCAGCCACGAGTTCTTTGGCGCGGCGAATGGCGCCCTGCATGCCCTCGGCGTCGGGAGTGCGCACCACTTCGGCGCCGAGCGCCCGCATGATGATCACTTTTTCCTGAGAAAAATTTTCCGGCACAAACAGCCGTACTTTGTATCCGCGATTCACGCCAATGAGGGCAAGGCCAATCCCCGTGTTGCCGGCGGTTGCCTCCACGATGGTGCCGCCGGGCCGTAGTTTTCCGTCCTGCTCGGCCTGGCGGATGATGCCGATCGCTGCCCGGTCCTTCACGCTGCCGCCGGGGTTCAAGTACTCCAGCTTGGCGAAGATGTCCGCGGCTCCAGCCGGAGTCAGGCGCTTCAACTGCAACATGGGAGTTTCGCCGACCAGTTCGGTAATGTCGTCGGCAACGCGCAGGCGGTACATTTCAGATTCTGACGTTTTCGAAGGCACGTTACAGGCTAACGGGATCGACCGCAGTCGTCAATGAAGGGAAATCTTTAGTGCAGCGCCGGCGTGGCGGGGTCGGCGGGGCACCTGGCGGGGCGGAGGTGCCAGAGCGCCCACAGCCAGCAGGTATCTTCCGTAACGCGCCAGACTCACTCAAGTTTCTCCCTCACTTGCCGATTGCAAACTTGACGGGCCCAAGGAGTTCGCATGCAGCGCCGGATCGTTAAATTGGTTCTAAGCTTTGTTTGGGTCGGATCCACGATTCTGCAGGCACAACAATTCAAGCTCTTCGACCGCACGATTCAGTTCCATGGGTTCGCCTCGCAGGGATTTCTCTACACCGACCAAAATAACTGGCTGAGCACGCATTCCAGCCAGGGTAGCGGAGCCTTCACGGACTTTGGAGCGAACGTCTCGTCTCAGATCACGGACAAATTTCACGCCGGTCTGCAAGTCTACGATCGCAATCTGGGCAATCTTGGCGAGTGGCATCCTGAGCTGGACTGGGCTTTCGGCGACTACCGCTTCAAACCGTGGTTCGGGGTGCGCGCCGGGGTCGTAAAAACCGTGATCGGGCTTTACAACGACACCCAGGATTTGGACTTCCTGCACACGTTCGCACTGTTGCCGCAAAGCGTTTATCCCACCGACCTTCGCGACGCCACGATCGCCCACCTCGGGGCCGACGTCTACGGGAGCGTGAAACTTCCGAAGTCGGCCGGTGCCGTGCGCTATACCGTGTATGCCGGACACCGTCATGACGGCAACTACGGAGGCTACGCAGACCTCATCGCCAAGTACGGAGTCAAAAGTTTGGATTACCGCGGCTTGCAATATGGCGCCGACCTGCGTTGGAGCACGCCATGGAAGGGCCTTTTGCTCGGGGTCTCACGCATGAATGGAGATTTCACTGGCAAGGGCATCATCAGCCTGAGCCTGGGCACTTTTCCTTACACCGCTGTTTCCAAGTCGGATTTCACCAATCAGTTTTATGGCGAGTACAGTTTGGGAAAGTTGTGCATTGATGCGGAGTATCGCCGGTTTGTGCACGATCAATTCATCAGCCCGAAACTGCTCGAAACCATCAGCGACATTCGCGGCTGGTACGCTTCGGGATCCTACCGCATTACGAAACGCATCATGCTCGGGTCCTATTACTCCCGCTATTCGATCAGCAGTGTTGCCGGCGGGCCCCTCGATCTCCTATTGCCTTCCTTATTCCCCGATCAGACCGACACCAGCCTGCCCGCCAATCACGTGTACGACAAAGTTGTCACCGCCCGCGTTGATCTCAACCGATACTGGAGCGCAAAAATTGAAGGTCATTTCATGGATGGTTTCGGCGACAGTTCTTACCCAGACGGTTTCTATTTCCAGGTAAATCCCCACGGGTTCAAGCCCGCGACCAACGCGCTGGTGCTGAAGACCAGCGTGAATTTTTAAGCCGATGACAAACGCAGCGAACAGAACGATGAACGGCAAAACAAAACTCCCTCTCGTTGCCGCCCTGGTGATCCTCGGCTTTCTTCCCGCGTTTGCCGGCGACGTCAAAATCATCGCCAACCCCAGCATTCGGCCCGATTCCATTTCCGTGGCCGAACTCCGCAGCATCTTCCTCCAGGATCAAAGGGCCTTCGACGGCTCGCGCGTCGAACCCGTACTCGCCAAAAGCGGCTCCGCCCACGAAACCTTCCTCCGGCGATACGTCGGCAAGAGCGACGATGCTTTGCGCACGTACTACCGTACGCTCATCTTCACCGGCACCGGCGCCATGCCCAGATTCCTTGACTCCGATACCGAGATCGTCGGTTACGTCGCCAGAACCAAAGGCGCTCTCGGATATGTCAACATCGACTTCCCCACTGCCGGGGTAAAGATTCTTGCCGTCGGCGAAGGTCCCCAGACTCTCGAGCGCCAACTCGTCACCCGGATCGAACCCGAATACCCCCAGACGCTCCTGCACCTGCAAATTGGCGGAACCGTTCGGGTCAGCGTCACCATTTCTCCGCGCGGGAACGTCGAAACGGTTCAGCTTATCGGTGGAAATGCCGCTCTCGCCGAATCCGCCATCCGCGCCGTCAAGCAGTGGGTCTACGCTCCAGGGCCTTCCGAGACCACGCAGGAAGTTCGGGTTCCGTTTATTCCGCGATAACGCCACCGCCTCGGATCGCGTCCCCTTCGTCTTCAACTTCGCGTGCAGATTCCGTCGCCCGGATATAATGCCCCCCAGCCGAAATCAGAAAGGACTTGCATGCGACGCATTGCCACTCTGTTGTTGATCGTCAACCTCGTCGTTCCCTCCCTTACTCTTGGCGCGGAGCAACCTGCGTTAGCGGGATATTCGGCCCGATCCAGCCAGGGCGAGCGCGATTGGGAAACGAAGTTTCGGGCCATTCCCGATCCCGCCAATTTGAAGGAGTACATGCGCCGACTGAGCGCGCGCCCGCATCACGTTGGTTCGGCTTACGACAAGGACAATGCCGAGTGGATTCTCGCCCGCTTCAAGGAGTGGGGACTCGACGCGCATATTGAAAGCTTCGACGTTCTGTTTCCCACGCCAAAGATTCGCGTGCTCGAAATGCTTGAGCCCACAAAGTTCACTGCCAAGCTCGAAGAGCCCGCTTTGGCGGCCGATCCCACTTCGAACCAGAAGTCCGAGCAGCTTCCAACCTACAACGCGTATTCCATTGACGGCGACGTTACGGCGCCCCTGGTCTTTGTGAACTATGGTCTGCCGGAGGACTACGAAAAACTTGAGCGGCTTGGGGTCTCGGTAAAAGGTGCGATCGTGATCGCCAAGTATTATCACTCGTGGCGCGGAGTGAAGCCCAAGGTGGCGGCTGAGCACGGCGCCGTCGGCTGCCTCATTTACTCGGAACCACGCGACGACGGGTACTCGGTAGATGAAGTTTTCCCCAAGGGGCCAATGCGAAATCCGGACGGGGTGCAGCGCGGCAGCGTGATGGATTTTGCCTCGTCCAGTCCGGGCGATCCGCTTACCCCCGGAATTGGCGCTACACCTGGAGCAAAGCGACTGGCCCTGCAAGACGCGAAGAGCCTCACGAAGATCCCGGTCCTGCCGATTTCTTACGGCGACGCCCAGCCCCTGCTGGCCGCCCTCAAAGGCCCGATGGCTCCCGAGGAGTGGCGCGGCAGCTTGCCCATTTCCTATCACGTCGGCCCCGGCGGGAAGGTGCATTTGAAAGTGCAATCCAACTGGGACACCAAGCCGGTGAACGATGTCATCGCGAAAATTCCGGGCAGTGCGGCGCCCGACGAGTGGATCATTCGCGGCAATCACCACGATGCCTGGGTGAATGGCGCCGAAGATCCGGTCTCGGGGCAGTCCGCGCTTCTCGAAGAAGCCCGCGCCCTCGGCCTGCTGCTCAAGCAGGGATGGAAGCCGCGCCGCACCATCATCTATTGCGCGTGGGACGGGGAAGAGCCGATGCTGCTCGGATCGACCGAATGGGCCGAGACGCATGCCGACGAACTTCGCCAGCATGCAGCGGTCTATATCAACAGCGATGGCAACGACCGCGGCGTGCTGGAAATGGGCGGGTCGCACACGCTGGAACAATTTATCAACGGAGTGGCGCGCGACATCGAAGATCCCGAAACCAAGCTCACCGCGTGGCAACGCGCACAGTTATCGAAGCTTGCCGAGGCGAAGTCCGCCGACGATCGCAAGGAACTGCGCCAGCGTTCCGATCTTCGCATAAGCGCCCTCGGATCCGGCACCGATTTCACTGCGTTTCTCGACCACCTTGGCATTGCTACGCTTGATTTGAGCTATGCGGGCGAAGATGACCAGGGAATTTATCACTCCATTTACGACGATTTCTACTGGTACACGCACTTCTCCGATTACGATTTCGTCTACGGTCGCGCTTTATCGCAGACGATTGGAACTGCGGTGATGCGCCTGGCGGACGCGGAAATACTTCCCCTGGATTTCGTCGACTTCGCCGATACCGTTCAGAAATACACCAAGGATTTGGAAAAGCTGCTGGCGGACAAGCAGGAAGAAATTCGCGAACGCAATCAGGAGTTGGAAGAAGGTGTGTTCAAAGCCACGCTCGATCCGAGGCGTCCGACGGTTGCGCCGTCCAAGGAAGAAGTGCCTCCTCACCTGAACTTTGCTCCTATGCAGAACGCCG
Organism: Candidatus Sulfotelmatobacter sp.; assembly: GCA_035701745.1. Taxonomy (GTDB): domain Bacteria; phylum Acidobacteriota; class Terriglobia; order Terriglobales; family Acidobacteriaceae; genus Sulfotelmatobacter. Next base: position 4,439 of record DASSRO010000005.1, on the reverse strand, counting down.
CGGACGCGCTCGCGCGGAGCGCCGAGCACTACCGCCAGGCGCTGGCGCACCGGGGCGATCTGGACGAGAACCAGTCGGTATCGCTGCAGGCCTTGAACCAGCAATTGATGCAGAGCGAACGCAAACTCACCAACGACGACGGGCTTCCCCGCCGGCCGTGGTACAAACACATGCTCTATGCCCCTGGCGTCTACAGCGGTTACGGAGTCAAAACCGTCCCCAGCGTACGCGAAGGCATCGAGCAAAAACGCTACGCCGAAGCCGAACAGGAAATAGTAAGAGTAGCTAAGGCTCTGCAAGACGAGACGACCCTAATCGATTCCGCCTCGAAATTACTGGAAGGAAACCTGCACTAGAATTTTTGCCGGAGCTGGAACTGTTTCGCGGGTGTGATCACCGTCGGAAAATCGCCGTGCTTTAAGGCGGCCTTACTTACTACCGACTGCTGGCTCCCCTGCGTAATACCCGCTCTTCGTGCGCACCGTCAGCTTTCCATGTCCCTTCGCCTTGGCCTCGATTCGAACCGTCCGAAATCCTCCCGTTCCCCGAGGATTCGTCGGCTTGTATCCAATGGTGTATTGGCTGCGGATGTCACGCGCCACCGTCTTGCTGATCTCATCCACTTCGTCCAGGGTCTTGGGGAAGAACGCAATCCCGCCGGTGCGCTGCGCAATGATCTCCAGGGCCCGTTTCGCGCGCTTCGGATGCTCTTCATCCCCCAAAATTCCGATCGCGTACACCGACGGGCCATTCTCCTCCTGCAACTGCTTTACCGCCTGCTCCAAGGTCTCGTTGCTGGCGTTGTCCTCGCCATCGGTCACCACGAACAAAACTTTTTTATCCAGCCGCGCAAACCGTTTCAAATGCACCGCCGACGCCACCAGCGCATCGTAAAGCGCAGTCGCTCCGCGCGCGTCAATCTTTTCCAGCGCTTCTTTCAACTTCAGCAAATTGTTGGTGAAATCCTGGTCGAGATAATACTCATCGTTAAAATTCACCACGAACACTTCGTCCTTAGGATTGCTTGACCGCACCAGGTTGAGGGCGGCCTGATTCACCTTGTTCCGCTTCTCCCGCATTGATCCGGAATTGTCGACGATGATCCCCATCGACACCGGAATATCCTCGTGGTGAAACGAGATAATGCTTTGCGGCTTGCCGTCCTCGAACACTGTGAACGCGCCGCGATCCAGGTTGGTGACGATGTGCTGCTTGTCATCGACCACCGAGGCGTGCAGCAGCACCTCGTCCACGTCTTTTTTGAAGACGAAGACGCCCTGATCGTTGAGGTTTCGGTTCTGATCGTCTGTCTTGGGCGGTGTTTTTTCCGCGCCCGCAGGCGTTTGTGGAGTTGGAGAAGGCGGGGGAGGCGAATTCGAGGGAGACTGGGCCGCCGGCGGCGTGGAAGCGGGAGGAGTCGCCGGCTTACTATCAGGTGATTGCGACCAGGCCGGAACTCCCATCGGCACAGCAGCCCAAATCACCAACGTGAAGAGAACAACCCTGGCGGCCCTATTCCGCAGGCGCGTAATATCCCGTCCTGGCATACACCCGTAGAGGCGGCAATCCTTTCGGTGGCAGCAGCTTCACTTTTATCTTACGCCATTTGCCGTCTCGCACTACTTTCGCTGGACGGTAGCCGAGGACGTATTGATTGCGCAACTCTACCCCAATCTTGGTAGCCACGTCTCCCAGGTCATTGGGATTATCGATGGTGAAGGCCCGTCCCCCAGTCAATTCCGTGATGTCGCTCAGCAGTTGCGGCCCGAGCCGCTCCTCGATCGTCGAGGAGTACCGGTCATAAATTCCAATGGCGTAGATCATTACGTCGGCTTCCTTCACCAGCGACTTGATCTCGCCTTCGGTATAGCGGCTGTGATTATCTCCGCCGTCGGAAATGATCAGCAGCGCCTTCTTGGCATACTTCGCATGCCGCATCTTGCTGATGCCCATATAAATGGCATCCAGCAACGCGGTGCGGTGGCGGGGAACGGCGAAAACGAGCTTGTTCTGAATCTCATCCACGGAATTGGTAAAGTCCGTGATCGCCTCCGGTTCGTCGTTGAACGTGATCATGAAGAACTCGTCCTGCGGATTGGCCGTCTTGAAGAACTCCACCACCGCGTCTTTCGCGCGGTCCATCTTGCTGGCCATGCTTCCGCTGGAATCGAAGATCACTCCCAGCGATACCGGGGCGTCCTCGCTAGAAAAGCTTCGAATCTCCTGCGACGAATTGCCCTCGAACAGCTGGAAATTGGCCTTGTCCAGTCCAGTCACCAGCCGGTTCATCGGATCTGTGATAGTCACCGGTACTAACACCAAGTCCACATCGACTTTCAACGGATGAACGTGCGTACTCATCTCGGTGGTGGAGGCCAGCATCTCCGGCTTAGGAGGCTCCGGTGGTTTGTCTGCCTCCCGCGGCAGCACGTGTACGTCATTCACGTCGGTTTGCCCAAATCCAGGCAGACCTAGACAAACCAAGCTAAGCAGGACGGGTCCAAACCACCGCACTAACCTCGCGGCGGTAGATTTTTTGCACAGGTGGGATTTGGTCAGGTCCCAGGGGAGAACCAGACAGCCACTTCGAACTTGGGCCATCGGGTGAGATGACCAACGCCCTTCATCCAGGCGGGCCATAGATACCTCAGTGGGGCGGATATTAGCACAGGTTTAGCCCCGCGCAACGGTCATTTTTGTCAAAATTGAGAGACAATGCCAAATTCGCATCTTGGGTGTTTTTCCTGGACTCAGGGTTGCTTCTTATCTTCTGGTTCCTTTGGCGGCGCGCCTTCCCGGTCGGTCCCGCTATCTTGTTACAATCAAAAGTTTCCATGGCCGACATTCATCCTTTTCGCGCTCTCCGCTACGACCTGCAGCGAGTTTCCGCAGCCCAGGTCGTCACCCAACCCTACGACAAGATCACCCCTGCCATGCAGGATCGCTATTACGCCGCCAGCCCCTACAATCTCGTGCGTATTATTCTGGGCCGCCGAGCGGCTGACGAGAATGCCGGCGACAATGTCTACACGCGCGCGGCCGCCTTCGGGCGCGAGTGGCGCGAGCAGGGCATTTTCCGCCAGGATTCCGCTCCGTCCATTTATGTTTATTCCCAGGCCTTTACCGCACCGTCTGGAAAGAAGTTCGCGCGCCGCGGATTCATCGCCCTGGGCCGCGTCGAGGATTATTCTGCCAAGGTCGTCTACCGCCACGAGCAGACTCTCTCTAAGCCCAAGGCCGACCGCCTGGATCTGCTTCGCGCCACCCGCGCCCACTACGAGCAACTTTTCCTGCTCTATGAAGACTCCGGCGAGATCGATTCCCTGTTGTCTGCCGAAGCCAACTCCCCGCCCACCATCGATGTCGCCGACGAATACGGCGTGGCCCATCGCGTGTGGCAAATTTCCGATGCCGGGACTATCGCAGCCGTCCAGGGAAAGATGCGCGATAAAAAGTTAGTGATCGCCGACGGCCATCACCGCTACGAAACCGCGCTCAATTTTCGCGACGAATCGCGCGCCGCCGCCGGGTCTCAATCCAATTCCGGCGCCCCCTACGAATTCGTCATGATGACCTTCGTCGACATGAACGATCCCGGATTGCTGGTGCTGCCCACGCACCGCGTAGTACATTCTCTCGACTCTTTTTCAGTAGACGACTTCCAGAAATCCAGCAGCCGTTTTTTTGAGATCGAAGAAGTCGACGCCGGCCTCGATGCCGCTCGCGCCTCCGCCCTGCTGAATGATCGCGGCCGCGGCGGAACTGCTCTTTTAGCCGTTGCCGCCAGCCGGGCTCTGCTTCTGCACTCTCCGAAGCCCGCCTCCGCGTCATTCTTCGCTAAACTTTCGCAGCGCCAGCAGGCGCTCGATGTCGTGCAACTCCACAAATGCCTGCTCGAAGGCGTGCTCAAACTTTCCGAAGAATCCATCCGCAACCAGCAGAATCTTTCTTACCTGCGCGACGCCTCTGAGGCGCTCGACCAGGTCCGCAAAGGCGCCGCCAACATTGCCTTTCTCATGAATCCCTGTCCGGTGGCGCAGGTCCGCGATGTCGCTTTTGCCGGCGAAGTCATGCCGCAAAAATCCACCGACTTCTATCCCAAACTTCTCAGCGGACTAACCATCTATGCGCTGGAGTAGCTGCCTTAGTAGCGCCGGCACCCCGTGGGCGTCGCGCCCACGGTTCGTCCTCAAAATCGCAAAAGCTTTCCCGTCCCGCTGCGTTTTCCTGGGCTCGCTCCTGCTTAGTTCCGTCCTTCTCTCCGGCGCTCCCCCCGCCAAGCGGCTCTCCGTCTATTCCGTTGCCGCCAACTACGCGCTCCCCGTCGTGCAACGTGACGGCCGCGACTACGTTGGCTTGCTTGAAGTGCTCGAGCCGCTCGGAAAAGTCAGCGCCAAGTCCGACAACCGCGGCGGGTGGCGCTTGCGCTACAACAATGT
>DASSRO010000004.1:0-11538 GCA_035701745.1 Candidatus Sulfotelmatobacter sp. | reverse complement strand
TCAGGATGCGCAACGCTTCGTCGAGCGTTGTGACCATGAAGTCGCAATAGCCGGTCTTCAGCCGCTTCTTGATGCGCTCGGGATCGACGTCAATTCCCAGGAAGGCCGCGCCCGTCATAGTCGCCGCCAAAGGCTGAGCTCCGCCCATTCCTCCCATCCCGCCGCTGACAATCAGTTTGCCGGCGAGATCTCCGCCAAAATGTTTTTCGCCGGCGGCGGAAAATGTCTCGAATGTGCCTTGCACAATTCCCTGAGAGCCGATATAGATCCACGAACCCGCCGTCATTTGTCCGTACATCATCAGGCCGGCGCGTTCCAGTTCGTTGAATTTTTCCCAGTTGGACCAGTGGCCGACTAAATTCGAATTGGCAATGAGCACGCGAGGAGCATGGTCGTGAGTCTTAAACACACCGACGGGCTTGCCCGACTGCACCAATAGAGTTTCGTCGTTTGCAAGATTCTTCAGCGTCGCAACAATGGCGCGGTATGCTTCCCAACTGCGCGCCGCCCGGCCAGTGCCACCGTAAACGACGAGATCTTTTGGCCGCTCGCCCACCTCTTCGTCGAGGTTGTTCATGAGCATGCGCATGGCGGCTTCCTGCTGCCAGCCCTTGCAGGTTATGGAGTTGCCGCGCGGCGCTCGAATCCCGGTCCCAGTCTGAATCTCCGTTTCAACAGGCATGGCTAGATGGTATTCGTTTTGCGCAGTCGCTTACAACTTGCGCGCTGCAGCAGCCTTCACAAAGCAAGTTTGGAGTCGTAGACCGCAAGATTTCTAGAGCGATTTCCAAAACTCCTCATTCCAGCTTCATGGAATCGGGATCCCACTTGACCACGGCTCCGCGATCCAGACTCAGGTTTGCGAGCAGTGCAGCGCCCGCAGCGCGGTAGCCGAACGCCGCATCTTCCACCACCGGCTGCCGCGAACGAACCGCAGCAAAGAAATTCTTGAAATGGTCATAGCTATCGCGATAGCCCTCCGGCGCGACATATTTCTCGTATCCGGCGGGCGGAGGTCCTGATGGGTGCGAAGGAGGATACTTCTGCCGGTAGCTTTCGCGAATATTCTTTTGCATCGCTTCCGTGAACGTACCAATCATCAGCCCTGGTTCGTTTTGCCTCGGCGTGCGGCTTATGCTGACGGTGTTGAACGCAATCTCCATCGTGCCTTCCGAGCCAGTGAAGATCAGCCCTTCGCTCTCTTCGCCGCCGTCTACGAAATTCACGCGCAGGCTAAGATTGAATCCTTCGCGATAGTCGAACAGGCCGAGCATCACATCGGGAACATCTCGTCCATCCTTCCAGAAGCGCAGTCCTCCTGTCGCCATCCCGCGAGTTGGGCCATTCGTTCCAGTAATGAAATGGGTTCCGCTGAACAGATGCACAAAGAGGTCGCCCGCCACTCCGGTTCCATAGGCTTTCCATTTGCGCCACTGAAAAAAGTGCTCGGCATTAAAGGGAATCTTGGGCGCGGTTCCCAGGAAGCGCTGCCAATCACAAGTTTCCGTAGATGCGTCCGGAGGGACCGTATAATTCCACGCGCCGGTCGACGAATTGCGATCCCAGTGCGCGCTCACCATGTTGAGCTGACCGATGGCCCCGGCAGCGAGCAGTTCCTTCGCCTTGACGTAGATCATCGAGCTGACGCGCTGGCTCCCGATCTGCAAGATCCGGTTCGTCGCGCGGGCTGTTTCGATCATCTCCGGCCCGTCCGAATAAAGATGGATCATCGGCTTCTCGCAATAAACGTCCTTGCCGGCTTTCATGGCATCGACCGAAACCTGTTTGTGCCAGTGGTCAGGAGTGCCGACGATTACGGCATCGATATCCTTGCGCGCCAGAACTTCTCGATAGTCACGCGTCGTAAACACGTCATCGCCCCAGAGTTCTTTGCTGTGTGCGAGTCGGCCGTCGTAACAATCCGCCACCGCGACCAGCTTCACTCCCGGCACCTGCACCGCGGTCCTGGTGTCTCCCTGGCCCTGGCCACCGGCGCCAATCAATGCAATCTGAATGTGGTCGTTGGCTGCGATGGGAGCGGCGGGTCCGGACTGGGCCGCAGTCAGTGCAAATACCTTTGCGCCCAGAAACGTTTCAGCTGTCGCGGTGCCGGCCACTTTCAGAAAACTCCTGCGATTCAGCACGGTTAACAACCCCCAGGGGTTAAATTGATCACTGTCTCCAAACATAATCTTTTCGGGAGGGTTTTGTCTCTTAACGGCACATCGAGCCGGTAAGCCGGTCTTTGGAAATTGGCGTTATCTCCCACACGTCCAGCGAATCGACCTCGGCATCGCCCTCAAGCTTCAGCATCAGAGGTCCCGAGGGAATTTTATAAATGCGTTTGGTGAGCGCCGTGGTTCCATTGGCAAGAATCTCGAGCACCGATCCATCGAGGAATATGTGTAGATGCATCGGCGAGGCGGCGGTTCCAGGACAGGCCGCCGTAACGGAGTCGACACGAAGTTCACGGCCGCCGGATTTTTTCGCCACGGAAATCCTTGCAAAGTTTTCTCCTGCGTCGGATTGCAGGTGAATGGCAAATTCCTCAGATTTGGGTCTGAACTCCAATTCAAGTTCCGCCGCCAGATCGCGAATGCGAAGATTCTCGAGAAATTGTTGACGCGCAGAGGTCGAGGCGCCGGCTGCAAGGCTCGATCGCGTTCCCCGAAGTTGTTGCGCGGCCGGTGCGACTTTCATTTCCAATTCATTTTCCAAGCTTAGCGACAGCACTCGGGGCAACGACATCGCTCCGGCCCATCCGGCCGCGATTAGTTCGGCGTCCGGCCGTGTCTCGGTGATCCATCCCCAGAGGATGCGATTGCCCTGAGCGTCGAGCATGGTTTTGGCCGCATAATATGCGCCCCAATCGACGACGCCTTCTTTTTCCGCAGCGAACCGCTGCTTCGCGTAAGTGCCGACCTTCCATTGCACCTTGCCCATAGTAGAAATCAGCAGTACGTGCTTGCCTCCGAGCGGGAAGAAGTCGGGGCATTCCCACATCTCGCCGGTGTCAACCGGATTTACCTTCTTCTCGGTCGATCGAACGCCTTCAATCAACGGATGTAGATACGACCATTGCCGCAGATCGGGCGAGCTGTACAGAAGAATCGTACCGCCCCGGCTCTGGAATCCGGAACCCAGAATCAGCATCCAGAGATCGCCCTCACGCCAAAGGCAGGGATCGCGGAATCCAGTAACGTGCACGCCCGCTGGTGGAGCGGCGATCACAGGGTCAGGGCGCTTCTTCCAGACACGCAAATCGTCATCTTCCGCGACCGCAAGGCACTGCGATTCCCGCCATGTGTGTGCGCCGTCGCTTAAGGTAGCTGGATGCTCAACGTCGGGCGGCGCAACGCCGGTATAAATTACGGTTGGCCGTCCATTATCGAGGACGGCGCTCCCGCTGAAAACGCCGTCGCGGTCAGGCCCGTCCGCGGACGCAGAAAGCGCAATCGGTTCGTGTTGCCAGTGAATCATGTCGGGGCTGGTGGCATGCGCCCAGTTCATGTTGCCCCAGACCGCGCCTTGCGGATTGTATTGGTGGAACATGTGATAGCGGCCGCGAAAAAATATTGGACCGTTGGGGTCGTTCATCCAATTGTGCGCGGGAAGTAAATGATATTGCGGCCGGAGAGGATCGCCTGCCAACTTGCGACAGAGAGCGCTGTTGTCGCGCTCGCCGGAAAGCGCGCGAAGGTGCGCCCAACCCGGAGCCAGCGCGGCCGTGCTCAACATCTGCAAAGCGGTTCGTCTGGAAACTACCATAGGCGAATCTCCCGGTCCCGCCGTCGGTCTCGTCGCGCCTCGTCCTATGTCATAACACACCTGAGGCTCACTCGCGGCTTGGATATAATGCGAAAAAAGACGGCATAATCGTGTTCCAGTGCCCCCTTAAGTTCGTCGGCGTCCTGAGCATCGCAATCCTCGCGATGAATGCTTCCGCCCAGACGGGCGCAGGGACCGCAAACTCTGCGGAGCGCCGGGCTTATCAGCGAGGACAGAAGGCGCTTCAGACAGGCGATCTTGGCACTGCGCGCGCAGAATTTGACAAAGCGGTTCGGCTGGCTCCTCAAGATGCCGAGGCGCAGTCCGCATTAGGCTGGGTGCTCGCTCAGCAGGGAGAATCCGATTCCGCGGTTGCGCATCTTCGCGCCGCCATCAAAGCGAAGCCCGCGGCGGTTGAACCGCGGCTAACTCTTGCGGGTGTCCTCTCGCAGCAAGGCAAAGCCGACGAGGGCGAGCAGGAGGCTCGCACCGCCATTAAAATTGCGCCGGAGAATGCTGAGGCACACCGCACCCTGGCGAGAATTCTCAGTCAAAAGCCGGGAGACGAAGCTTTATTGGAGATGCAACGCGCCGTGAAGTTGGCACCGCAGCGCGCCGATTTGCAGGATGAGCTCGGAACCATCCTCGCCCAACACAATCAGTTCGCCGACGCGCAAGTTGCCTTTCAGGACGCGCTGCGCTTGCAGCCAAACTTGGAGCCGGCCCACTTTCACCTGGGCGTCGTGCACCTGCAGGCACATCATTTGGATCAGGCTTCGAACGAACTCAGCAATGCAGTTGAACTCATTCCGCAGGATGCCGCGGCTCATTACTACCTGGCAAAAACATTCACTGCGCAATCCAAAAACGACGACGCCCTTCAGGAATTACGGAAAGCTGCCGCGCTCAAGCCCGAGTGGCATGAGGTGCAGATCGAATTAGGCCTTGCCTGCCAGCATGCCGGGGATGGCGATTGCGCAGTCGATGCCTTCGGCAAGGCGGTGAAACTCCGGCCGCAGGACGCCGAGGCCTACAACGACCTGGGTTTGGCACAATTACAGAAAGGAGACGCGGTCGGCGCGATTCCAAACTTCAAGATGGCGGCGCAATTGCGACTCGACGACGATTCCTTTCGCGAAAATTTGGCCATCGCGTATTTGCAGCGCGCCGATTTCGACGCGGCCATTACCGAACTTCAAGCTGCCCTGAAACTGGCTCCGCAGGATGCTTCGCTGCACTACAATCTGGGTCTCGCGTTCAAACTCAAAGATCAACTCGAGCAAGCGGTCTCGGAATTCCAAAATGCGATTCGCTTGCAGCCTGACCTGGCCGATGCGCACTATACGCTCGGAGTTTTGTACTGGCAGCGCGGCGAGTTTGATCCGGCTGTCGCCGAACTGCAGTCCGCGATCCAGACTCAACCCAACTATGCGGAAGCGCATTACACGCTGGGCACGGTCTTCAAGCAGCAGGGAAAACTTCCCGAAGCCGCTGCGGAATTGCGTGACGCGATTCGCCTGCAGCCCGATTTCGCCGGAGCGCACACCACACTAGCCGCTGTGCTTCGCCAAATGGGCGATGCACAGGGCGCCGCCCAGGAAGCCAAGCAGGGAGCGAATCTCGCGGCCTCCACCAACAATCGGAACGCAGCGACGTTTTCGACCAACTCAGGAAAAAGGTTGCTGGGTGCAGGGGACATCGATTCTGCTATTGCTCAATTCCGGTCAGCCATTCGCTCCGATCCAGACTATCCGGCAGCGCATTATCAGCTGGGCCTGGCACTACGCCAGCAAGGACACAAAGACGAAGCCGCTCAGGAATTTCAGAAGGCCGCCGCACTCGATTCGCACTTGACGGTTCCGCGCTAGCGCCCGAAATCGGCGTTCCCAACGCTTTTTTCGCGCACTCCACGGGTCGGCGCTTTGTCGACTCAAAGCGCGGAATAGTTCAGTTATTGCGATTGCGAACCGAAACCAGGTCCGTCATCACAGGAACCCCATGCGCGATCCTGACATGCAGAAGCGCTTCAAACGGTTTCAGCTCACCCGGCTTCGAAACATTCAACCTCCGCAGCAGTTCCCGGATCGAATCTTCCCGGCACACGTACTCGACTGCAGCCTGAGTTCCGAAGGTAGTGTTGCCGGCCAGAATGAGGATCGACCGGGACGGATCCAGCCCCGGCAAAAGACTCACGAGTGCATAATCCTCGGTGGTGGGCTGGTTCGCGGGCGTCCCCAGAAAGCTTTCCGGTTCCCCAGCCAGCGGATGAACGTTCACCACGGCCAGGTCTCCCTTGCGTTGACCGGAGTCGAGCCGCCGGAAAACGAATTCCTTGGTTCCAGGAATATCGAGCAGCGTAAGATTTTCGGAAGGAGAGCCCACGAAAATCAGGTCGTTGTTCTTGGCGTCGTCCAGTGAAAATAGCGCTCCGCGTTTAACTCGGATTGCCCGGCTAAGCAAAGCGAAAACATGGTCGAGTTCGTGAATGGCCAGCACCTCGCCCACCCCAGTGTAGTGGTCGAGAATAAAAGTCCGCTGGTCCGAGGCGGGGTTGAAGTACCGCATCCCGGTTTCGGGCCGTCCCACAAAGCTTCCGTTGCTGAAGATCACCCAGGGCTGCTGTGGCCCGGTTACGAATCGACTCCAGAAAATCGCATACGCTGCCGGAGTCGCCTGACTGCCGGCCGTCGGCGGGCGTAGCCTCTGCGACAGCAGAATCGCCGTCGTCGACAAAGAAGCTGCCAGCAAAACCGAAAACACAGCCACCGTAATTACCCAGCTGCGTGTGAAATTCTGTCGATCTTCCTGCTTTTGTACGGCTGGCTCTAACGCCGGCGCGGCAGACTGTGGCTCTGCGATGCCAGCCCGCAGGTGAAAGGTGAGCGCATACGATCCCTTCGGGATCTCCACCAGAATCGGATCCTCGCGCCCCTCGTTCGAATAATACTCGGCCAGCTTCACCCTCAATCGCCCAGCCTGAACCCGCACCGTGGAGTCACTCTGCGGATCGAAACCTGACGATCTTCCCAAAACTTCGGTGGCGATCTGGTATTCCTTGAGGCCGATACCGGGGTGATCGAGCGAGTGTTCCGCCAGGTAACGCAGTAGCTTGCACAGCGATTCCGAGCTGTGCAGCCTATGGCTTTTAATAAGTTTATCTATTTGTTGGAAGCACTGCTCCCGCCCGATCGCCAAACTGTGTGTGACAGCCATATCAAAAAGAAGTAACTGACCGCGGTATCTTACTGCTATGCAGGGACTTTATGCGTGTAACGGTATCAAACCTAGTGAAACTTATTCCAGCTAATTCTTTTGTACTACGACTGCACAGTCTGTGATCACCAACACCTCTGCATTTCTGGGTCACTTCGTTTGAAAGGTTTCAGGAGGACGTTCATGAAAAGGTCAGTGTGGATTTCAGTGGCTGTGTTCAGTCTACTGTGCAGTCTGTGGGTGCCCAGCGCACTCGGTCAGGCCGTTTACGGCAGCATTTTGGGAACGGTAACCGACCCGTCGGGCGCTGCGGTGGCCGGAGCGAAAGTCACGGTCACCAGTCAGACCAAAAATGTGTCCACCGAAACCACCACCAATGAAAGTGGCAACTACTCGGTGACCCACCTGATCCCAGACGTCTACTCTGTCCAGGTCGCCGGAACAGGGTTCAAAACCCTGGAATACAAGGACATTCAGGTGGCCGCCGACTCTGGCGTGAAAGTAGATGGCCAGTTCCAAGTGGGATCGGCCAGCGAACAGGTCGAAGTGACCGCAGAGGCGCCGCAACTTAAGACAGACCGCGCTGACGTCGCGTTTGAGTTCAATACAAAATACGTCGAAGATTTGCCGATTCTCAACCGCAACTTCACCAGCTTCGAACTGCTCTCCCCCGGAACCCAGAAACTTTCCTGGGGTCACGCCGCCACGGAGAATCCCCAAGGCAGTCAACAGATCTTCGTTCAGGGTCAGCACTTCAGCGGCACCGCCTACGAGCTCGACGGAACCGATAACCAGGACCCGATCCTCGGCATTATCGTCGTGAACCCAAATCTGGATGCGGTGACTGAGACCAAAGTCGCCCTGCAAAACTACGACGCTGAATTTGGCAAGGCCGTCGCAGGCGTAGTGACTGCGCAAACGAAATCGGGCAGCAACGACATTCACGGCAGCGCATTCTGGTTCCGGCGCACAGACGCATTCCAGGCGCGCGACCCCTTTACGCAATATCGACCGGACCCAATCACTAACCGGCTAATCCCAGCATCCAAATGGCAGCAGTTCGGTGGTTCGATCGGCGGCCCGATCATCAAGAACAAGCTTTTCTTTTTCGGCGACTACCAGGCCACCCGGCAAACGAACGGTATCACCAACCAGTTGTCGATCCCCACAGCAAGGGCTCAAAGTACGTGTAATCCAGCAACCAACGCGACGAGTGCCACTCCCGGCTATTGCGATCTGAGCGAATACCTGGCCGCGGGACTAACGGGCGGTGGACAAATCTATGATCCCAACACCGGCACACCCGGCCTGGGCAATGGCGGCAACCGCACGGCTTTTGGGCCTGCCGGGGCCTGCACAGGGAACTGCATTCCGATTGGCAGGATCTCCCCGCAAGCTGCAGCAATTCTGGCTCTGTTCCCAGCCCCGCAGATCGCGGGTGTGAGCAACAACTTCAACGGCTCTGGTTCGGGCCCGTTTAAACAGGACAGTTTTGATACTCGCATTGACTTCGCAGCAAGCTCCAGCTTGAACATATTTGGGCGTTTCAGCCTCGACTATTTCAGCCTCTCCGGCAAGGGAACCTTGGGAGCGCTCGGCGGACCGGGTTCGGGCTTGCTTGGCCTGGCCGGCAGTTCCATAACACACAACTACAGCCTGGCAACCGGCTTCACGAAAACTCTAAACCCGACACTGCTGACCGATTTCCGCTTCGGCTGGTTTAAGTACAATCCGCAGACGCAGAAACCAGACGGCGGTGCTCCCATGACCGCCTTTAACATCCCCAACGCGAATACCAGCGATCCCAAAACTGCGGGATTGGGATCATTTCTCCTAGGTGCAGATTCGTCCACGGGTGAGGGAGGCGCGCCGAACAATGGAGGCGCAGAGGCCATATCGAGTTTCGGCGACGGCTTAGGGGTCGCACGTTGCAACTGCCCGCTCACCGAGCGTGAAGATCAGTTCCAGTTTGTGAACAACTGGACCAAGACCAAGGGCAACCACATCATCAAGGCGGGAGTCGACCTGCGTTACGCCAGGAATCTGCGCATTCCTAGCGACAACAACCGCACCGGAGAATACAACTTCAGCCCCCAAGCGACCTCCAATCAGGGCGCCCCACCCCCTCCGCCTAACACCCCTGCTCCTCCGGTTGGTGGGTTGGACTTGGCGACGTTCTTGCTGGGCGACGTGACTTCGCTAGCGCGTTATGTCAATAATCCGGCCCTAACGAATATCAACAATGCCGCCGAGCGACAGAAGCGCTTTTTCTTTTACGGTCAGGACACCTACCGCGCTACCACCAAGCTAACCCTGAACTACGGCTTGCGGTGGGAGATCTACTTCCCTGAGTCGGTGCTCGCCAAGGGCTACGGAGGGTTCGCCAACATCACCGATAACGGCGGCACGGGTGTAATCCGGGTGGCTGGTTACGGGCCCTACGGCCTGAACGGCAACGTCGCGAACTCCTTGCACGCATTCGCTCCCCGGGTGGGAATTGCTTATCAGGTCACGCCTAAGACCGTTGTCCGCATGGGATATGGTCGTAGCTACGACATCGGAGTCTTTGGATCGAACTTTGGGCACACGGTTACGCAAAACCTTCCTGTGCTCATCAAACAGAATATCGATGCCTCATCGACGGGCAGCGGGGCCACGCCGAATGACGTTCCTCTGTTTACCCTCGCCCAAGGGCCCATTGCTCCGGTGTTCCCGCAGATACCAGCTAACGGTCAAATCACCTTCGCCAGCTTGAACGGCCAGGATTCGGGTGTGCATATCCGGCCGACCAAGCAGGTTCTGCCCACACTGGACGCTTGGAACCTGACCGTGCAACGCCAGGTTAGCAACACGATCTCGGCCGAAGTCGCCTATGTCGGAAACAAAGGTTCGCACGGATTCTCGGGTGACGGCCCGAATTACGACGTGAACCCGCTATCCATGTTCTTGTACAATACCGGCGCTAATTCAAGTTTGCGACGTCCGCTGTGCCGACCCGTATTTACGACACCCACGACAGGCACTTGTGCCGGCATCGGGGACGATCTGGGGAACTACTACGGCAATGACGCCAGCAGTAACTACAACGCCTTTGAGGCGAAGGTAGAGAAGCGGTTCGCTCAGGGGCTGCAGTTCATTTCCCACTACACCTTCTCTCGCGCTTACGCCTACAACAACAACTATTACGCCATTAGTCATCCGGTTGCCTACGGTCCCAACGACTTCGTTCGCAACCACGTATTCATCTTCAACCCCGTTTACGACCTGCCTTTCGGTAAGGGCAAAAAATACTTGAGCAACTCCAGCCGCGCGATGGATTATCTGATCGGCGGTTGGGAATTGACCGACGCCACCAACTGGAGCAGCGGTCTGCCGTGGACGCCGACCACGAACGAGTGCGGCGGTGAGCAAGACGTAGGCATCTGCCGGCCCAATAAAGGTTCGGGTTCCTTCCACTTGGGCGCTGGATCGCTTCAGCACCGCTCAAAAGGAGGGCCGTACGTTCAATATTTCACCCCGTTGACGACGCTCGGCGGACCGTTTACCGATGCGGGCAAGGGCAATCTCGGCAACGTCGGGTACAACTCGCTCCGCGGCCCGGCCGGATTTTATTCCGACCTGTCAGTGATGAAGAACTTCGCCATTACCGAGCGCGTCAGGGCTCAATTCCGTATGGACGCGTTTAATGTCTTTAACCATCCTGTCTATGCGTTCAGCGGAAACAACGGCGCAAATAACTGCGTTGACTGCCAAAACACTGCAGTGGACGCTAACAACGGACGGATCACCGACATCGAAGGTGGAAGCAGCATGCGTGCTTTGCAGTTTGCGCTGCGGCTCAACTTCTAGAGTGTCGGAAGCAAAAGCTGTGGGGGAGTCCTACGGGGCTCCCTTTTTTGCTGGTACTTGCGTAAGCGTTTTCGCCGGAGTGCGGTGAACTCCCATGAAAAAGCAAGTCGTTGGTCTCGGCGAAGTGCTGTGGGATCATTTACCCGAACGGACCTGTCTCGGCGGCGCGCCCGCCAACTTCGCCTACATCACTACTCTCATGGGCGACCAAGGAATCGTCGCCAGCCGCGTGGGCGAGGATTCTCCCGGCCTGGAAGCTCTGCGCCGCATGGAGGAACTCGGGCTCAACATCGATCATGTGCAAACCGACCGCCGTCATCCAACCGGAATCGTGAAAGTAGAAGTCGATGGCAGGGGGCTTCCCCGATTTGAAATTGCGCATCCCGTTGCGTGGGATGCGCTCGAGTGGACGCCCGATTGGCAGCAGTTGGCCCAGCACGCGGACGCGGTTTGTTTCGGCTCCCTGGCGCAACGCTCCGAGAAAAGCTGCGCCACTATTCGCCATTTTCTCGCCGCAACCTCTCCCCGGACCGTCAAAGTCTTCGACGTGAATCTGCGCCAGTCTTATTACTCCCAGGATGTGCTTGCGCAATCGATGACGCTGGCCGACATCGTCAAGCTCAACGACGAAGAACTCCCCAGGATCATGAGCCTGAATAAAACTCCCCACAAAGACGAGTTGTCGTCGGCCCAGTGGCTGATCCGCAC
>DASSRO010000003.1:0-8201 GCA_035701745.1 Candidatus Sulfotelmatobacter sp. | reverse complement strand
CGCCGCAACCCTGCTCTGGGGAGCGATCTCCTGCGCACTGTTCCGCCGCTACCACAACCTCTACGCCCTCGGCCTCGCCCAGGGACTCCTCGGCCTCTGCTTCGCCATCTGCGTCCCCGACTCCATCAATCACCACCTCCGCGTCGGCCTGGGATACCTGCGCTACCGAGCCACCCCCTAATCAAATGCAAGGGATGGCACGCCGGAGCGGCCTGCCCAAGCCTACTACTCAACCTTGACTGTCGTAACATCGCCACAACACTCAATGACGAACGGTCGAAAGTGTAATCACCCTGTTTTCGTCAATGGACGCTCGTCGCGTAGAATTCGCAAATGCTGAAGACAATCTCCCTTCTGCACGATCGAGTAAAGGACTGTGACGGTTACCCCTTCTGCGTTCCGGCCATCCGACAGCTTGAAAAACTAGAATTGCGATCCCGCGTCTGTTTCTTTGCGGGTGAGAATGGCTCAGGAAAATCGACACTGCTTGAAGCGATTGCTGTCCACTACGGATTTGGGCGCGAGGGCGGAACCCGCAATTTCATGAACGATAGCACCGAAAGCAACCATTCGATTGACCCTCTGGTAAAGGCGCTACGATTGTCATTTGACACGCGAACAGGAGCCGGATTCTTTCTACGCGCCGAGAGTTTCTTCAACACAGTCTCCTACATGGATGCACTCGACAAAGAGCCGTCTGCTGGACCTCCGCTCAGTGCTTTCTATGGTGGCCGCAGTCTACATACGCGCTCTCACGGCGAGACTTTCTTCACCGTTCTCGAACTGAAATGTCAGCGTGATGGATTGTTCTTGCTGGATGAACCCGAAGCAGCCCTGTCTCCGCAGCGCCAACTGGCTTTTCTCGTTCTACTCCATGATGTCTTGCAGAAGCGGCGAAATGCGCAGTTCATCATTTCCAGTCATTCTCCTATTCTGCTCGGCTATCCTGAGGCGCAGATCATCTCGTTTGACGACGGATTGGTTCACGAAATCCAGTATGAGGATACAGCTCCCATGCAAATCGTGCGCCGGTTTGTGAATGATCGTGAAAATTTCCTTGACGAACTCTTCGGAAATGCTCCCACGTTGTTCGACGGCGTTTGAGCAGCGATCAGGTAACAGTCCCAAACGGTTCAACTGTCGTAATATCCCCACAGCACTCAAAATCTAAGCCCTCAAAATTTCACCCCTCACTCCTTAGAACCACCACGACCAAATCCAATCTACCCACGTGTGCGTAATGGTCGACGCTGCCACGCGCCGCCGCTCCCTCCACGCGCGCCCATAGAAAATTCCCGCAATCGTGGCCAGCAATACGTAGCGCCAGTTGAAGTGCGCCGACCGTTTATTGAAATGCGACAGACCGAATAGAATCGACGCGACCACCAGCGCCGCCCGCCGTCCTACGCGCCGCTCCAGCAGGTTCTGCACCCAGCCGCGAAAGAAAAGTTCTTCCGGCAGCGCCACAAAAACAAAAATCCCCGCCCACGTTGCAACCGCCTTGCCCACTCCCGGCACGTTCGCATGCGGATGAATGAAGCCCAGCGCCATTCCCAGCGCCAGCACCGCGGGCGCGAAGAAAAGCAGCTCGCGCAGTCCCGACTTCCAGTCGCTCCACTGCAGGCAAAAATTAAATCCCACGCCGCTTAACCGGCGCACGCCGACAAATCCGTACAAGCCCGCATCCACCAGCAGCAGATTGCCCAACCCGCGCAGGCCCGCGGGCCACGCCCCATCGAACCAGCGCAAATCCACCGCCAGCCCCAGTGTCAGCAGAATCACGGCATCGCGCCAGTTGCCGCGCTGTTCCGGATCAGCCGCCGCGGCCCGCGCCAGCAGCCACGCCATCACCACCGGCAGCCCCGCAAACAGCGCAAACCACGGCCAGCGAAAAATATGCGCCGTCGCCGCCAAAACCGCATAAGGCAAAACTAAAACCGCCGGAAGCCCCACGCGCAGCGCTAGCGGCCAGCGCCCGATCGCCTCAGCCACGCTCTCGCCGGCGAACCCAAACGCCGCCGCCGGAACCAGTTCCGCAGCCAGCACCGCCATCACCACCGGCGTTACATTCCCCATGCGCCCCATCTTATCCGCCCCCGAGTGTGGCGGGGACATTGTGTGAAGCGGGCTTTGTGTGGAGCGGGCACTCCGTGAAAAGGGAATTGTGTGGAGCGGGCACTCCTGCCCGCTTCCCGGGCAGCGCCGAAAACTTCGCGGGCAAGAGTGCCCGCTCCACACTACCTCTCGACAGCCAGACTACAAATGCTTGCCCGTAAGACCGCCCCAGACTAAAATTCCCTCGAATCTTCCCAGGAGGCACTGATGGCCACTGCCCCGGTTCTGCCCGCCTCGTCCCAAACGCCCGCGCCAGTTCCCGAATCTCCCAAACTCTCCGAAGGCGCTCGCATCGTCAACACTTTCATCGCGCCCTCAAAAACTTTTACCGACTTGCGCCGCAACGCCAGTTGGTGGGGGCCATGGCTGCTCATCGCGATCTGTTCCCTCGCATTTATCTACACCATGGGACGCCAGATCGGCTTCGAGCAGATCAGCAAGAACCAGATCGCACACTCCGCTCGGGCCGACCAGTTCGAAAAGCTTCCGCCCGAGCAGCAGGAAAAACAGCTTCGTTTCTCTGCTGCCTTCATGCGCTATCTGGGCTATGGCAGCCCGGTGATGATCCTCTTCTATTTCCTGATCTCGACGGTTGTCCTATGGGCTACTTTCAAGATTGTGGCTGGAGCTGAGACGACGTTCGGGCAAGCTTATGCCATCGTCATGTATGCCGCTCTTCCCGGCATTGTCGGCGCGATCATGGGCATCATTTCATTGTTTGCCGGCATTGATCCCGAAGGCTTCGATATCAGCAATCCTGTCGGCACCAATCTCGCGTACTACCTCGATCCTGCGACTACAGGGAAATTCCTCCGCGGCATGGCCTCGGCGCTCGACATCATTAACATTTGGACGATTATTTTGCTGGGCATCGGTTTCGCCTGCACCAGCAAGGTGAAGCGCTCCACGGCGATTACGATTGTTGCCGTCTGGTATTTGGTTTTCAAAGTGGGAGGCGCAGCGTTCGCCGCTGCATTTTAGTGAAGCTGGAAGGTGTTCGGCTCAATCGCCGCACGGCCGCTTGTCAAGTCTACTTTAGTTGGCTTTAACGTCTACTAAAGTAGATTTTCTATGCACAGCCTAACCAATTGAATCGGCTGGATCGCGAAAATTTGCCCCGAAGACTCAATAACTTGCAGAGCCTCGTTCGAGGCGTTTTGCACAGTGTTCCTTCAGGAACATCCCTTTTTTCGGGCACAAATTAGTTGTTGTGCCGGTGCATCTGCCAGCCCAGGTAGCGCACCGCAGCCTCGTGCACCGCGCCAGCAGTGGTCGAGAAGTTCGCCGCCACGTGATGCTCAAATCCGTTTTCGCAAATGTAGTGCAGTAGCTTCTGCAACTCTGCAATCTTCACCACGCCCACGCCGCCGAACGTGTTCAGCGCGTCGCTCGTGAACTCGCCCTCTCCTACATAGCCGCGAATCACTCCCGCGTTGTCGTCGGTTGAAAAGCGCGCAAAGCTCATCGCCCCTGGCTTCACCCGCCCAACCACTGTGCCAAACGTATTCTCCTTGCCCACCGTGCCCGCAATGATCTCCTGAAAATCCATGCGCACGTTCTGAAAGAAATGTTTAGGCAGGTTGCTGCAATGGAAGCACACAGCCTTGTCGGGATCGTCGCCGTAATTGTTGTTCCAGTCGAGCAGCGCGCTCGGAGTCTCCGACGCCAGCGCCAGCGCGTGCATACTCAGCGTGCCGCACACATCCACCTCGCACGCCGCGGGCAACAGGTTGTTGCTCATCATGCTCATGATGGTGCAAGGCACCACGCCAAAATATTCTTCCATCGACGTCCAGCACTGCACCGCGCTGATCTTCACATCCGTCGCTTTCATCCAGTCGTCGATGACGTAGCCAAGCTTCGCCATCTTGATCAGCGCAGCGTCGGGCACGCCGCCAGTCGTAACGTACTTGCGAATCTCAGCCAGCTTGCCCTGCACTCCTGCGTGATCGTCTTTGAGCCGCGCGATGCGGCCAAACACCTCCGACAGATCGAGCGTCTCCGTAGAAATTCCATGCGCTTCGAGTAGTTTCTCACTGTAGCGCACGGTGTTGAAAGCCGTAGGACGCGCGCCAATGCTGCCCACGCGAAGGTTCCGCATGCCATTAGCCACGCGGCACACCGCCGCAAACCATGTCAGGTCGTCGCGAAAATCGTTCGAGTCAAGGCTTACCGTATGCAGCCGCGTTAGCGAGTAGGGAATGCCATACTGCCTCAGGTTGTTGCAGGCCGACATCTTTCCGCAAAAGCTGTCGCGGCGATGCAGAATGGTCATATTCTTTGCGTCGTCGGGCGTAGCCTGCACCAGCACTGGAACGTCAAGCCGCGCCAGCCGCAGCGTGTCGGCAATGGCGCGTTCATCGCCGAAGTTTGGCAGCGACACGATGACGCCATCGATCCGGTCGCGATGTTTCTGAAACAGCGCCGCACATAGCTTCGCCTCTTCGTGAGTCTCGACCGCGCCATGCTTGCTGTCTTGTGGACCGAGCACCACGCAGTCCATTCCCGCCTTGGCGAGCGCCTGCATTATCTCTTCGCGCCCTGACTTCGCCAGTTGGTCAGGAAAAAATCCGCGGTTCCCTACGATGACGCCCATCGTCATCTTTCGTTCCGCCATAACAATGCCCCTCTATACTGAGTCGAAAAACTGGTTAGGAATTGCCCGCCAGCCGCGCCCGTTCGCGCGCCGGTGAGAAACGCAAGCTGAAGAAGAGCCCGAGAATCAGCAGCACCGCGCCCCACCAGACGTTGGCGTGCAGGTTGTAAAGCACAACCTGATGCTCCGGCGGAGACATCAACTCATAAATTCCCCTGGCAAAAATCACTGCGCCGTTCACCGCCAGAGAGATGCCAATGAAAAACCAAATCGAAAGCGTTCCGCCCGATTTCATTCGTGCCCCCTACCAGAAAATGATTTGCAAAATCACAAACACAGCGCCCACCACCACCGCCCAGAACACCGGACGGTGAAAAAGTGAGACGCGCTCTTCTTGCGGGATGGGCGTCAACCCGTAGACCAGATCCGTCAGTTCCGAATCAGGCTTCGGTTTGGTCATCAGGCTGACCACTACCGTGACGATGACGCAGACCATCCAGCACCACAGCGCGCGAAACATGTTCTGCGCCTGATCCTGCGCCTGCGAAGAGAGCGCCACATACTTCACCGCAGCAGGGTTCACCTTCACCCATGCCCACATCCCCACCGACGAAAGCGTTCCAGCTAGCAATCCCCAAAATCCGCCAGCCTTGGTGGCGCGCTTCCACAGCATTCCGAGAATCACCGTGCCGAACAATGGCGCGATGAAGAAGCTGAACAGTTCCTGGACGTAGTCCATAATGCTGTGAGCATTCATCACCAGGTAGGCTGTGCCAATGCTGATCGCGACGCCGATGACGGTGCACCAGCGCCCCATTCGTACCTTGGAATCGTCGGAGGCGTTTTTGTTGATCAGCGCGCCATAGATGTCATACGTCCAAACGGTGGTGAACGCGCTGACGTTGCCCGCCATCCCCGACATGAAGCCCGCGATCAAGGCCGTGATGCCGAGACCGAGCAGGCCCGGTCCGCAATAGCGCGCCAACATCAGCGGCAGGACCTCGTCATATCCGTGCAGGCCTTGCTCCTGTCCAAGTTTCGACCACGCCAGGTCGGCTGGAACCAGCCGCAGGAGACTGCCGGTGTGCGGATCGCGCAGCAGCGCGAGTCCCAACAGTCCTGGAAGGATGACAATGAAGGGAACCATCATTTTGAATGCGGCGCCGATGATGGGTGCGAGCTTGGCGGAGCGCAAATCTTTTGCGGACAGAACGCGCTGCACGACCAGGAAGTCAGTCGTCCAGTAGCCCATGGAGATGACTGCGCCCAAGCCAAACACAATGCCGACCCAGTTGATGCCCATGGGATTGTCGGTAAAGTTTCCCAGGGTCGACCAGGCGTGAGTGTAGGCGCCCGGATTGGCCACCTGTTGCTCGGTAAGATTCTGCAGGATCTTAGCCTTGAGTCCGGTCCAGCCGCCGGCCTCGATCAAACCCAGAATTGGAATCAGCAACGCGCCTGCCCAGATGAGAAAGAACTGCAGGACTTCGTTGAAGATCGCGGAACGCAAGCCGCCAAGAGCCACGTAAATCATGACTGTGATGGATGAGACCAGGATGCTGAAGGTGAGATTCCATCCCAGGACGACCTTCATCACGACGGCCATGGCGTACATGTTGATCCCGCTCATGAGCACGGTCATGAAGGCGAAGGAAATCGAGGACAGCGCCTGCGCCCCCGCCCCATAACGCAGCTTCAAATAAC
This sequence comes from Candidatus Sulfotelmatobacter sp., assembly GCA_035701745.1. Classification (GTDB taxonomy): domain Bacteria; phylum Acidobacteriota; class Terriglobia; order Terriglobales; family Acidobacteriaceae; genus Sulfotelmatobacter. Next base: position 1,786 of record DASSRO010000003.1, on the reverse strand, counting down.
CTGGGACGGAGTGGGTCTTGCAGATGTGATAGAAGGGCATCATCACCAGGGCAAGAAACAGCATGGCGGGGATGGCGCCGATCCAGTACCAGTGAGCCGCGAGGATTCCGTACTTATAAGAGTTGCCGGCCCATCCCATCAGTTCGAGCGAGCCCAGATTCGCCGATAGAAAGGCGAGCCCCGCTACCCACGCGGTCATTTCGCGTCCGGCCATGAAAAAGTCTTCGCCGGTATTGGCCTGCTCCTTCAGGTACAAGCCGATCGTGAGCACCAGCGCGAAATAGAAAATGACCAAAACCCAATCGACGGGCGAGAGATGAACCAGGGTGGAAGAGCTCAACAGGAGAGCAGGAGTCATTAGGATTTGACCTGTCCGTAGGTAGCATTGCGGCCGTGCTTGCGCAGAAAATGTTTGTCGTGCAGTTCGCGCGCCAGCGGCTGTGAGTCCGCATTGATCGTCAGAGTGTGATGCGCCATGCGCGCCACGTACTCGAGAATCACCGCAACGTGAGCGGCATCGTGCGCGCTCTTGCCCCAGCAGAAAGGCGCATGTCCTGCGACGAGCACGGCCGGCAAAGTGTCGGGATCGAGCCGCGCAAACGTTCGGCAGATGGCATCGCCCGTTTCCAGTTCATAGTTGCCGGCGATCTCGCTGGAGCTGAGTCGCTCGGTGACCGGCACCGGGCCGTGAAAATAATCGGCATGCGTGGTCCCGAAGCAGGGGATCGGCTTTTCCGCCTGCGCCCATGCCGTGGCGAATTCCGAATGAGTATGCGCGACTCCGCCAACGTTGGAGAAGCGTTTGTAGAGAGCGAGATGGGTGGGCAGGTCCGAGGACGGACGGAGGTTGCCGTCAACGATGTTGCCTTCCAGATCGGAGACAACGATGTGGGCAGGAGTCAGTTCTTCGTAGGGGACGCCGCTGGGCTTGATGGCCACCAAGTTTTCGCTGCGATCGATGCCGCTGACATTTCCGAAGGTGTAGAGCACGAGACCGCGCCGAACCAGTTCCAGGTTCGCCTCCAGCACCTCTTCGCGCAGTGTCTTCAGCAGCATCAGAAAAAGAAGTACGCTCTCGCCCCACAAGCGAGCAGGGATCGTTTTCGTAAACGTTTACGCCCCGAACATTAACGAACCCGCAGGCCTTTGTCAAAGACACTCGGCGCGCGAGCGCAGCAAACACCAATGGGGCTCGCCTTAGCCCTTTGCTGATGCGGAATCCGGATAAAATACCAGGCGTGCCATCGCGGCGCTACCGCAGCGCAGTCCTTCATGATGAGCATCGCAAAATATGACGTGGTGATTGTGGGCGCCGGTATTGTGGGCGCGGCCTGTGCCGACGAACTGGCGCGGCGAGGTTTGCGGGTCGTGGTCCTCGACCGGGACATGGTTGGCGGCGGCGCGACTGCGGCCGGTATGGGGCACATCGTCGTCATGGACGACTCGGACGCGCAGTTTGCCTTGACTCGCTACTCGCAGCGGCTGTGGCAAGGATTGCGTTTGGAGTTGCCCGCAGACGTGGAATACGAACAAAGCGGAACGATCTGGGTTGCTGCCGACGAAGAAGAAATGGCCGAGGTGCGGCGCAAACATGACTGCTATCAGCGGCTCGACGTTCCCACCACCGTGCTGGATGCGCACGCGTTGCAGCGCCTGGAGCCGAATTTACGCGCCGGGTTGGCGGGCGGACTGCTGGTTCCGGAAGATGCAGTGCTGTATCCGCCGTGCGCGGCGCGGTTTCTGATGGCGCGCGCGCAGAAGTATTCGGCGGAACTCCGGCTGGGGG
>DASSRO010000002.1:0-3092 GCA_035701745.1 Candidatus Sulfotelmatobacter sp. | reverse complement strand
GCGGTGCTGCAGGGCGTGATTTCGAATTACGAGACGGATTTGTTTGTGCCGCTGATTCAGAGGGCGGCGGAGTTAACTGGGACGTCGCTCAATAAAGAGTTAAACAAGGAAGCGCATACCAAGTCAGCGGCTTCTTTGCGCGTGATTGCGGATCACTCGCGTGCGGCTACGTTTCTGATTTCCGATGGCGTGTTGCCTTCGAATGAGGGGCGCGGATATGTGCTGCGGAAGATTGTCCGGCGCGCCATTACGCACGGGCGGCTGCTCGGACAGACGAAACCGTTTCTCTATGAGATGGTTTTCGCAGTGCGCAATCTGATGCGGGATGCGTTTCCGGAACTGAACGAGACGGCGGAGCGAGTGTCGCAAGCTGTGCGGGTGGAAGAAACGAGATTCGCGCACACGATGGATGTGGGGCTGGAGAAACTCGAGACTCTGCTCAAGGGCTCGGGAGCCAAACTTGCGGGGGAAGACGCGTTCAAACTCTACGACACCTTTGGCATGCCGCTGGACTTCATGCAGGACGCGGCGCGGGATCAGGGCATCGAGTTTGACCGGGCGGGTTTCGACCACGCGATGGAGGAGCAGAAGTCGCGGGCGCGGGCTTCGTGGAAGGGGGCGGCGAAGCAGACGGCGAATCCGGTTTATCAGAAATTGCCGAAGTCGGAGTTTGAGGGATACCGGCAGACGCGCTCGGACAATTGCGAGGTGCTGGCGATCATCCACAACGGGCAAGGAGTGCGGGAATTGAAGGCGGGTGAGGCGGGCGAGGTCATTCTGGATCACACGCCGTTTTATGCGGAGGCGGGCGGGCAGGTGGGCGATCGAGGATGGTTTTATTCCGACGATCACAATACCGTCATTGCCGATGTGACGGGATGTTATTACCCGATTTCCGGGGTGCGGGCGCATCAGGTGGTGGTGCGAGGGGCGAGTTCAAAAAACCCACCCTCTTTCGCACAGAACGCGAAAGAAGGGTGGGGCACCCTCAAGGTTGGCGATCGGGTTGATGCGGTCGTGAATACCGAGGTGCGGCTGGCGACTATGCGGAATCACACGGCTACGCATTTGCTGCATGCGGGTCTGCGCGAAGTTTTGGGGAAGCATGTGAAGCAGGCGGGGTCGCTGGTGGCGCCGGGGCATTTGCGGTTTGATTTTTCACATTTCACCGCGGTCGAGGATGAAGAACTTCAGGACATCGAAGACCTGATCAACAAGGAGTTGCTCCGGAATCAGAAAGTGGAGACGATCGTTGACGTGCCGATCGATGTGGCGGTGAATGAGTATCACGCGATGGCGCTGTTCGGGGAGAAATACGGCGACAAGGTCCGGGTGGTGCGGATTGGGGACTTTTCTACGGAACTCTGCGGCGGCACACACACAGGCGCCACGGGCGAGATTGGGCTGATCAAGATTTTGAAGGAAGGCAGCGTGTCGTCGGGGGTCCGGAGAGTGGAGGCGATCACAGGCGAGGGATCGTTGCAGCATTTCAGAAAGGATCATCAACTGGAGAACGTGGTGTCGTCGTTCGTCTCTCCCACCCTTGCGCAAAAGACGCGCAAGGATGGGGCACCCGGTTCGGATGATGCGGTCCAGGAAACCTTCTCTCCTGCTTTGGCTTTGAAAGCGGAATTGGAGAAGAAGGATGCGGAGATCAAGCGGCTGACGCGGGAACTCGACCAGGCGCGGATGAAATCGGCCTCGTCGTCGACGGCGAACGTAAGCGAGCGGGTAAAGGAAGTGAAGGGCGTGAAGGTGCTGGCGCATCGCGTGGATAATCTGGAGCGGGCGCAGTTGCGGACGCTGGTGGATCAGTTGCGAGACAAAATTGGATCGGGAGTTGTGATCCTGGGGTCGGCGACGAATGGCAACGTGGCGTTGATCGTGGGCGTAACCAAAGACCTGACCGCGCGCGTGCAGGCCGGTAAAGTCGTTGGCGCGGTGGCACAGAAAGTTGGCGGCAAGGGTGGGGGAAGACCTGACCTGGCAGAGGCGGGAGGCAAGGACGCTTCGGCGCTGGATGCTGCGCTGGAGGGGGCTTACGGCGTGGTCGAGGGAATGCTGGTATGAGTGCCGGGGAATCGCTTGAGGACCGATTGCGCTTCGTGAAGCACAAGGGGCAGGCAATTTTTGTGATCGACTTCAGCCACGCGTCAGAGAAAGAAATACTTTTGCTGCTCGACCAGGTGCGGGTCATGGTTGCGCGGCATGAACCGGGATCGGTGCTGACGCTGGCGGACTTTACCGGAGCGCACGTAGATAAAGAGGTCGCCACCAAGATCAAGGAAGTGCTGGTGCGGGATCGTCCTTATGTAAAGCGGTCGGCGTGGGTGGGGACAGAGAGTTTGCCGAACGTTTTCTACGAACATTTCAAGAGCTTCTCGCAGCGGGAATTGCCGACGTTTAAGACGCGGGACGAGGCGATGGAGTGGCTGGTGGGGGAGTGATGCAGGCGGTGCGTCTTTTCTTTCGCCCCTTCGGGGCTGAGTTCAAATCATGCGACTGTCGACCCACGGCTTGCGCCGTGGGCTGAATTCTTTTCGCCGCTTCGCGGCTCCCCGAGCCTTCTACGCTCGCGGTTCCATTCGCGTTCCGCGCTTCGCCACAGCGTCGGCGACCTGCGCTTCGCGACTGCCTCCGTTGTCGCGGTTCGCTGCTGCGTCGGCATTCGGGTTTCGCGACAGCGACCGCGTTCTGCTTTTTGCGCTTCACTGCTATTTGGATGTTCCGCACTTCGCGCGTGCGCGGGCGGGAGCGTCCGCGCCACACTTTCAACTTCTCCATTTCAACGTCACTGGACCTTGCATCGGGTGCTTCATCTCTAAGCCCGTACGCTTGGCTTCCAGGTGCGCGGCTTTCAGTTGAAAATACCATTTGGCGGGGCGGTCGGCATCGTCAATCAACATCAAGTGTGGATTGTGTTGCAAGCCCTCGGCCTGGAGTTCCATGGTGCGGCGGTCCTGTTCGACGAATTTTCCAAAAACAAATTTGAGTAGGCCGGGCACGAAGGGAATCCAGCGGAACAGGTTCCAGGCGGCGACGACGTCGATGCGGCAGTGATTGCGGGAGATGGGAGTCACCGTCGTCAGGCT
>DASSRO010000001.1:0-11992 GCA_035701745.1 Candidatus Sulfotelmatobacter sp. | reverse complement strand
AGGAGGACGGAGGTTCATTTATCAGTTGGCCGCGACGTAACGTTTCATCACTAGACAAGGCGAACCGGCCCGGCGTCAAGCGAATCGTGAGCTGCTATGATGCTTGGCTTGAAATTTTGCAAACCTCGCGGATTCGCCGCTGAGCCTATGACCGGCTTTCTCACCGAAGATTTTCTGCTGTCGAACGAGGTGGCGCGGCGATTGTATCGTCAGTTTGCCGCGCCGCAGCCGATTCTCGACTATCACTGCCACCTTTCGCCGCGGGACATTGCGGAGAACCGGCGGTTCGCGAACTTGTTCGAGATCTGGCTGGAGGGCGATCACTACAAGTGGAGGGCGATGCGCGCCAATGGCGTTGCGGAGAAGTATGTGACCGGCGATGCGTCGCCGTATGAAAAATTTTTGGCGTGGGCGCGGACGGTTCCTTACACGCTGCGCAATCCGCTCTATCACTGGACGCACCTCGAGTTGCAGCGCTATTTCGGGATTACCGAGTTGTTGGATGAAACGTCGGCGCCGAAGATTTGGGAGCGCGCCAACGCTCAACTGCAGGAACTGACGGCGCACGCGATTTTGCAGAAGTTTCGCGTCGACGTGATGTGCACCACCGACGATCCGACCGACGACTTGCGGCATCATCGGGCGATCGCTGCGTCGAATTTGGCGACGCGAGTCTTCCCTGCGTTCCGTCCGGACAAGGCGCTGGCCATTGGCGGAGAGGAGTTTTTGCCGTGGATTGAGAAGCTGGCGCAGGCTGCGAACGTCGACGTGCGGAATCTGGAAAGGCTGCTGCAGGCGCTGCGGAAGCGGCACGACGATTTTCATGCGCTCGGTTGCCGGCTCTCCGATCATGGATTGGATCATTGCTATGCGACGCCGTGCATGGACAAGGAGGCGGCGGCGATTTTTGCGAAGGCGCGCGACGGGCGCGCGATCGACGAGGATGAGAGAAGCCAGTTTGCGGCGTTCCTGATGCTTTTCTTCGGACGGCTCGATGCCGAGCAGGGCTGGACCAAGCAGTTGCATTTGGGCGCGCACCGCAACGTGAATACGGCGGCCCGTCGGGCGCTGGGCGCCGACACGGGTTATGACGCGGTCGGCGATTTTCCTCAAGGCCGGCATCTCGCGGCTTATCTCGACCTGCTCGCGCGGGAGAATGCGTTGCCGCAGATGATCCTTTACAACGTGAATCCGCGGGACACGTTTCAGTTCGCTTCGCTGATTGGCAGCTTTCAAGATGGAGGCACGCCGGGAAAAATTCAGTACGGCAGCGCGTGGTGGTTTCTCGACCAGAAGCAGGGGATCACGGCGCAACTCGATGCACTTTCGAATGTGGGCTTGCTCTCGCGCTTTATCGGCATGGTGACCGACTCGCGGTCGTTTATGTCGTATCCGCGGCACGAATATTTCCGGCGCGTGCTGTGCGATGTGGTGGGGAAGGACGTGGAGAGCGGGGAACTGCCGGATGACGACGGGCTGATCGGGAGGCTTGTTCGGGACGTTTGCTACGCGAATGCAAAGGACTATCTCCGCCTGCTATAAGGACAGTAAGTATTTTTAAAACAGAGATTTACGACGACCACCCCCATTGAGCCAGCCCGGAAAAACAGGGCACTTACGCAATTAATTACTTGCGTTTATAGCGTTTAATAGTATGATGAAAGCTGCTGAATAACGGTGCTTTTCAAGGAGGCAGCATGCACGGCGGTCAGGCCTCGGCGCTCGATCATTTTCAGAAAGAGCAGAGGGAAATTGTCGACGTGTACGCCAAGCTGCGCGAGGCCGAGGCCAAGCTGGTCGGGTCGGACGGCCGCAGTGAGGCACTGCCCAATAATGTGTACTCGTTTCTGCTTCGCCTGCTCGCTGACTTGCGGGCCGGGCAATCTGTCACCATCTTGCAGAGTCGTCACGAACTGACCACGGTAGAAGCTGGGAAGATCCTGGGGTTATCGCGGCAGTTCCTCGTACAGTTGCTGGAGAAGGGCGAGATGCCCTTCCACATGGCCGGCACGCACCGCCGAATTTACGTGCGGGACGTGATGGCTTACAAGGCAAAGCGCGATACCTTGCGGCGCAGGACTCTGGATGAGTTAGCCAGGCGGGAGTTCGCCAAAGGGGATTACGACAGCGTTCCCGATGATTTTCAGGCAGGAGAATGAATGCGCGGTGCTGGACGCGTGTGTTCTGGTGCCGGTTTCGCTGTGCGATTTACTGCTGCGATTGGCCGAGGAACCGGCGATGTACCGGCCGCTGTGGAGTGAACAGATCCTGCTGGAAATGACCCGGGCCCTGAGAACCAAGCTGCATCGATCAGGCGAGGAGGCCGAATGGCGGCGCAGTCAGATGGAGCGAGCCTTCCCGGAAGCGATGCTCTCGGTTCCGACAGAACTTCTGAAAGCCGCTGAGTGCATTCCCGATTCCGAGGACCGGCACGTACTGGCTGCGGCGATTGTGGGGCGCGCAAACATCATCGTCACGCAGAACATAAGACACTTTCCAAAAAGCTGCGTGGAGAAATTTGGCGTGCTTTGCCAGACGGCGGACCACTTTCTGACTCACCAGTATGATCTTGCCCCTGAGCTGGTCCTGAACAAACTGGATGATCAGGGCGCGGGAATTTGCAAGGATCGCGAGTTCGTCTTGCGGAGTCTGAGAGCGGCCGCTCCGGGATTTGTGAGGCTGGCGGAATCGCGCAGTCTTTAGCCATTATTTTTCAATAACTTAGGTAAGCCCATTCCTGTATTCCGCTCCGGGCATCTCGCAGCCTCGCGCATGCAACTAACAAATTAGTTGACCTTTTTGGATGGTCTACGTCAAATTTGTAGCGACGTCTCAGGAGGACGCTTTGGCGCGTAGTAAGTCGGCAACTCTGACCGAAGCGGAGTTGCGCATCATGAATGTGCTGTGGGACCGGGGGTCGGCGACCGTGCACGAGGTGCTGCAGGCGCTGCCGGAAAAGCCGCCTCTGGCGTACAACTCCGTCCTGACGATTGTCCGCATCCTGGAAAAAAAAGGTTATGTGAAGCACCTGAAGGACAGGCGAGCGCACGTGTATTCGCCGCAAGTGGACCGCAAGGATGCGACGCGGTTCGAGGTGCGGCACCTGGTCAGCCGGTTTTTCGGAAACTCCCATGAATTGCTGGCGTTGAACGTTTTGGAAGAGACCAGCATTGACGCGGAAGAGTTGGCTCGGTTGCGAGAGCTGCTCGAAAGGAGCAAGTAACTCGCCATGACTGCGCCGATTTTGCTCGGGATCAAATTGATGGCGATGAGCTTGAATGCGATGGCGCTCACTGCGATTGCGCAAACCTCGGCGGTCCAGATAGTGGACTGCCTGGTGGAGGGGACGCTGATCGCGGTGTTCGCGGGAGCGGTGCTGGGCCTGGCGCGGCGGCAGAATTCCGGAACACGCTTTGCGGTGTGGTTTTCGGCGCTGATGGCGATTGCGGCTTTGCCGTTTGTCAGCGCGGCGGCGTGGCCCCATGCGGGCATTTCAGCGGGCGTTGCCGGAACGGCGGCGGTGACACTGCCGAGTTCGTGGGCGCTCTACGCGATTGCGGCGTGGGCTGCGATTGCGGGTTGGCTTTTGGCTGGTGTGGCAAGAGGATTGTGGCATCTTCACGTTCTGAGGAAAAGTTGCGTGCCGGTAGACGTGGCGCGGCTCGACGATCGCGTGCGGCAGACGCTTGATCGGGCCGAGAGGCGGGTGAAGCTTTGCAAATCCGATCGAGTGAGTGTTCCCACCGTTGTGGGTTTTGCGAATCCGGTGATTCTGGTTCCGGGATGGGTGATGCAGGAACTGTCGGCCGGCGAACTGAACCAGGTTGTGCTGCATGAGCTGGCGCACCTGCGGCGCTGGGACGACTGGACGAATCTGGCGCAGAAAGTGGTGAGGGCGCTGTTCTTTTTTCATCCCGCGGTGTGGTGGATTGAAAGAAAGATGTCGCTGGAGCGCGAGATGGCTTGCGACGACGCGGTGATTGCGCAGACGGAGAGCCCTCGAGCCTATGCGGAATGCCTGACGCACCTGGCGGAAAAGACTCTGATGCAGCGCGGCGTGGCGCTGGCGCAGGCGGCGCTGGGGCGAATTCGTCAGACGTCGCTGCGAGTGGCACAGATTCTGGATGGGAACCGGCCTTCTGCGGGACGCGCGTGGAGACCGGCGGTGACGCTGGTGGCGGGATTTGCCGTCGTTTGCGTGGTGGGAATTTCGCGCGCGCCGCGGCTGATCGCCTTTAGCGATGGCCAGACTGTTGCCGCGAGCCGCCCTGCGATTGCGCGGCTGCAGAGCGATTCGCCGATCGCGAACGTGCCTGCAACCAAGGCCGTGTTTCGAGAGCAGAATGTTGGGGCCGTGCCAACCAGCTTGCATACCGGCGCAGCGCATCGCAAACAGAAAGCAGACGCTGTGGCGACGCCGGCGAAGGTTTACAACGCTTCCGTTCGCGACAATGACGTTCGAAGAGCACAGGTTCAAGCCACTCAGGTTCAACCCACTGATGTCCGCTTGCCGTTTGGGCAGATCGCTCCCGCAGCTTATACCGAGACGTTATTTGTCGTGTTCGAGAACGGAGCAGTCGGTTCGACGGGTCGGCGGGTGTTTCAGATTCAGATGTGGCGCGTGATGGTTCTACATCCAGTGGTCGATTCAGACAGCAACAAACTTCCCGCGAAACAAACATAGCGGCAAAAAGATATGTGACGAAGGCGGAATTTCACTTTTAAGAACTAACGAATTAGTTGTAACGAAAAACAAAACACGAAAAATCAGAAAAGGAAAATACTCCAATGACTGTGGCAATGCAGTGGAAAGAAAATCTGAAGAAATGGACGAGGCGGGCGGCGATGCCACTGCTGGCACTGGCGCTGGCCGCTTCGTTTGCAACCTATGAATGCGTGAAACCTGCGGCGGCGAAAGCGGCAGCGGCAACACCGGCGGCGGCGCCCCTCGACGTGGACAGCGTCAGCGCTCTGCTTTCCCTCGACAAGGCGATGGAAACTTTGGCAGCGCGGGTTACTCCCGCGGTGGTAAATGTGACTGTTACCTCAAAAGCGAAGACAGAAGCTTCAGGGCAGCAGCTTCCGGAAGGTATGGAACAATTCTTTGGTCAGGGCGGGCAGGGCGGTCCGTTCGGCCAGTTCTTTGGGCCGCACATGCGGCAGGGACAACCTGAGATCGAGCACGGCATGGGCAGCGGCGTAGTGATCTCGCCGGACGGTTACATCGTCACCAACAATCATGTGGTCGATGGCGCGGTGGACATTCGCGTGACCACCAGCAATCGCCGGGTGTTGAGGGCGAAACTGATTGGAACCGATCCGCTGACGGATCTGGCGGTGCTGAAGGTTGACGCGAGCGATCTGGCGAGCGCGCCATGGGGCGACTCGAAGGAAGTGCGTCCGGGACAGACGGTGCTGGCATTCGGCAATCCGTATGGTTTCAACTTTACGGTGACGCGTGGAATCGTGAGCGCGGTGAACCGCGCCAATCCTGATTCGAACCGCAGCAAGCCGGGACAATTCATCCAGACGGATGCGGCGATCAATCCGGGCAACTCCGGCGGACCGCTCGTGGATGCGCGCGGCGAAGTGGTGGGGATCAATACATTCCTGGTTTCTCCTTCGGGAACTTTCTCAGGAATGGGATTTGCGATTCCGACGCAGATCGTGCGGCCGACTGTGGACAGCTTGATTCGCTACGGCAAAGTCAGCCACGGGCGCATTGGAATTGGCATTGCGGACGTGACGCCCGAGAACGCGAAGTTCTTCGATCAGTCCACTGCGAGCGGCGGAGTGGTGACGCAGGTCGATGCGGATTCGCCGGGAGCGAAGGCCGGGTTGCAGATCGGCGACGTGATTACCGAAGTTGACGGTCAGAAGGTCAGCGACGCCGGCGACCTGCAGGTGATGGTCGGACAGAAACAACCGGGCACCAAGGTCAATTTGACGGTGGTGCGCAACGGCAAGAGCATGTCGGTTCCGGTTACGCTGGAAGCGATGGGCAGCCACGGCGGCGCGGAGGATGGCGCAGCCTCCGGCGAAGGCAAGGGCAAGATGCGCTGGGGCATTGGCCTCGGCAACCTGACGCCCGAACTGCGCGACCAATTGCAGGCGCCGCACGACGTTCACGGCGCGGTGATCGAGCAGGTGCAACCGGGAAGCTCCGCCGACAACGCGGGACTGCAGCAGGGAGACATCATCCTGGAAGTCAATCGCCACAAAGTAGAGAACGCGAGCGACGTGCAGCAGGCCCTGGGGAGCGTCCCTAAGGGGCAGGATGCATTGTTGCTGGTGTGGTCGAATGGCGGGAATAGTTTCCGGGTGTTGCACGCGCCGGAAGGAGCGTAAGGCAGCAGTCGGAACAAGGTTGGACGCCGCACTTCCAATGGGAGTGCGGCGCTTTTTTTGGCGCGGGCTCTCGGCTTCCGGAAAACTCGCCCCGCGGGGACAGAGGCCCCGAGCCCCCACAAGACTCCTGGCGGCCTCTTGACTCGTGATGGAATTGGCTGACGTACTATAGATGTATGGCTCATCTTTTTGATCCGATTGCGATTCGCGATGTTTCTTTTCCCAACCGCGTGTTCGTATCGCCGATGTGCGAATACTCGAGCAACGATGGATACGCCAACGACTGGCATCTGGTGCATCTGGGAAGCCGCGCCGTGGGCGGAGCGGCGTTGGTGCTCACCGAAGCGACGGGGGTACTGCCCGAGGGCCGCATCAGCCCGCAGGATCTGGGCATTTGGAAGGACGATCACGTTGAGATGCTGGCGCGAATCGTGCGCTTCATTCACGGGCAAGGAGGCGTTGCCGGAATGCAACTGGCGCACGCCGGTCGCAAGGCCAGCACCTACCGGCCGTGGGAAGGAAATGGCGCGGTCCCGGAAGGTGCGGGCGGGTGGAAGAAAGTTGTGGCGCCGAGCGACGCGCCTTTCGCCGAAAACTATCCCAAGCCGCAGGCGTTAACGCGGGATGGCATCCAGGAGATTGTGCAGGCGTTTGCGGCGGCGGCGCGGCGGGCATGGGAGGCGGGATTTCGCGTGATCGAGATTCACGCCGCGCATGGATATTTGATTCATGAATTTTTATCGCCGCTGAGCAATCAACGGACCGATGCTTACGGCGGCTCGTTCGACAATCGCACACGCATGTTGCGCGAAGTAGTTACGGCAGCGCGAGAGGTGTGGCCGGAAAGAGCGCCGCTGTTTGTGCGCATTTCGGCGACGGATTGGGTCGAGGGCGGATGGGACATTGAGCAATCGGTGGAACTGGCGGGGCAACTGAAACGCTTAGGAGTGGATCTCATCGATTGTTCATCGGGCGGCAATATTGCGAGCGCGAAGATTCCTGTGGGTCCGGCATACCAAACGCCTTTTGCGGAGCGGATCCGGCGGGAGGCCGGCATTTTGACCGGCGCGGTAGGAATGATCACGTCGGCGACACAGGCGGAGCAGATTGTTGCCGGCGGTCAAGCAGATGCCGTACTGCTGGCACGGGAGTTTTTGCGCGAACCGTACTGGCCACTGCATGCGGCCCAGGAACTTGGGCAACAGATTTCTTGGCCGGTTCAGTATTTGCGAGCGGCACCGGAAGGCACAAAGCCCCGCGTGGCCGTCGAATTAACGGACCTGGAGCGAGACGCGGTTGCGCAGACGCATCGGTGAGCATCTCAAGCAGATGTCTGGTGGACGGGGCGGGAGGAACTTTTCGGCCTCGGTCACGGCAAATCAACAATATTTCTACGAGGGCCTTACGTGAAAAATATTTTTGCAGTATTCGTTCTTTTATGGATTGCAGCGGTAGCGGCCGCAGCGCAGGCTCCGCCGGCGAACGGCAGTCTTGTTGAAAATCCCATCTACAAGAAGGATTGCGCGAAGTGTCACGGCAAGACCGGCGAGGGGCGGCATTTCGCCGGGCCGTCGCTGCTCTCGGAAAAAGCCGCGGCCGGCTCGAACGAAGAGCTTCGATCAATCATCGCTAACGGCAAACATCACATGCCGAAGTTTGAAGGCAAGCTGACGGCGGAAGAGATCGATACGCTGGTGCGGCAAATCAAGCAGTCGAAGTAGCGACCCATCAGATTGCAGAAAAAAGAAGTCCCGGCAATCTAGCCGGGACTTTTGTTGCTCAACCGATCTTCAACTAGGAAGCGCGGCGCTGGCCAATATTGTCGTCTTCTTCGTTCTGACCCTGGCCGCCTTTTTTCTGGGGATTCTGCTGGCCGGACTGCTGGCCGCCCTGGCCGGTTTGGCCGCTCTTCTGACCGAATTGGCCGGATTGCCCGCCCTGCTGTCCAGACTGATTCCCCTGCTGTTTATTTTTTTCCATATCGTCTGCCATGAATATAGTCCTCCCTTTAAATGCGCATCGCGGCGCAAGAGTTTAACCAACTTGCTAAATAATTAGTTGCCGGGGGAGAGGAGGAGGGTTGGGAGATTAAAACAATTGTTGCACATCGCCTGGGAAAACTTCTTCCTCCTGCCGCAAAGGGGCCGGGGAAGTTTGAACAGAAGGCGAACCTTGAATGGCGGGGATTTCGGTCGGCGTAAAGGCTTTCAGTTTGGCAACTTCATCCTGGGTTTTCTGCCACGCCTCGGTTTTTTTCTTGGTGGCATTGGGAGCACTGGGATCTGCGTAGAAGGCGAGAATGTTCTCGCGCAGCTCGGGCGTCACCTGTTCGAAATTCTTTTTTGCCAACTGGTCGAGCAAGTGCGCGTAGGCATTGTCGGTGAGGACGTACTCGCCGGCGTGAGTCACGCGCCCGGTGTCGAAATCGGTATTGGGAAGGGCAAGCTTCTTGGCTCTCACGTTGACGAGAAGGCTTTTGTAGTTGTCGAGTGTGTGGTTAACGCTGGCGATGTAAAGATCTTCGGTCCTGCGCGTAGGAATTTTAAAGTCGAGTGCCTTGAAGGGTCCGACCTTGGGCATGAATTTCAGAAAGAACGCCAGCAGGCGGGTTCCAAAGCCGGGCTGCCGATATCCCTTGCCCCACTCTTTCTGATAGTTGGCGCGGGAAAGGTAATAGCGAAATTTTCTGGAATTAAAATTCGGCGTCTCGGAAACGATTTCCTGTTTTCGCGCGACCAGTGCCACGCGCGTCATCTCGGGAATGATGGTGCTGATGGCGCGGCGGAAGGTGCCAATGGCCAGGTCTTCCTTTGAAATCACGTCGCTGAGCGGAATGCCGTAAGTGTCTTGGAAGGCGCGCTCGAGAACCGGTTTCGAGACTTCAAATCCGATGAAGTCGTGATAGCGGTCGGAGGTGTAGCGATTCTTGGCGACCTGAGTAACATCGAATCCGAACTCGGTGCGGATGTGTGCCTTGGGATCGTCGGCGTAGGTCACCTCCTTGCCGAATTTTTTTCGCAGCTTGGGGAATTCCAGACCGACAGCCTGATTAATGACGGGATGACCAAGATTATCTGCGGAGTAGTGGGCCAGTGCGCCTAGAGCGAAAGCGAATTCATTCAGATCGGAGGCTTCGTCGACCAGATTGGCAACGAAGTCGCCGCTGCGAACGTAATGAGTGAGGTCGCTGAAATACTTGTTGCCGAAAGGATAGTAGCCCATGTCCTGCACGAGCGAACCGCCGTAGGCAAAGGCGTGGGCTTTCTTGAAATCGTCGGCGGTGGCGTCGGGAAAGCGGCTGGCAAGAAGGGGCTGAATATTGTCCTTCCAAAGGAGATCCACAACTTCTTCGTGGGTAAGAACGGAATAAGCGCCGCAAAGCTGCGTGAGGAGTAGAAGCAAGCCAAGCGCGAGCACTGCGCGACAAAAATCGAAAAATCGTGTCATGAATCTCCGCGGGTCTTGTTTCGGAAAAACCTACTTTGAGGTTGTCGACTGGGCGCAAGCATTCTGCGAACCCGAGCTCTGCGTGCATAGGTTTAGTTGCCAACCGACCGCCAAGGTTGGCATAAAAGCATGGGGAACAATGACTTCACCCGATACCACCTAAGGAGGAGGGTACAGAAATATTTGTGAAGCGCTACCAGATGCCGGGTAAGGACAGGAGAAGCGGGCAGCGCTAGGCTGTGTTGGCATGTAGGCGGAATCTGTACCGCTATTCCAAAGGAGAGTGAAATGAGTATTTGGACGATATTGTTCGTGATTTTGCTGATCGCGTGGATCACTGGCTTTAGCGTGTTTCACGTTGCGGGCGGGCTGATTCACCTGCTGCTCGTCTTTGCCGTAATTTCGCTGATCCTTCACTTTGTGATGGGGCGAAGCGCAGTCTAGGCCAGAGTTTCGAACGAGGCGTGGGGCCGGGCATCGAGATATAGATTCGGGTCTGAGCCCAAAAGGGGGACTGCGGGTTACTGCGGTTCCCCGACTTCTTCCTAAAGGCCAGCCGCCGGCCGGAGTTCCACCGAAGTTGCTTGCCAAAGGGAGTCCCTTGCCGGGGAACAAACTTCCGTGATCCTCTTCGATAACGCGCAACCAATTTAGCGCCTCGGCGGCAGCACACCTTGCCTCGCCTGAGAGGCGTTCTCCACTGCGCTTTTAATCCCGTTGCGCGTGTTGACCGCAAAAACAGAAGGGCCAGCATAAAATGCCGGCCCTTGGGAGATATCTTGATCGTTACTTCATGTTGCTCTTCATGTTGTCGCCGGCCATTTTGAGCGAGACGACCTCGACGGTGCCGGTATCGGCGGCCACGTGCGCTTTCAGGGTGACATGATGCCCTTCATGACCCTTCACCGCATCGGGATTGCCGATATTCCAACTCTTGCCGTCTTTGTCGCTTACGAAGGTCTTGCCGTCGTCGCTGATCTTGCCGGTGATGCTGGCAGCCTTGGTGGAGGTGTTGCTGGCCTTCATATTGTCTTGCTTCATGGTGTCCTGAGCGATCAGGCTCATGGAAGTAAGCAGGCCCAAAGCAAAAACAATGGTCATCAATTTTTTCATGTCGTCTCCTTTTGCGAATTGATTTGAGAAAAACCGGGTTGAAAAGTGGAGCCCGGATGGCTATGCGAAGCCCAGTGCTGGTTGTCCGACAAGAACTTCCCGCCCGGCACCTCGCGAAAGGGCGACAAAGAATCGGCGAGAAGGGTGGTCGTGAGGGTCGAATGTCGAGCGAACCGACGCTAACCCATGACCACTCGAATTCGAAAATAGCCTAATTGCGAGGGGGCGCAGGCTCAATACAGCGAATCCCGTACCGAAAACGACAGGTGTGGATTTCAAGCTGCGGGATCACGGCGGCGGGAGCTGTCGTTCTGTTCTTCCACGCCTTCCTCTTCGTCCAGGCGCATCTCGTCCTGGTCGGGTTTTTCGAGCGCGGCAGCCAAATGGTCGGACGGGGCCTCGATCTTGTATTCCCTACCAGATTCAGAGTTCTCTGCGCCCTGAGGAGCGTCGAGGGCAGAGACTCGTCGAACTTGCAGGAGGCCTTCAGCTAACGAGGTGGCGACGCTGTGGCCGCAATTCGACCCGACTCGTTCTTGAGCCTTGATCACTCCGCCAGCGAAGTCCCACAGGCCGATCATGATTGTCAGATCGGGGAAACGCGAATGCAGGCGCTTGCAAAGCGAACGGGCCTGCCCTACAGCAAATGGTGGAAGAGCCGAGACACAAGCGATGCGGAAATTTCCCTGGCCGACCTGTTGCAGCATGTCCTCGACGGTGCCTATGGCGAGATAGGTCGCGGAATAACCGGCCTGGCGCAGGATCTGCGAGAACATCATCCCAACCAGCTCATCGGCCTCGTCCCTTGCAGGGATACAAACAATCCGGATGTCGGCGAGGCAAGGATCAGGGAGAGTTTCTTCGTCTACGCCTTTGTCATCGTCGTTCTTCTGGTGTTCTCTCTTTCTGGCGGGGTCTTGCGCCAGGACGCGGTCACCTAAATCGTCGATGATTTCACGCGTGCTTTGAGAAATGAATTCATTGGTTCGCTCGCCGACGGCGTCCATGTGACGATCTTCTTCGGCCAAGCGAAGCGCGGGGATCAGGACTGAGGAATAGACAGCTTCCAGAGATTGTTCCTCCA